>CAZPEM010000181.1:0-3030 GCA_964585575.1 uncultured Chitinophagaceae bacterium
GAACCCTCCAAAGCACCCCCGTTCCCTGAAGTTGGTACAACAATTGGTACAACGGCGCTCGACGGGGGCGTCGAACCCACAGCCTCCAGCATCGGGGAAGGCGTGGGTGGAGCTGGCAGCGAGTTGACCGCCTTCGCGACGTCGAGGTGCTTCTCGTCGGCGTAGGTTTTCAGCACAAGGTCTAGCGACGAAACCCGCATCGCCGCCATCGCCGTCCGCGGGTCGACGCCGGCGACCGCCAGCTGGGTGTTGAACGTGGTGCGCATCGCGTGCACGTCGAGCCGGCGGCCCCGCTCATCGACCTTGGGAATCCCAGCTGCCGCAAGGTCCCGATCGAGAATCCTGATCAAGCCTGACGGAATCCGAACCAGCCGGTCACCGGCGGCCAACACCTTGCCTTGCGCCGCGAGGCGCTGCCGCCGGTCCGCCAACCAGTCCCGGACTACCGCATCGCCGTCGACCATCAAGCGCGCGGAGCTTCCCGAGTCATCTATGTACAGACGAATCGTGTGGTTAACCGGCGCGCCAGACTCAAGCGACACCACCTCTTCCAAAATGTGCCGGTCCCCCGACACCTCGATGTATGACCCGGGCTGGCGGATCGGGAACAAAAGTCCCGCGTACAGCACGGCGTCGCGGCCATCGGGCAGGGAAACCAAACGGCGTCGTACGCATTCGATGAACTCACCCTCACACAGAACGCGGACGATGCTCTCGGGCATTACTGCGGACTCCTGCGTGTGTGTGTTCGTCGGTTGTAGTTACGACTGAAGTGCGACGAAGCGCACCGGTTCCCGCATCACGGCACGGAGCCCCGCCATATCCATCGCTCTGACCTGCAGCATGCGCTGGGCAAGTGTGGGGGGCAGGCAGTCAGAGAACTTGAGAGCGGTGATGGCGTCAGCGTCGATCGTGGGAAGCAGCGTCTCCGGGGCTGCACGTCGCAACGCGACGACCAGCGGCTCGATCTCAGCCATTGTGGCCCCGGTCTCGATCTTCACGGCGTAGTTGTCGTGGCTGATTTTGCCTTCGAGCTGGCTCTGTAGTGCAGTAGAGAGGCTCGCGTTCACTGCTCGGCCAGCGAACGTCCACCAGCACAACTCCCCATTCGGCTCGGCCGTGACGGCGGTTCCTTCGGTCGTAAGCCACGGGTATTCGAGCCGAGCTTCGGCAAGGGTGTCTCGGGCTCGCCGAGACCACCACTCTCGCTCAACATCGGTCGCTAGAAGGTCACGGACACGGCGGCACATCGTGAAGCCAAGACCGACTCCGGGGCTGCGCCACCGGGAGCGCCCTGCGTCGGCTGCAGGCTCAACGTAGGCAATGCCATGCTGCCAATCGACGTTGCGCAGGAGCCACGGGCGTCCGCCAAGCGACAGGATGACCGGCGCTCCCCGGCCTCTCGGGATGAACGACGAGCTGTCCACGAGCCCGAGTTCCCGCCGCCCGTAGCGCACCTGAAACAACGGTGGCGTCAGGAAGACGCTCATCACCTCCATGTAGTTCCGCCAGCCATACTCCCGCTCGCCGGCTTCCCCCATGCTCAAGATGCCAGCGTCTTCCCAGAGGATCGTCTCTTCGAGCATCGCGGCGATGACCGCCTCGACATCGTCAGTGGGTAGGTTGGCAAAACCCGGCATCCTGCCGATCCAGTCCCGCCACGCGGTCCTGCCGATGCCCCGCTCTTGCAAGATCAGAGCGATGAGCTGCTGCGCGAGCACGTGGAACGGCAGGGGCGGTGGCTCGATCGGCTCGACGTAGCCATCTCGCCAGAGGTCGATGAGCGCCGCCGCCTGTAGGAGCCCGTTCTCGTTGGTGGCGAGGAAGAGGCAGTTGCGCGTCGTGCCCGACCGCCTCCCCGTCCGGCCCATACGCTGGAGGAAGCTCGCGACCCGGCCGGGGGCGTCAATCTGGATCACCCGGTCAAGATCGCCGACGTCGATGCCCAATTCGAGCACGCTCGTGGCGACGATCACACAGTTTTCACGGTTGGCGAACGCATCTTCGGCCTGTCGCCGCTGATCGACCGAGAGCGAACTGTGGGTCACGAAGGCGGTAGTACCGAGCCGCGTGAGTTCAGCCCCCAGTTCCTCGGCGCGGGAACGACTCTCGCAGAACACCAGCCGCTTCTCCCCTCGGTGGAGCCGAGAGATCACGATTGCGGCGTTGGGGATTGAGCCCACGTAGTCGAGGGTGATGTCGGCAGGGGCTGCGCTCGATGCCTCTGGTGCATAGACACGTCGCGGACCACTGCACGAGCCAGCCAACCAGTCGCACAGTGCCTCGGGATTGCCCACCGTGGCCGACAAGCCGATCCGCTGAACATCGCGGTCGGCCAGACGGCTGACCCGCTCCAGCACCGAGAGCAGATGCCATCCCCGGTCATCACCGGCGAAGGCGTGAATTTCGTCGATGACGAACGCCTGCAGGTTGCCGAACAGCCGCTCCTCGTCGATGCGGCTGGATACGAGCATCACCTCCAGCGACTCAGGGGTCGTCAGGAGAATGTCGGGAGGATCGAGGGCGATCTTGCGTCGGGCGCCCGCGGAGGTGTCGCCGTGCCAGAGCGATGCGCGGCGCCCCAGCAGACCGGCATACCGAGCCAAGCGGGTCTCAAGGTTGTTGAGCAGGGCCTTGATGGGGCAGAGGTAGATCACCGACAACCCCTGCCACTCCTCCGACAGCATCCGCGAGAGCACTGGAAACGCGGCGGCCTCGGTCTTGCCGCCTGCCGTGGGGGCCAGCACGATCTGGTGCTCACCGGCGAGAAGTCGCGGGATCACGGCTTCTTGGAATGGTCGCAGCTCCCGCCAGCCCAGAGAGTTGACGATGTGGTGCTGTAGCGCCGGATGCAGGAGATCGAAGTTGCTCACAGTTCGAGCGAGATGTCATCGACGCCCCCGGCGCCGGCTGCCTCGCGTTCCACTGGGTTCAGTTCGGTCTCTGCGAGCGTCAGCGTGTAGTGGGCCAGAGGATCGAAGTCGGCGAACTGGTCGACCCGGTCCAGAACGTCGGCCACGAGCTTCTTGA
>CAZPEM010000181.1:3130-5312 GCA_964585575.1 uncultured Chitinophagaceae bacterium
TCGAAGTCGGCGAACTGGTCGACCCGGTCCAGAACGTCGGCCACGAGCTTCTTGAGGTAGATGCGAGGGGCGATACCGACCTTGCCGCCAAGCTTGCCCGCCACACCCTCTGCGAGCCGGCGGATGAAGGCGTCGTTGCACGTTCCGGTGATGCGATCCGGGGAGGCAGCACACGACGCGAAGATGTCCCGAACCTTCGCACCCACCTTGGCAAGCCGGTCGATATCGAAGGGCGGCAGCCGCATCTGAACGGCCCGGGGGTTGTCGAATCGCGCATCAGTCTGGAAGTCCACGTGCAACCGCTGCGCGAGCGGTTCGAGCCGCTGGATGCCTTGCGGGCCGTCGTAGAAGGCAGGCGTGCCGGTGATGAGGAGCAGTAGGCCGGGAAAGCGGCCGCCCTCAACCTCGTCGATGAGCTGCCGAAGGGCGTTGAGGCTCTTGTCGCGGGCATCCGACCGAACCCGCTGAATCGTCTCCACCTCATCGAGCACGACAAAAAGCCCGGCATGTCCAGCATCCCGGAGCATGGTGAGGACGCCCTGCAAGAAGCCGAAGGCGCCGAAGTGATCGAGGTCGCCCTTGATGCCGGCCACCCGCTTGGCCGTGGCTGCGACGTGCGGCTGGCCGGCTGCCCACGCCAGCAGTCCGTCGGCCGTGCCGCGATCCCCCGCCACGCTTGCCTGCCGATACCCGCGGATGGCAGCGGCGAAGAGGGGCGCCTGATTGCTCACTGCGGCAAGCCGGGTTTCGAGCAGGGCATTCGTGCGAGCAATGAGCGCCTTCTCGTCGATATTTCCACCCTCTGCCAGCACATCTTCTTCGAGGACGTGGAACCAGCCGTCCACGACGTTGCGCAGCGCACCCTCGGGCGTGTCCGTCGTTGCGAGCCGCTCCATGAGCCGCCGGTACACGGTTTCGAGCTTGTGGAGGGGCGTCTCGGTCTCCGAAATCTGCACCTCGCTCGTGACGAAACCCTTCCGGCGGGCCCGATCGGCCAGCCAGCGGGTGAAGAACGTCTTTCCGCAGCCGTAATCACCTCGCACGGCCTTGAAGACGCCCCGTCCGGACGCCACGGCTTCGAGGTCGGCATCGACGGCCGGCTCGAATCGTTCAAGGCCAACGCAGAACGCATCGAGGCTCGCGCGGGGGACTGTGCCCCGCCGCAAGGCGTCGATGATCTCGCTGGCCCGTGCGCGGCTGATCGTCATGGCTGGTCGCTTCCTGTGTCCGAGATTCCAAACTGCACCAGAAGCGTCCGCCTCTCGAACGACACCGTGTCACTCTCCATATCGACTGTAATCACGGGATAGCCGTCGACGTTGAAGAGTCGCTGGGCCTGCGTCAAAAGCCCCGACATGCGGAACGGTGGATAGGCCAGAGCCCGGGCAAGAGCAGGCTTCGTCATGCGGCCACCACGAGCATCGAGCTGGGCCAGCAGCTGCTTGAAGAGGTCGTCGCCGGCATAGGCGCGTGCGAGCAGTTTGCGTTGAGCGGCGAAGTCGGGGGTGGTGAACAACTCGTCGAGCCAACTCGGGATCGTGACCGTCGAGATGGCTGGCTCCGGCGCGACGCGCGGCCGCGGCACCGGCACCTGTACAGGCTCTTCGCGGTGCTTGTCGAAGAGAGTGCCGACTGGCGGGGTAGTCGGCTGCTCAGCCACCGTATCCACGGGCGAGACGGGTGCTACGTGTTGGCCTGCCGACTCGTCCCACCACGATGGAGTCGCCTCCGGCGCAGCCTGCCAGCCAGTGGGTTCCGTTTTGTCTTCCGCGGGAATCAGCACCGCGATAGGCACGACCATTTCCTGCGGGTTCACGCCGCCGTGGTAGCCCCGGTTCGCCGTGGCGATGTACCGCACACTCTCGCTCCACGTGGTGACGAGTTCGCCACCGGGAACGAGCACACGGTTGCCGCGGAATGCCAACTCATCAGGTGCCGATGGCCCTCCGCCCGTCGGCCGCCACCGGGCCCCGCCGTCGCTACTGACGCGGGCAGTCGATCCGCGGTCGAGGACGTGACCATGATCGCTCGTGAGCACAACAGCCCGGCCGCCCGAGCGTGCCTCGTAGAGCAAGGCCCGGAGTAGCTCCAGTGTTTCGAGCGTCCATCGCACAGTTAGTTGGTCGGCCTTGCCAAGATGGTCGTCGACGGCGTTGACGATGACGCCCACGACACGCCGAGT
>CAZPEM010000182.1:0-5241 GCA_964585575.1 uncultured Chitinophagaceae bacterium
CACGCCGAATGGTTCTGGGAGAGCGGCTACGACAAGGATCCCATCGGCGACGCGGAGGGCATCCGCGACTGGAACCTGCGGGCGGTCTACGGCGCCTGGAACGCGATGAAGAATGGCGACGGCGCCGCGAAGCATTCCAATGCCGTGCTTACGTGGGTGGCCTTCGTGGGCGGGCCGCGGGAGAGCCGGCGGATCCTCGGCGACGTGGTGCTCACGCAGGACGACATCGTTTCGAAGAAGGAGTTTCCCGACGGCTGCGTCCCTTCCACCTGGTCGATCGATCTCCACTATCCGAAAAAGGAATACGCCCAGAAGTTCCCCGACAACCCGTTCATCTCGATCGCCGTGCACGACAGGCGGATCGACCGGAACTTCGGCTATCCGGTCCCCTACCGCTGCTTCTATTCGAAGGACGTCGAAAACCTCTTCATGGCGGGCCGCTGCATCTCCGTCACGCACGAGGCGATTGGCACCGTTCGGGTGATGAAGACCTGCGGGATGATGGGCGAGGTCGTCGGCAAGGCGGCGAGCGTGGCGATCAAGCACGGCACGACACCGCGGGGCGTGCATGGAAAGCACTGGGCCGAGATGGACGAGCTCCTGAAGCTCCCCGGCAAGGCCCGGCGAAAGTCGCCCAAGGCGCCGATCGAATTGCCGGCCGAGGTGCCGCCCGCCACACCGGCGAAGCCAGTCTCAGCGGCGGCGCCGGGCTGAGGAGCGCCGGTGGCCCGTGGCGGGATCGAGCACGTCGATGAAGGCAAAGCGGTTGAAATCGCTGTCGTGCGTATAAATGGCCCGCACGCCGTTCTCTCGCATCAGAATTGCGGTGTGGACGTCAAAGACGATATTGCCGGCGACACCTGGAATCTCGGCGAGCACTTCGGCCGCGACATGCGCATGCCGCTCGGTCTCGACGAGCATGCCCAGGCCGGGCGACGCGAACACAGCCTCGAGAAACGCCCAGGCATCTTTCACTGCGAGCGGGTGACGGAAGATCGTCGGGTGGGTGGTGACGCGGAGAAACTCGTAGGCGATGCCCCAGGTCAGATACCACGGCTCCGCCTGCGCCCGGCATCGCTCCACGATGCCGCGACAGGCCTCATGGTCGGCAGCGTCGCGATCGATCGCGTAGACCAGCACGTTCGTGTCGATGACGAACACGCTACCGCCCCATCGCGTCGTAGAGGGCTTTGCGGTCGGAGATGTCCACGCGGACGCCACCGCTGGCATGGACGGGCAACGGCGGCAGTTTCTTCACGGGCCGCGACTGCCCGAGCGCCTGTCGCAGCGCCGACTCGACGAGTTCCGACATCGTCTGCCCCCGGCGGGCGGCCTCGCGCTTCACGGCCCGCATCGTGGCGTCGCTGATCGAAAGCGTCGTTTTCATATGGAAAAGCATACGCATGAGATGGCAATGCGTCAATCAACGGCCAGGCGGCTTTTCGCATAAAGTATGGGGCATGCGTGCATCCGACCACTCCCGAGTTCGTCGCCTGCTCACGCACGGCGGTCGCCTCGCCGTGGTGGCGGCGATCGTGTGGCTCGTGCACGTGGAACACGTCGCATTCCTCGGCCGGCAGCAGGCGGCGACGCTCGACGCGCTGCCGATCGGGCGGGTGCAGCGGCATCTCCCGGAGGCGGCGGCGATCGGCGGCGATTCTCCGGCGGTTGCCGGCGGGCTCGATCTAGTCGACGCGGCGGGCGAACGGGTGGGCGTGGTCTTCAAGACGTCGCCGGCGGGCGACGCTGCGATCGGTTTCTCCGGGCCGACTGACCTGCTCGTCGTGTGCGACTCGGGCCTGCGCGTGGCCGGCGTCGAAATCCTCGCGAGCCGCGACACCCGCGACCACGTGGCGGCGATCGAGCGGGATCCGGGATTTCTGAAGTCGTTCGCCGGAAAGTCGCTCGACGATCTTGGGACCGGGGGTGCATCGAAGCCCGACGCCGTCGCTGGTTCGACGCTCACCTGCATGGCGATCGCGGAGGCGCTCGCCCTGCGGCTCGGCGGCGAGGCCGGAGCCGGCCGGTTCGAAAAAACGCCGTCGCTCGACGACCTCGAAAAGATCTTCGCCGACGCCATCGCGATCGAGCCCGATGTGGGCGACCCGGCCGTGATCCGCGTGCTGGCGGCCGACCGGATTCCGCTCGGCTGGGCGCTGCGAACAAGTCCGGCGGCCGACCGCACGATCGGCTATCAGGGGCCCACGGATGCCGTGATCGGGTTCGATCCTGCAGGCCGCGTGGCAGGCGTGTTGGTGCTCGAGAGCTACGACAACGAGCCCTATGTGGGCTACGTCCGCGACGACGAGGCGTTTCGCGGGGTCTATCGCGGCATGACGTTCGAGGAACTCGCCGGCATCGATCCGCTCGACACGGGAATCGAGGGGGTGAGCGGCGCCACGATGACGAGTCAGGCCGTGGCACGGGGCATCGTGCAGGCTGCGAGCCACCAGCTGGCCCATCAACGCGGGCGGAAGGAATCGGGTCTCGTCGGCGGACTCCTGCGCGACCTCGACGGCCCCCGGCTGGGCGGCCTCGGCGTGATCGCGACCGCAATCGTCACGGCGTTCACCCGGCTGCGCGGCACGTGGTTCGGGCGGCTCGCCCTGCCGATCGCCGTGCTCCTGTATCTCGGGTTTGGGGCTGGGGCGCTCCTCTCGCAGGCGCAGCTGTGGGGATGGTCGCAGGCGGGCGTGCCGCGGGGCGCCGTCGTGCTCCTCGCGCTTGGCATCGCCGCGGTCGTGCTGCCGGTGACGACCCGCCGCAACGTCTACTGTTCGCATCTCTGCCCGCATGGTGCAGCGCAGCAGCTGCTCGTGCGGTTTGTGCAGCCGAAGCGCGCGATTCCCGAACGGCTGCGGCCCTGGCTTACATTCCTGCCTTGGGCGCTGCTCGGCCTGGCGATCCTCACGGCCGTGCTCCACCTGCCGCTCGCGCTCGTCGACATCGAGCCCTTCGACGGCTACCTGCCGACGGTGGCCGGCATCGCCGCCCTCGTGATCTTCGTCGTCAGCCTCGTGGCGAGCGGCTTCTATCCGATGGCCTATTGCCGCCACGCCTGCCCCACGGGAGCCCTGCTCGACCATCTCCGGCTGCATGGCCGTTCCGACCGGCTCACGTGGCGCGACGGCGTCATGATGGCCTGTCTCGCTGTCGCGGCGGCGGCGCATTGGTGGCCACGATGATCCGCGCCGCGATCTTCTTTGCGGTGATGAGTGGCGCATGTGCGGCTGCGGGCGAGGACACTGCAATCACGCTCGCCGGCCCGGCGATGGGCACGACCTACCGCGTGACGCTCGCCCGCGGCGTGCCGGGGATGACCGCCGGCGAGGCGCATCGCGAGATCGAGGCGGTGCTTGCACGGATCGACCGGGCGCTGAGCACGTGGCGCGACGACTCCGACGCCAGCCGGTTCAACGGCGCTTCCGCGGGCGAATGGGTCGCGGTGTCGGCAGACCTCGTGGCGGTCGTGGAAATCGCCCGCAAGGTAAACGCGGAGTCGCAGGGGGCTTTCGACATCACGGCCATGCGCCGCGGCCAAGACATGCGCCGCGGCCCAGCCGCGGGCATGCAGCATCTCGAATCGCGACACTCGCCGCCGTCGATCCGCAAACAGGTCGACGGCCTGACGATCGACCTCGGAGGCATCGGGCCCGGCTACGCGGTTGACGAGATCGGCCGCCGGCTCGCGAAGTTAGGCTCCTCCGATCATCTCGTCGAACTCGGCGGCGAGGTGCGGGCCTGGGGCAGCCGGGCCGACGGCGAGAAGTGGCGGGTGCGGCTGCGGCATGGCGATGCGACGAGCTTGGAGGGCGACGTGATCGAACTCTCCGCCGGCGAAGCGGTGGCCACGTCGACCGCACGGCCTGGACGGTCGCCGATCGATCCGCGGACGGGCCGGGTGGTTCAGGCGACCCGCGGATCGGCCACGGTCCGCCGCCCGTCGTGCGCCGAGGCAGACGCCTGGGCCGTGGCCGCCCTCGTGCTCGAATAGATAAGGGGACGCAGTTCTTTTCCGCCGGATTCGCGTGTAGTCGCAGATTGTTAATCTGCGGTTCGGCGGTGAGCAGACTACCAGTCTGCAATCCCGACAGGAAGAAGCAGACCATCTCGAAGGTCCGCTTGGTGGGCTTGCGGCCGGTGTAGAGCATGATCAACAGGCAGGCGATGATGCCGCAAAAGACCTGGATCTCGACGCCATGCGGCTTGGTGGACAAGAGATGGCGGCAGCCAAGCAGTTGCTTGAACATCCGGAAGAAGTTCTCGATCAGCCACCGCAGGCGATACATCTCACTGATCAGCTCGGCGGGAAGATCGAGGCGATCCGTAGCACTCCGCAGGAAGCCGTCGCAGTCGGGGCCGGTGCTTCCGCCGCCACGCTTGCCACGACTCGAGTGCGGCGTGGCCGTCACGGTCACGATCCGTACGGCATGATCGAGAATGACCTGCGCCTTGGAGCTCGCACGACGAGCTGCCCGTGATCGAGATCCGCAGCCTCTGACGGGATCCCATGCCACGGTGCGGACGGCCCGTGAGAAGGGCGGTTTCAAGGCCGGCCTGCGCCGACGAGAAAAATCCGGCCTTGAGCGTGGACAGAAAGCACCTCGGCACCTCCACGATAGGGCCGCATCCAGCCCGATCGGTTCCGGCTGCTGCTCCTCGTGATCCGCCCCGCTCGGCCGACGTTTGCCGAAGTGCCATTGGCCGTCCTATCCTTTACGAATCATGTCACCAATAACCAAACCCCTGATCGAGGAGCTCGAGCACGCCCCGGAGAGCGTGCAGTGGGAAGTGCTCGCTTTTTTGCGGCATCTGCGGGCACGCGGCGCCGGCAATGATGGGAGCGAGGACGTGCATGCTCTGCTGCCGCTCGCGGAGTCAGCCTGGGCGGTGGATTGGGATACTCCCGAAGAGGATGAGGCGTGGCGGAATTTGTAGGCGGCGACGTGGTCGTCGTGCCGTTTCCGTTCACCGATCTTCAGTAGAGCAAGCGTCGGCCCGCCGTCGTGCTCGCGACGTTCGCACGGGGCGACCTGCTGATCTGCCAGATAACGAGTCGATCAGAATCCCACCCGACCGCGGTGGCCATCGGCACGGATGATGTTCCACGCGGCGGCATCGATAGGCCGAGCGTGGCTCTTCCCCACCGACTCGTCACCGTTCATGAGGCGGCCACCTTGCGGTCGGCCGGCACGCTCACGCCGTCCAAGCTGGCTGAGCTTGTGGAGCGAGTGTGTGCCG
>CAZPEM010000183.1:0-5230 GCA_964585575.1 uncultured Chitinophagaceae bacterium
GCGAGGCACCGCGGGGCGGCTCGACGCGGTCCGGGCCGCCGTGGCCCAGGAGCAGTTGCACCGCGGGCATCGCAACCCATGCACCGGCGCAGAGACAGAGACAGGCGAGCGTGAGCCTCGAAAGTCGCGACAGCCAGGGCATGAAGAGCTTCCGCCAGGAGGAGCGTTCCGTCCAAAGTATTCAACCCGGCAGCCACCCGCGCGGCCCGATCCCCGTCCGCGACCGACCGAAGCCCACCGACCGCCCCGTCACACACCACACGACCGTCAGGGTCGAGACGGCCGGCCCCGAACCAGCAGCGTTGACCAGAGTCGACCGTGAGGGGCTGCCCGTGTCCCCGAGACGGCGTAGCTGACCAGCGCAGGCCGGAGGCCGAAGCGCCAGGCAGGTCCAAGAGAGCGGAGCACAGGATGTGCGAAGCGAACGTCCGGCGAGGGGATACGGCCAGCCCCGAACCAGCGTCAGGTCGGCGTGAGCGAAGGCCTCCCCGCCGGGACCGGCGACCGCTGCTGCAGCCAGAGCACGATCGGCGAAGCGATGAAGATCGTGCTGTAGGAGCCGGTGATGATGCCGACGAGCATCGTGAAGGCGAAGGCGTGGATGCCCTGCCCGCCGAACAGGTAGAGGATGAGCGTCGCGATGAACGCCGTGCCCGACGTCAGGATCGTGCGGCTGAGCGTCTGATTGACCGCCTTGTCGATCATGGCGGCGGTCACCGTGGGGCTCTTGCCGCGGATTTCCCGCATCCTGTCGAAGATCACGATCGTGTCGTTGATCGAGAAGCCGACGATCGTGAGCAGCGCCGCCACCACGTCGAGGCTGATCTTGAAGTCGTCCACGAGGGCCCAGCCGAGGAACGGGGAGAGATATTGGCTCATCGCGATCAGGGCGATCGTGACGAGGACGTCGTGCACGAGCGCCACGACCGCCGCGAGGCCGAAGGCAACGTTCTGGAACCGCAGCCAGACGTAGAGCACGATCATGACGACGCTCGCGACAAGGGCGTAGACCGCCGTCACCTGCGTGTTGCCGGCCACCTTGCCTCCGATGCTGTTCGACGAGAGGTAGACCGGCACGTCGGCCATCTGCTTCGCCATCGCCTCGACGACCTTTCCGAGCGGCTCCGGCTGGACCGCCGTGGAGAGCGTCCATGTCCTGTAGGGCTTCGAACGCGTCGTCATCTCCTCCGCCTCGAGTTGGAAGGCGGAGCCCCCGAGCCCCTCGGCGGCCATCGCCGCCTCGACGGCGGCCTGCAGCCTCGGCAGGCTGATCCTCTCCGGGAAATCGAGCGCCACGGTCGTCTGCATGACCGCCTCTCCAGCGGTCGGCTCCGACTTCTCCGGGGCCTTTTCCCCCTGAGGATCCGCTCCGTCGACCGGCTTGGCGGCCGTGGACTCGATCTTGCCGTAGCCCATCGACTGCGTCTTGAGCCGGCCGGGAAACGCCTCTTTGAGCAGATCCTCGACCGCCTTCTGGTCCTTGAGGGAGGTGTCGATCTTGTAGCGGCTTCCCTCGGGCACGTCGGGCGACTGCATCGAGCTGACGGCGGCGTCGGGCAGCGCTGCGACGGCCTTCCGGACGTCGGCTGCCGCGAGCTCCTGCCCTTCGCGGAACTCCACCTGCACGCTGCTGCCACCGGTGAAATCAATGTCAAAAAGCCCCTGGCCGCGGAGGAAGGCGGCCGCCCCACCGAGCGCGATGAGGACGAGCGAGAAGGCGATCGCCGTTCCCATCCAGGAGACGAACGGGATGTCGGTCTTGCCGAAAAGCCGGGCCATCGAAAGCCGCCTGACCCAGCCGGTCCTCTCGCCGAGGTCGAAGAGCACCCGCGAGCAGAAAACGGCCGTGAACAGGTTGAGCGTGAGGCCGAGGATGAGCGTGACGGCGAAGCCCTTGAGCTGGTCCGTGCCGATCGCGAAGAGGACGAAACCCGTGATGAGCGTCGTGAGGTTCGAGTCGACGATCGTCGAGAAGGCCCGCTGGAAGCCGTTGCGGATGGCCATGCGGAGGGCCGCGCCGCGGTCGAGCTCCTCGCGGATCCGCTCGTAGATGAGCACGTTGGCGTCGACGGCCATGCCGACCGAGAGAACGAGGCCGGCGAGGCCGGCGAGCGTGAGCGCCGCCTTCAGGCTGATGACGAACGCGAGCACGAGCACCACGTTGAGCAGCACGGCGAGATCGGCCACGAAGCCCGCGAACCGGTAATAGAGGAGCATGAAAAGCAGCACCGCCGCCGTCGCCAGAAGCATGGCGCGGGCGCCGGACCGGATCGTATCCACGCCCAACTGCGGGCTGATCGACTGTTCGCTCACCGGCTCGCTCACGAGCGCCGCGGGGAGGCTTCCGGCGTTGAGAACTCCAACGAGGAAATTGACGTCCTCCTGCTTGAAGCTGCCGGTGATCTGGCCGCTCGAGCTGATGGCGCTGCGGATGGTCGGGGCCGAGAGGAGCACGTCGTCGAGCACGATGCCCAGGCGGCTCGTGAGCTGATTGGCCGGGTCGGGCAGGTTCGCGCCGGTGAGGGCGCCGAAGAGCGAGGAGCCGGCCGAGTTGAAGCTGAAATTGACGCAGGGCTGGAGATTCTGGTCGTAGCTCGAAAGCGCGCGTGTCAGGAAGCCGCCGGTCACGTTGAAGCGGTCGAGGACGACGAGCGCCTCCGTGCGGCCGTCGGACGTCGACCGCGTGACAAGCCCCCGCTGCTCGGCCAACCCCATTTTCCCCGTGTCGAGCTCGACCCACCGGCCGACCGGCCGGCCTCCTTCGCTCACCGTGGAACCCGTCGCCCGGGCCCCCGCCTCGATGACCTGCTTGTGCCTCGGGTCGTCGGGATTGGCCGTGATGCGAAACTCGAGAACCCCGGCGCTCGACACCACCCTCTTGATGAGGTCGATCTCCGCTTGGTCGACCGCCGGAACGATCACCTCGATCTGGTCGAGGCCGAACTGCCGGACGGTGACTTCCTTCTGCCCGCCCGGGTTGACACGGCGGCTCACGGCGGCGACGAGCTTGTCCATGTCGATCCGGCCGGCAGGTAGGCCTACCTCGTCGGCGGCCCGTGTCTCGTCTTTGGCGGACTCGCGGGCCGTCGCCGCCTGTTTCGCGGCATCGACCTCGTAGACGAGGATCACCCCTCCCTTCAGGTCGATGCCGAGCCGTGGCGGCCAGCCGAGAGCGATGACGACCGCGGCGACGGCAAGCGACGTCAGGACGACCGCGATGCGGCCCCACATGTCCGACACCCGCAGCGCCCGGGCGAGCATCCAGGCGACGATCGAGGGCACGACCACGGTCGCGATCGCCATCGGCCAGACGGCCCAGCCTTCCCGCCACCAGGGGATCGCGGCGGCAGTGGAGGCCGCCGGCTCGGCGACGGCGGCGAGAAGAAGGAGGGAACCGTTCATGCTCATGCTCAATCCTGGGTCTGGTGTTGCTTGGTGGGGTCCGTCGGGCCGCCGAGCACGCGGCCGATGCTCGCGAGCGTGACGTCCATCTTCACGTTGTTCGTCTCATCGACCTTGATCGTCACCCGGTCGTTGTCGCGGTCCACGGCGGCCACGATGCCGTAGATCCCGGCGGTCGTGACGAC
Organism: uncultured Chitinophagaceae bacterium; assembly: GCA_964585575.1. Lineage (GTDB taxonomy): Bacteria > Planctomycetota > Planctomycetia > Pirellulales > UBA1268 > UBA4655. Next base: position 3,588 of record CAZPEM010000183.1, read on the forward strand.
GCGGTCGTTCCGCTTGAGGGCGTCGCGGAGCCGCTGTGCCTCGAGCTGCCGCTGCCGTTCGGGACGGTAGAGCAGGAGCCACGCGAAAAGGACGACGAACGCCAGCGGGGCGTACTGCAGCACGAGTTCGGGCAGCGTGGGCGGCCGGCCCTGCCCGCCGGCGGCCTGCGCTTGGGCGACGAAAAGCCCCCGCTGCAGCACACCCGGCAGGAGCGATCCGATGGCGGCGAACGGAAGGCCGATGGTGGTGAAGGGAAGAATCGTGGTCAAGGCGGCAGCGTCCTCTCTCGCCGAGGAGGCAGGCAAGCCTTCCTCGGGAAAAACCGGGATGATAAGGGTCTTGGAACCGGCGGGACAAGCCCGGGAGCGGATCAGCCCGCTTCGGGCGCCGTTCCCGCCGCCGCGGCCTCCCACTCGCCGAGCCCGGCGAGGATTGCCGAGCTCTCGGGCCCGAAGCGACGAGCGACGATCGCGGACCGGAGACGGCGGACGAGCCGCGTGTAGAACGTCAGATTGTGGATCGACACGAGGATCGGCCCGAGCATCTCTCCGGCGTTGAAGAGATGCCGCAGGTAGCTTCGGCCGTGGCGGCAGCAGACGCAGGGGCAGCCCTCCTCGACCGGAGCCGGATCGGTCGCATGTCGGGCGTTCTTCAGCCGGACGAGACCGGCGAAGGTGTAGGCGAGCCCGTTGCGACCACACCGGGTCGGCAGCACGCAGTCGAACATGTCCACGCCGAGTGAAACCGCCCGGACGATGTCCTGTGGCGTGCCGACCCCCATCAGATATCGAGGCCGCTCACCGGGCATGTGGCCGACCGTCGCCCCGAGCGTTCGGACCATCGCCTCGGGTCCCTCCCCCACCGAAAGCCCGCCGATGGCGAGTCCATCGAACGGCATCGCGGCCAGCTCCTCGGCGCTCTCCTGCCGCAGGTCCGGGTCGAGCCCACCCTGCACGATGCCGAAGAGGGCCTGATCGGGCCGTGAATGCACTGCAAGGCAACGCCTCGCCCAGTCGAGCGACCGCCGCATCGCCTCCGCCACCCGCTCCCGGACCGCAGGCAGCGGCACGACGTCGTCGAGCTGCATCGCGATGTCGGCTCCGAGCGACTGCTGGATCCGCATCGATTCCTCGGGCGTGAGATCGATCGCGCTGCCGTCGATGTGCGACTGGAAAAATGCGCCCTTGTCGGTGATCCTCGCCCGGTGCGCGAGGCTGAAGACCTGAAAACCGCCGCTGTCGGTGAGCGTGGGCCCCGCCCAGCCCATGAACGCCGCGAGCCCGCCGGCGGCCTCCACGATCCGCTCGCCCGGCCGCAGGTGGAGGTGATACGTGTTGCCGAGCACGATCGTCGCCCCAGTCTCCGCGAGCCGGCCGACATCGACCCCCTTCACCGTCGCCGCCGTGCCCACCGGCATGAACACGGGCGTCTCCGCCACGCCGTGCGGCGTCACGAGCCGCCCGGCGCGGGCCGCCCCGTCCGTCGCCTCGACCGTGAACGAAAAGCCACTCTTCATGCCGAAAGCATACCGCGGCCCCGAACCCGCAGAGTTGACCAGCGTTGACCGTGAGGGGCTGTCCGTGCCCGGGAGCCGGCGTATGCCGACAAGCGAAGCAAGGATTGCGGAGCGAAGTCGGCATCC
>CAZPEM010000184.1:0-5203 GCA_964585575.1 uncultured Chitinophagaceae bacterium
CAGTCCGTGCGACTAGCACATATCCCAGTCCGTACGACTAGTACATATCCCAGTCTGTACGACTAGTACATGTCATAGTCGCCGCCGTGGCCGGCACCGCCGGCCTTCGCCTTCGTTTCCTTCGGCTTCTCGGCGATGAGGGCATCGCTCGTCAGCAGGAGGGTCGAGACACTCGTGGCGTTTTGGAGCGCCGTGCGGGTCACCTTCGTCGGGTCGATGACGCCCGCCTTGACGAGATCCTCGTACTCGTTGGTGGCGGCGTTGTAGCCGAAGTTTCCGTCGCCCTCGAGCACCTTCTCGCAGACGATCGAGCCGTCCTGGCCCGCGTTCGACGAGATCATCGTCACGGGCGCCCGGCAGGCTCGCACCACGATATTGAACCCGACCGTCTCGTCGTCGGAGAGGCCGCGGGGCTTGAGCTGCGAGGTCGCCCGCAGGAGCGCGACACCGCCGCCGGGAAGAATCCCCTCCTCGACGGCCGCACGAGTCGCGTGGAGGGCATCCTCGACGCGGGCCTTCTTCTCCTTCATCTCGCTCTCCGTCGCGGCGCCGACGTTGATCTTTGCCACGCCTCCGGAGAGTTTCGCGAGCCGCTCCTCGAGTTTCTCGCGGTCATAGTCGCTCGTCGAACTCTCGATCTCCCGGCGGATCTGGTCGATCCGGGCCTTGATGTCGCTCGTCTTGCCGGCGCCCTCGATGATCGTCGTGTTGTCCTTGTCCACGATCACCTTCTTGGCCCGGCCAAGCTCTGCGAGCCCGAGGTTCTCGAGCTTCATGCCGAGGTTTTCGAAGATCGCCGTCGCGCCCGTCAGGATCGCGATGTCCTCGAGCATCGCCTTGCGACGGTCGCCGTAGCCCGGAGCCTTCACGGCGCAGACCTGGAAGGTGCCGCGGAGCCGGTTGATGACGAGCGTTGCCAGGGCCTCGCCGTCCACCTCCTCGGAGATGATGAGCAACGGCTTGCTCGAATTCACGACCGCCTCGAGCATCGGAACGATGTCCTTCACGCTCGAGATTTTCTTTTCGAAGACCAGGATGTAGCAGTCCTCCAGGACGCACTGCATCTGCGTGGGGTTCGTCACGAAATAGGGGGAGAGGTAGCCACGGTCGAACTGCATGCCCTCGACGAACTCGATCTCCGTCTTGAGGCTCTTCCCCTCGTCGACCGTGATCACGCCGTCCTTGCCGACCTTGTCCATCGCCTCGGCCAGGAGATCGCCGATCTCCTTGTCGTTGTTGGCGGCGATCGCGGCAACCTGGGCCATTTCCTTCTTCCCCTTCACGGGGATCGACATTTCCTTGAGCCTGGAGGTGATCTGCTCGACGGCCTTTTCGATGCCGGCCTTCATCTGGATCGGGTTGACGCCCGACACGACGGCGCGGAGCCCCTCGTTGAAAACCGCCTCGGCGAGCACGGTCGCCGTGGTCGTCCCGTCGCCGGCAACGTCGCTCGTCTTGCTCGCGACCTCGCGGACCATGCGGGCCCCCATGTTCTCGTAGACGTCCTCGAGATCGATCTCCTTGGCGACGGTGACGCCGTCCTTGGTGACCGTGGGTGAGCCGAAGCTCTTCTGGAGGATCACGTTGCGACCCTTGGGTCCGAGCGTCACCTTCACCGCGCGAGCGAGTTTCGCGACGCCGCGCCGCATCGCTTCACGGGCCTCCTGGTCAAATGCCATCATCTTTGCCATGGTTCAGTTCTCCTGTTCAGGGGTTGGGGTGTATTGATCGACCGAAGGATCTGGGCGGCTCACTCGATGATCGCGAGAATGTCGTCCTCTCGCATCAGGAGCAGTTCGTCATCGCCCACCTTGAAAGGCTCGCCGGCATAGCTCGTGAACACGACGCGATCTCCCGGCTTCACCTGAAGCGGATGCCGCACGCCCTTGTCGGTCAGCCTGCCCTCGCCGACGCTCACGACGACGCCTCGGGCCGGCTTGTCCTTCGCCGAATCGGGCAGCAGGATGCCGCCGGAGGTTCGCTTTTCGCTCTCCTCTCGCTCGACGACCACTCGGTCTCCGAGGGGGATCAGGCTCGACGTCTTTTTCCGGGACGGCTTCGTGGCGGTGGTCGACATACTCTCGATTCCTGTGGGGCTGGGTCTGGAACGTGAAGGTTGATCGGGGCCGCGGTGCCGGACCGGCACTCAAACACGACGCCGCCGACAGCAGAAGCAATCCGCGCGCCGAACGCAAATCACCGTGGCAAGGACTTGTTTTTGGCCGAAAAACTCGCCTCAGGAGCGGGATTTCCAGAACGACACCGCCGCGTTTGGCGGACGAAGTCGTTCCGGCCCCCACGCCGCACTGCCAGATTGGCAGCGATGGCGAGGGCGGCCGCTGATGGAACTTCAACCCCCGCCGGGATACGCTGGGAAGCTTCCTGCTGCGGGTGTCCGCAGGGAGTGTTCCGGAGAGCGAGAATGGCCACGCATCGACGCATCGACGTTTCGAAGCTGGGGGACGTCACGGTCGTGAAGTTCGTCGACAAGAAGATTCTCGACGAGGCAAGTATCCAAGAGCTCGGCGTCGAACTCTTCGGCCTCGTTGAACAGGACAACCGCAAGGCAATCCTTCTCAACTTCGCGAACGTCGAATTTCTGTCGAGCGCCGCGCTCGGAAAGCTGATCACGCTCGACCGGAAGGCAAAGACTCACAAGGGCCGTCTGAAGCTCTGCGAAATCCGCCCGGAGATCCTGGAAGTCTTCCAGATCACGAAGCTGAACAAGGTTTTCGACATTCGCAAGGATGAATCCGAGGCGATCGCCGCTTTCCAGGCTTGAGATGGGTGGCGGGGTGCCATGAGCGAAGACCGAGCGGCCTGCTGGCGGCACGAGGCTGTCCTGCCGAGCGAGCGTGGTGCGAGCCGCCTCGTGCTCGACGACTTGCTCGAGCAACTTGCCGCCCACGGCTGGCAGCAGTCGGACATCTTCGGCATTCACCTGGCTGCCGAGGAGGCGATCGTGAACGCGATCGTGCACGGCAATCAGCTCGACCCCGCGAAGACCGTGAGGGTGGCCTGCAGCGTGAGCCCCGACAAGGTCTGGATCGAGATCGTCGACCAGGGGGCGGGCTTCGACCCCTCGACCGTTCCCGACTGCACCCGCGACGACCGCCTCGACGTGCCGAGCGGCCGGGGGCTGATGCTCATGCGGTCGTTCATGACGAAAATCGAATACCTGGGTCGCGGCAACGCCGTGGTCCTTGAAAAAGTCCGTGCCGCGGCCGATAGTCAGGATTCACAAACCGATCCCCGATAGCTCAACGGTAGAGCGGCCGGCTGTTAACCGGTAGGTTGTAGGTTCGAATCCTACTCGGGGAGTTTTCTTCGCAGAATGCCGCACAGGCTCGTATCGAACTGCACCGAGCAGCGTCTCTCAAGCGTTACAGGCAGCGTCATCCGGCAACACAAGTCCGTTCGCGGCAAGGTTTAGCTGTGCCGCGTGGCTGCCGAAAGGATGCAGGGTCTTCTACCTCTTTGACCGTTCGCAAGGTGGCGGGCTGCCTCGTCCTGTGGCTTCGTTCAGCGAGCGAACAGCGGGAACGCTGCTGGAGGACCTGAATCGAGTGAGGGCGTGCAGTCACCGTTGACCGTAACGCCCCTCCAGGATCCCCGCGAACGAAAGGTCTTCGTCGAGCCTCGGCCAGTGCAGACCAAATGGAGAAATTTCGATAAGGCCGACATCTTCCTCGGCAGCGGATTCGAGCCGCGGGTTGCCCTTGGTGGGAAAACTCACCTCATGGCCGCTGGCGAATCTGACAAAGATCATTCCTCGCTCATGCCATGCCTTCAGGGCACGGTCAGCCAAGGTGCTCTGCCCATTTTTGTTTGATGAGTTCGAGGTGGTCATCGATGAGGTCCTCCGCTCGCGAGAGCTCTCTTACATTGAACCCGACTGATTCACGTAGTTCTACTTCCGGCTCGACAACGAACACCGCTTCACCCCCACCCCGGCGAACATGGACGTGGATGGGGGCATGGTCGTTGCTGTAAAAGAAAAACGAGTAGCCATCCTGTTCAAAAATCTTCGGCATCGTCCGAGTGTACCTGACTGCGGTCTCGGAGTCCGGCTCCGCCGTGGCATGATCGCGGGGCCGTGCCGGAGAGGCGGGCAGGGTTCGTCTGCCGCGGCCCTTTGCCAAACACCGCTCAGGAGCCTGGTGCGAACTCATGCGTCCTCCTGCGGAGTTAAGGCTGCGGCGCTTTTTGCGGCGCCAGCTTGCAGAAACGCCGCTATTCCCGAAGAATCCGAGGGTTGTGACGAATCCTACTCGGGGAGCTTTTCTGCGAACTCGCGAGTCCGGAAGGGGGCGTGTGGCTGGTAGAATCTGAGGAGGAGGCTCTGCCATGACCACAGTGACGCTCAAAGAAGCCCAGTCTGGCCTGGCCGACATCATCCATCGCCTAACGCCTGGGGATGAGGTCGTGATCACAGAGAACGACCAGCCCGTGGCTCGGATCGTTCCGACACCACCGATTCCCAAGAAGGCTCACCGCGAACTGGGGACGATGAAGGGAACCGTCCTTTACATGGCTCCCGACTTTGATGCTCCGATTGAGGACTTCAAGGAGTACATGGAATGAGGCATCTTCTGGATGCCCACACCTTAATATGGGCACTGGACGACCCGAGCAGGCTCGGTGCCAGTGCCAGAGCCGTTCTTGAAAACCCCACTAATGAACTGACGGTAAGCGTCGGGACGATCTGGGAACTCTCCATCAAGACAAGCCTCAAGAAGCTGTCGCTGTCTCTGCCGTATCGCCAATGGGTGGAACGGGCGTTGGCAGACCTCGGTGTCACGGTGTCTCCCATCACGCTGGAGTTCACCGAAAGACAGACGGCTTTGCCGTTCCGCCACAGGGATCCCTTTGACAGGCTCCTAGTGGCTCAATGCCTGGTTGAGACCATTCCAATCGTGAGTGCTGATGCGGTGTTTGATCAGTACGGGGTCACCCGCCTCTGGAACTGATCTCGTTGCCCCCAACGATTCGCTGATGGGTTTCCAGGCGTCTGGTGGGAACGGCGACCGAGGAGCGTGCGGTTGCCTGCGACCTCCTGCGGGCTTCCAGACCCCAACCGAGTGAGTCGTTTTTTGAGTCGCTCCCTCGCAGAACCCTCGCCATTCCCGTCGAAAACGGCAGTTGTTACGAATCCTACTCGGGGAGTTTTCTTCGCAGGGTGTCGCACGGGCTTGCATTGAGC
>CAZPEM010000185.1:0-5176 GCA_964585575.1 uncultured Chitinophagaceae bacterium
CCGCTTCGCGGATCGGTGCCCGCCTGTCCTCCGCTCACTGCATGTCCGCTTCGCTTCGCCTTCCGGGCTTCGCTCGCTTCCATAGCCCGGCTACGGGGCACGGGCAGCCCCTCACGGTCTGCTCAGGGGCGTGGTTGCCGGCAGTCGTGGCTGACCTCTCGCGTCGCGGTCGTCGGTCGATCGTTTTTGTCTCGCGTCTGGCGTGAGGTACTCTTGGGGGTTGGATGCAGATCATTCCCGCCAGGAGCCTTCCGATGAGCCGTCGACCCGATGTCGAGCTTTCCGTGACCCGTCGTGATGCGATCCGCGTCGCGGGCGCCCTGGGTGGCGCGATTGCCGCCCATCAGGCCGTCCACTCGCAGACTCCCTCGACCGAGGTGATCCGGGTGGGCCTGATCGGGGCGGGCGGTCGCGGGACGGGCGCGCTCAAGCAGACGCTCTCCGTGCCGGGATCGAACGTCAAGGTGACGGCGATCGCCGACGCGTTCGAGGACCGCATCAACGCCGCCCTCAAGACGGTCGAGGGCATGGAGGGAAAGGTCGACGTGCCGGAGGACCGGCGGTTCAAGGGGCTCGACGGCTACCAGAAGGTGCTCGACCACTGCGACATGGTCATCCTCGCCACGCCGCCGGGTTTCCGGCCTTTCCACTTCGAGGCCGCGATCAAGGCCGGCAAGCATGTCTTCATGGAGAAGCCGGTCTGCGTCGACAGCTTCGGCGCGAGGCTCTGCCTGGCGGCGGCGAAGCTCGCCGACGAGAAGAAGCTGAAGGTGGTCGTCGGTCTGCAGCGGCACTACGACAGCGTCTACCGCGCCACGTACGAGAAGGTTCGCGAGGGGCTCGCCGGCGACCTCATCGGCGGGCAGGTCTACTGGAACGGCGGCGGCATCTGGTACCGCCCTCGCCAGAAGGATCAGACGGAGATGCAGTTCCAGGTGCACAACTGGTACCACTTCAACTGGCTTTGCGGCGACCACATCTGCGAGCAGCACGTCCACAACATCGACGTGGCCAACTGGTTCCTCGGAAAACTGCCCGAGTCGGCCTTCGGAGTGGGCGGCCGACAGAACCGTGTTCCCGGCCAACCGAGCGAGATCTACGACCACCATGCGGTCAATTTCACCTACCCCGGCGGCGTGAAGATCGCGAGCCAGTGCCGACAGTTCCCCGGAGGCGACGGCCGCGTCAACGAGGAGTTCCAGGGAACGAAGGGCTACGTGCGGATCGGCCACATCACCGATCACGCCGGCAATACCCTCTGGAAATACGAGGGCCCCAAGCCGAATGCCTACCAGGTCGAGCACGACGAACTGCACGACGCGATCCGCAACGACAAGCCGCTCAACGACGCCTACCATGGCACGACATCGAGCTTCTCGGCCGTGCTCGGACGGATGGCGACCTACTCCGGCAAGGAGCAGAGCTACGCGAAGGCGCTCGAGCTCGATTTCCGCACGATGCCGGAGAACCTCACCTGGGAAACGACGCCTCCGGTGGTGCCCGACAAGGACGGCAACTACCCGATCCCGATGCCGTCCAGCTACAAGATCACGTGAGGGTTTCGCACGTCATCCCGAAGGCGTCGGCGACCGCCCGGCAGGTGAGCCGGCCGCAGAAGATGTTCACGGCCGAGCGGATAGCGGCGGACCGTGTAGCGGCGGCCTCGACGCCTTCCGAAGCGAGCTGGAGCACGTACGGGAGCGTCGCGTTGCAGAGGGCGTAGGTGCTCGTGCGGCCGACGGCGCCGGGCATGTTGGTCACGCAGTAGTGGACCACGTCGTCCACCACGTAGGTCGGATCGGCATGGGTCGTCGGTCGGCTGGTCTCGACGCATCCGCCCTGGTCGATCGCCACGTCGATGATCACCGCACCGGGCTTCATGAGGGCCAGGTCCGACCGTTCGACGAGGTGCGGGGCGCGGGCGCCGGGGATGAGCACGCTTCCGATCACGAGATCCGCCCGGGCGAGCTGCTCCCGGATCGTGTGACGGTCGGAGTAGAGGCAGTCGACGTTCGGAGGCGTCACGTCGTCGAGATACCTCAGCCGCTCGAGGTTCGTGTCGAGCAGGCCGATGTTGGCGCCGAAGCCGGCGGCCACCTTCGCGGCGTTCGCCCCGACGGTTCCAGCCCCGAGCACGAGCACGTTGGCGGGGGCCACGCCGGGCACGCCGCCGAGCAGGATGCCCCTGCCCATCTGCGGCCGCTCGAGATACTTGGCCCCCTCCTGGATGCTCATCCGTCCCGCGACCTCGCTCATCGGGATCAAGAGCGGCAGGCGTCCGCGGTCGTCGCGGAGCGTCTCGTAGGCGACGGCCGTCGCTCCGGTCGCCAGGAAGCCCTCGGTGAGGCTGCGGCTCGCGGCGAAGTGGAAATACGTGAAGACGGTCTGCCCCTTCCGGATGAGAGGCAGCTCCGGCGGCTGCGGCTCCTTCACCTTGACGATCATGTCGGCCTCGCCAAAGACCTCCGCGGCGGTCTCGACGAGCCTCGCTCCGCAGGCCGCGTAGGCCTCGTCAGGAAGGCCGGACCCGCTGCCGGCGTTCCGCTCGACGACGACCCGGTGGCCAGCGCGGACGAGTTCCTCCACCCCCACGGGCAGCATGGCCACGCGGTATTCGTCCCGCTTCGTTTCCCTTGGAATGCCGACGATCATGGGCATGGATTGTATGCTGCCGGCTCCAGGAGGTCTTCCCGTGCACGCCGCCGACACCGGTTCCGCCGTTTCCATCACCGCCATCCGCTGGGAGGGGGGCGAAGACGGCCGGCTGGAACTGCTCGACCAGACCAGGCTTCCCCATGCGACCGCGTGGGTTTCCTGCGGCGACGTCGAGACGGTCGTCGAGGCGATCAGGAGCCTGCGGGTTCGCGGGGCGCCCGCGATCGGGATCGCCGGGGCCTATGGCCTCGCGGTGGCGGCGGGGGAGGCGGTCCGTGGCGGGCTTTCGGCCGATGCGGCGAGGGCCCACGTGCTCGCCCGTGCGGAGGAGCTCGCGACCGCGAGGCCGACGGCGGTGAACCTCCGCTGGGCCGTGGAGCGGTGCGTCGGCGTCGTCGACCGCCTTCCGCGGGCCACACCCGCCGTAGCCCTTGCCGTCGCGATCCTCGCCGAGGCCCGCGAGATCCACGAGGAGGACCGGAGGTTGTGCGACGCGATCGGCCGCCACGGCGCGGCCGTGCTCCCCGAGGGTGACGTGCTCACGCACTGCAACACCGGGGCCCTGGCAACCGGCGGCGAGGGAACGGCGATCGCGGTGATCGTGGAGTCATGGCGGCGAGGCCGGCGGTTCAACGTCTACGCCGACGAGACCCGGCCGCTCTTCCAGGGCTCGCGGCTCACCGCCTGGGAACTCATCGAGCGTGGCATCCCGGTCACCGTGCTCGTCGACGCCGCCGCGGCCCACCTCATGCGGTCAGGCAGGATCGCGAGCGTGATCGTCGGGGCCGACCGGATCACGCGAACCGGCGACACGGCCAACAAGATCGGGACGTACGGCCTGGCCGTGCTGGCCGCCGCCCACGGCATCCCGTTCTACGTGGCTGCGCCGTCGAGCACCTTCGATCTCACGATCGAGTCGGGCGACGAGATTCCGATCGAGGAGCGGTCGGCCGCGGAGGTGACGGCTCCCGTGGGCGTGCCGACGGCGGCCCCGGGCGCCACCGCCTTCAATCCCGCCTTCGACGTCACCCCCGCCCGGCTCATCCGCGGGATCATCACGGAAAAGGGCGTCATCGAGCCGGTCACGGCCGAGCGTGTCGCTGCCGTGCTGCATTCGGATCGTGGAGGGCATTCAAACGGCGGCGGTCACGGCTGACTGCGTCCGCCACCACTCGACCGTGGAGGCGAGACCGGTCCTGAACTCGACCTTCGGCTCCCAGCCGAGCAGCGTCCTGGCCCGGGAAATGTCGAGCGACCGCCGCGGCTGCCCGTCGGGCTTCGTCGCATCCCATTCGATCCGGCCCCGGTATCCGCAGGCCTCGGCGATCTCCCGCACGAGTTCGCGGATGGCGATCTCGCGTCCGCCGCCGAGGTTGATCGGAACCGGTTCGTCCATCGTCTCGACCGCGCGGACCACGCCCTCGGCCGCATCGTCGACGAAGAGGAACTCGCGGGTCGCGGCCCCCGTGCCCCAGCAGGTGATCGAGTCGGCACCGGAGACCCTGGCCTCCTCGCACTTTCTCACGAGCGCGGGGATGACGTGGCTCGTTGCAGGGTCGAAGTTGTCGCCTGGGCCGTAGAGGTTGACCGGCACGACCACGGCGCTCGCCAGGCCGTACTGCCTGCGGTAGGCGTCGAGCATCACGAAGACCGCCTTCTTTGCGATGCCGTAGGGGGCGTTGGTCTCCTCCGGGTAGCCGTTCCAGATGTCCTCCTCCCGGAAGGGAATCGGCGCGAACTTCGGGTAGGCGCAGACCGTCCCGGTGTGCACGAACTTGGCGATGCCACGTCGGCGGGCGTGCTCGACGAGGTGGAGCCCCATCGCCATGTTGGCGTAGAAGAACCGTCCCGGCTGGGCCATGTTGGCGCCGATGCCGCCGACCTCCGCGGCCAGGTGGATCACTATGTCGGGGCGGGCGGCATCGTACATCCGCTCCACGTCCCGCTCCTGCGTGAGGTCATAGTCGCGGCGCCGAGGCACGAAGAGATCCGAGACTGCCACGCCACGGGCGAGAAGAAGCCGGCAGACGGCACGGCCGAGGAATCCGGCGCCGCCCGTAACGGCCACCCTGCGTCCGATGAGGCTGTCGATGGGCTGCGTGTTCATGTCGTGTAGCCGTCGCGAGACGGACCAGGCGGCCGCGTCAGCGATTCGGCACGCAGGCGTCGTGTCCCGCGGCCACGAGCACCTGCTCCTTGCGGGCGAGTTCGAGGTCGGCATCGACCATCATCGCCACGAGCTCGTCGAAGGAGACCTTCGGCTTCCAGCCGAGCTTCTGCCTCGCCTTCTTCGACGTGCCGAGCAGCAATTCGACCTCCGCCGGCCGAAAATACCGCGGGTCTACCTCCACGAACTCGCGGTAGTCGAGATCGAGCCGACCAAACGCCTTTTCGCAGAACTCGCGGACGGAATGGGTCTCGTCGGTCGACACGACGTAGTCGTCGGGCTCGTCCTGCTGGAGCATCAGCCACATCGCCTCGACGTAGTCGCCGGCGAAGCCCCAGTCGCGAAGCGCGTCGA
>CAZPEM010000186.1:0-5137 GCA_964585575.1 uncultured Chitinophagaceae bacterium
GCCAGATGACCCACCTCTGAAAACCCGGATTTACAGAAGGGGTGTTGCTTTATCAGCCCATCACAGGGCCTCATTCATCGGGTATGACCCGGTTTAAGGCTGACGGGAGCGAGGATCTCTTCCCCCACGGCAGACCAGTTCCAATGGCGGCGGTCGCCCGTTCTCGCGCTCGTCACCGCCGCCCGCACTGCTTCCCGGCCCGCGGGGATGACTTCCAATCCGAAGCCCGCCGCCGTTTCCCCGAGCGTCGCCGGCGAGAACTGCAGCGGATCGCCGGCATGCAGGATGGCGTCGAGGTGCACCCCACCCTCGTGCCGGCCGGCCTCCCAACTCCCCGGACACCCGTCGAAAAAAACCTCACCGGAACGGATCACAACCTCATGCCCACCGGAGGAGAAGACCCATCCGCCCTCGGGATGCGCCGCACACCGCGCATCCGGCGCGTCGAGAGAAATCCGCATCCGGAGATCGCCCGCCGTGAAGCAGCCGTCCGCCGGGCGGTCCAGGCTCACATGCCAGTCGCCTTGGCCCGCCGCCATCCCGAGCACCGCGAGGACTCGAGGGCCCCGCTGCCGCGCACGCACCACACCGGAGGCGAACTCCCTGCCGTCCTTGAGAAAGGCCAGCCCGAGCGACGCCACGCCGCCGTTTCCGTCGGGCCAGAAACCAGTGAGGACGCGGCGCTGAACCCACGTCGTCTCCTCGTTGATCGTTCCCAGTGTGGCGGCATCGGAGAACCATGTGTGCAGGGTGACGGGCGGACGGCGACTCGTCCCCTGCATCCAAATCTGCGTCGTCTCGTGGGGGTCGGCCGGCAACCTGGCGAATCGGAGAGCGAACTCCGGAGGGCATTTCAGGTTCTCCGCCTCGTGCAGCAAGTCCGGGCCCGCGTTGAACTCCATCGATTCCGCCCCCGGCGGAGCGACGCCGGCACGCAGCCAGAGGAAGAGCGCCTGATTGGGGCTGAGGGTCCGGCTGTAGGTGCGGCTCTGGGCGCCGGACCACTGGCCCGTGCGTGGATGGAACTGGCCGGCCGTGAGTTCCCACATCCGCCGCCTCATCCATTCGGCATCGCCGCGGGCGGCGGGGTCCTTCACCAGCCGCAGGATGCGTTCGAGTTCCCGTATCATGACGATTCCATACGGGGGGCTGTTGTATTCGGCAACGCCTCCGTTGCGGTCGAGTTCCGCCCGCTGGTCGGCCAGCCGCCGCCGCCCGTACTCCAGGAGGTCCGGCTCGCCGAGGATCTCGCCGGCGGCCATGGTCACGCCCGCACCCATCGTGCAGATATTCGTGTAGCCGGGGCCGACGTCGCGGTTCTTGACGCATCTCGCCGCATGGGCGAGCGATTGCCTCGTCCGCGCCACCAGCGCGGGATCGAGTTGGCCCGAGTGGCCCTTCAGGATCTCCACAAGGCGGACCCCGACGAAGTCGGCCCAGTTCCAATCCGCCGGCGCCATCTGTTCCGGCGGTTCCTCGACAAACCACCCCCACAGTCCGTAATGCTTCGAGGACGGATCGGTGACCTGCAGGTCGATCAGGCGGTTGAGGATGCCCGAGGCGCGGGCTGCGTCTTCGGGGGCACCTCGCATGAGGAGGAGCTGCGCGTAGCCTGCCGTGTCGAGCACATGGTGCACGATCTGCTCCCTGGACGTGCGGGTGTGGTAACCGGGCCCGCCCCCCTTCGCACTCAGAAACCCGACGTCCGGGTCGTACCGTGCGCCAGCCGCACGCAGCGACGCCTCGAGCAGCGCCGCACGGGCCGGCGGCTCCGGCGGCGGGGATGGTGCGCCGCTCGACCGCTCGGCTCCACGGATCGCGCGGCCCCAGAGCGCGTGGCCTCCCAAGGGAAGGGCGACGGCAACGAGCAGTGCGGTGATGATGCGCATCGGCATACGGGGATGAACCTGGAGCCGAACACCGACGACGGGCGGCACGACGCGGTCGGCGGAGAATCCTCGAAGTGTAAGACGGCCTTCGGTGCGTCGGCAATCGAACAATCCCGCTCGTCACGCAGGTCCGAGATGGACGCCCGGTCGATGACGAGGGTAGACTCGAGTCCGGTTCGAGAGCCGCTCGGCCACGGCGGTCGGACGACTCCCGGGAACGGTGCGTCCACCAAGACGCCGCGACGATCGTGCAGGGAAATTCGAGGGGTGATTTCGGAGCTGCTGGCGCGATGGCCTGGCAATTCGCTACCTGGAAACGACTGTCGTTCGTCCTCACGCTGCTCGCGAACGGTGTGGCGCAGTCCGAAGAGCCACGAACCCTTCGCGGCCATGAACAGTGGGTGCTGTCGTTGGCGGTCAGCCCGGATGGCGAACGTCTCTTCTCGGGCGGCGACGATCGATCGCTGAAGCGGTGGAATCTGAAATCGGCCGAGTTGCTGGGCAGCTTGCGAACCTATCCGGCGGCCGTGACCGCGTTGGCGTGCCACAAGGATGGCAAACGGATCGCCGTGGGAAGGCATGATGGTCGCCTGGAGCTTTGCGATGCGCACAGCGGCGCGACGATCCGCGAATTCCCCGGTCACGATGACACGATCACGGTGGTCTGCTTCGATCCAGGCGGAAACCACCTGGCTTCGGGGAGCGCGGACGATTCCTTGCGGATCTGGGACCTGCGCGACGGCGGCTTGTCGGTCACCATCCATCAAGGAAACGAATACGACGTGGTCACGGCGGCCATCCGGCCCGATGGCCGACGGGTTGTCACCGGAGATGGCGAAAACGAACTGAAAGTCTGGGACGCCGGCACGGGTCAAGAAATCGAGACCCTGCGGGGCCACGAGGGGACGGTGACCTCCGTGGTGTACAGCCCATGCGGCAAGCAGATGGTGTCTGCGAGCTGGGATGCGACGCTCCGAGTTTGGGATGCGGAGACCGGCGAGCATCTGCACACCCTGCGAGGGCACGAGGCCGAGGTCAACTCGGTCCTATTCACTCCCGATGGCTCACGAATCGTCTCGGCAAGCGAGGACGACACGATCCGCATCTGGGATTCCCGGACCCACGAATTGCAGCGGACGATTCCGACCGACAAGGTCATGTGTCTTGCGATCAGCCCGGACGGCAAGACGCTGATCACCGGCGGCAAAGAATCGATCCGCCTTCGGAATCTCCCGGCTCACGGACCGAGCGTGCCTACGAAGTAGCCTTTCTTGGTCTCATCACCCAAGCGGGTCGTGAAGACGCCCATGAAGTAATTGCCGACCTTCGGGCCATCGATGTCGAAGGTGTATTGTCCGGGCGTGACGCCGCCGTCGAGGACGGTGCCGACGATTCGGCCGCGAACCCGATCCTCCGTCAACGTCAACTCGGCGCCGTCGAACCGCCCTCGATACACGCCTTTGTTGTTGGAGAGCTTGCCCACGTCGGCCTTGCCCATGTTCATGGAAAAGTCGAAGAACGCGCGATTCTGCCAGTCTTCGCCGCCATAGAGACCGTCTTCGAGCTTCATGGCAACCCTGACCGCGCCATGGGGCACCTCTGGCCGTGGAAGAACCTCGCCCCAGACGTCCCCGGCCCCCTGCCCGTCGCCGAAATGGCCCGAATGCGACCCGCGGATGCGGTCTCCGGTGATCTTCGCACTGACCTCATAACTGCCCAACAACGGATCGATCTTGGTTCGCGTGACGTTGCGGATCACGTTCACCGTGCCAGAAAGCTCGCCATCCTTCAACGTCAGCCCCGTCGCATCGATCTCGAACGGACGCCGGCTGAACGGCGTCGCAAACGCGAACGCGGAACGACATCTCCCGCCTTGGCGATCGAGGTAAACCTTCAACACTTCGCCCCCGGGCAGCGCACCGTCCAATGCCAGCACCAGCAGACCATCCTCGGCGTCGACCGGCACCGGCTCTATCCGGCGATACTCGCCCTTGACGCTCCCGGCCGTTTTCGTGTCGCCATGCACCGCGGCAAACTTTCCCGTCGCCTTGCCGTCCTTCAGCTCGGCATCGACGGTGAAGGCGTGTTCGCCCCGGCCGACCGCGTTGGACGTCACGTAGGCTTTCATCGTGCCGGTGAGCTTGTCGCCGTCGAACCGCAAATCCCCGCCGTCGAAGCGGCCGGTCCATGCCACCGTGCTCCAGCCACCGATCAGCCCACCGCTGAATGGGCCGAAGCGACCCGACTGGAGCACCCCGTCCTTGAAGATCAGGGAAACGTGCGCCAGCCGCTGCCACTCCTTCGCCCGGCCCGCCTGCAACGCATTCGCAAGCCGCAGGTCCACGCGGACCGTTTCAGCGACGACCGGCCCCGCCGTCGCCAGCACCAGGCACACCGCAATGGCTCGCATCATGGTTCCCTCACCAAACGCAGTTCGCTGTCGATTGCCCACGCGACGCAACGAGCCCGACGCCCCTTTTCCGCCGATGACCGATGACGACGCCGCGACTCCGTGGAGGCTACCCTCCCCCACGGAAACTTTCATCCCTCGAACCGGAAGTGAAAATGGGCGGCGCTCGGGATGAAACCCGGCCCGCGAAGCGATTCCCGCCGGACTCTACTCCACGAGGGCCTTCAAACGGGCTGTGATCAACGCGTCGCGTTTCTCGGAAAGCCGCTGGATCTGCCGGTCGTACCAGGCGGCCGACCTCTGCTTGCGGTACGCGAGCTGCTCGGCTCGGATATCGAGCTCCATCGCGATCGCCTCACGGAGTTGCTGCTCGAGCTGCTCGCGATCCTTTCCCTTGCCCACCTTTCCGGCCACCAAGCGGGCGCCGAGCAGGTCCACGCGGGTTCGCGCCTGCCAGGCCAGCAATCCGAGCTCGTGAAGCCGCGGGTCCTTCGCCTTGCCGGCGATGAGCGGCTGCACGCTGCGGTCGAGCTCCTCGATCGCCCGGGCATATTCGGCCGGCTTGCTCTTCGCGAGGTGCGCAAGCACCTTCGCCAGCTCCGGCTGGTGCTCCTGCACGAACAACACCACCCGCCGTTCGCGATCGTCCTGCGCCGCGGCCGTCGCCGGCTCATCGGCGGCCACGACGTGCGGCCCCCCCTCGCGGCCGACCACCGCGAGCAGAAGACAAAGGCCTGCAAGTGACATGTACCGTTGCATCATTTTCTCCCCGTGTGAATTTCAACCATCGCCGGGCCCCGACCGGCCCGCACCATCGCCGGGCCCCGACCGGCCCGCC
>CAZPEM010000187.1:0-5130 GCA_964585575.1 uncultured Chitinophagaceae bacterium
CGGCATCTGCGCGAGCCCCGCGGTTCAGAAACTAGTGACGATCTCGGAGTATTCGGCGCGGAGCATCCGCGAGCGGGTCGGCGCGACGCGGCCGATCCATGTGCTCTACCCGCCCGAGAAGGGTCGCCCGGAGTCCGAGGGTTTCTCGTGGCCGGGGATCGACCTTGCGGCGGATCCGTTCGCCGTCGTCCTCAACGCCGGCCGCGAGGAGAAAAACGCGGCGTCGGTCGTCGCCGCCTTCGACCGGCTCTTCTCCGATCCCGCGTTCGCCGCCGCGAACCCGCGGATGAAGATCGTGCTCACGGGCATCCGCGACCTCGATGAAGTCGGCGGCGCGAATCCCGTGCATCCCGGCAGGTTTCTCACGATGCCCCACCTCTCTGCGTCGCGGCTCGAGTGGCTGCTCGCGCGGGCCCGGTTCCTCGCCTACCCGTCGTTCAACGAGGGCTTCGGCTACCCGCCGCTCGAGGCGATGACGCACGGCACGCCGAGCCTGATCGGCAACAACACGTCGGTGCCCGAGGTCTGCGGAGCCGCCGCCGTGGCCTGCGATCCGTTCGACCTCGACTCGGTCGTGGCCGGGATCCGCACGATCCTCGACACGCCGCCGTCGGCCGACGACCTTCGAAAGCAGCTCGCCGCGACCGCGGCGCGGCAGCGGGCCGACATGCGGTCGCTCGCCGATCTCGTCTGCGGAAGGTCCACGGTGACGGCGTCGATCGAAGGGCACCTCACATTGGTTCTCTGCACGAGGGCAGCCTGATGCTCGAACTCTTCGCGAACGAACTTGCCGAGGTCGATCGGAAGCTCGCCAAGGACTCGACCGCCGAACTTCCGGAGGCGCTACGGACTATTCCGCTCGAGGTGTTCGGCGAACTCTGCCTCGGCGTACCGGAAAACCTGGCCGCGATCCGTTCCCGGCTGCCGACGATGGCGTCCGACGAGGTGCAGCGGAACTGGACGGGCAACTGCGGGCAGGCCCTCATGAACCAGTCGGTGGCATTCGTGCGGACCATGCTCTCGATGCGCGGCGGCTGCGGTGGCAAGGAGACGGCCGCCCTGCGGATCCTCGACTTCGGCTGCGGCTGGGGGAGGCTGCTTCGACTGCTGCTCAAGTACGTGCCCGCCGAGAGGCTCCATGGTGTCGATCCGTGGCACCGATCGATCGACCTCTGCCGCGAGCACGGCATCCCTTGCAGGCTGGCCTTGAGCGACTACATCCCACGTTCACTGCCGTTCGAAGGTCCGTTCGACCTCGTCTACGCCTTCAGCGTGTTCACGCACCTGAGCGAATCGACGGCCCGCACCGCGCTCGCCACGATCCGTAGATCGATTGCCGAGGACGGTCTGCTATGCCTCACGATCCGCCCGATCGAATACTGGCAACACCACGGGCCGAAGGGGGAGCCCGCGTGCATCGAGCGACATCGTGACCGAGGATTCGCCTTTCTGCCCCACGCAGAGCGCGAGCCGATCGAGGGGGAGATCACCTATGGTGACACGTCGATGACGCTCGAACATCTCGCCACGCTCGCCGAGGGCTGGAAGATCGCGGAGGTCGAATGGAACAGCTCCGACCAGCTGCAGGTCCTGGTCGCGCTCGTCCCCTCGTGAGCGTCGCATGAAGGTCGCGATCCACCAGATCTTTTACGACGACTCGCAGCGGCGGGGGCTCGACCCCGCGTTCATTCCCTACGACAACCGGTCGAACCCCGATCCCGACTGGCGGGAGTACCACGTCTTCCGCACCGAGTATCTCGCCGGCCACGTCCGCGACGGGGAGGTCACGGGCTACCTGTCGTGGAAGTTCGGGATGAAGACCCGCGTCCGCGGCCACGCCTTTCTCGACTTCATCGACCGCCATCCCGGCCGCGACGTCTGGTTCCTGAATCCGCACGGCATCGAGCCGCTGCCATTCCGGAACGTCTGGCTCCAGGGGGAGCATCATCACCCCGGCATCCTCCATCTCGCCCGCCGCGTCTTTCGGAAGGTCGGGATCGACTGCGATCCCGAGTCGCTCGAGCAGCCGGCAAGCGAGGTGCTCTACTGCAACTACTGGGCGGGGACCCGCCGGTTTTGGGACGCCTACATCGCGTTCTGCGAGCCGGTCCGCGACTGCCTGCTGCACGGCCTCGACGACGACGACCGGCGGCTGCTCCACACGCGGGCCGACCGCACGATCGACGCCTGCTACATCCCGTTCATCATGGAGCGTCTTTTCAGCACGCTGCTCGCGGTCCGCCGCGATCTCTCGTTCGCCGGCTGGGACGGCGAAGGGGCCCGGCGGCCCCGGCGGAACTGGCTCGGCTGGCGGAGGGCGTCGTGAGCCGTCGATCGATCGTCGCCGTCGCCGGCACGCTCGGAGCGGCGGTCGTGCTCTTCTGGGTCGGCTCGTTCGGCGTGAACGTGCCGATCGCCGACGACTGGGACCACGTGAAGACGAGCGTCCGCTGGCACGACCACGGCATCGACGCACAGTCGCTCGTCGCTCCGCACAACGAGCACTGCCTCGCGATCCCAAGGCTCCTCAACCACGCGGCTCTCGTGGCCACGGGCGGCAACTACCGCGCGGTGCTCTTTCTGAACGCGGCCATGGGGATCGGGGCGATCGCGGTCGTGCTCGCGTTCGCGAGCCGCTGGCCGCTCGCGCACACGGCCTTCGCCGCCCTCGCCGCCGCCATCGCCGCCCTCATGTCGGGCTGGTGCCAGTGGCAGAACTGGATCTGGGCCTTCCAAACGCCCTGGTTCCTCCTGCCGCTCATTCTCGTCGCGGCGGCCGTCGCGGTCGCGCGGGCCGGTTCCATTCGGCGTGCGGTGGCGGCGACGGCGGTGGCCGCGATGCTCGGACCCTTGTGCATGGCCAACGGCCTCTTCGTCGGCTGGGCCCTCCTGCCGGCGGTTGCGGTGCGGCTCGCCGACGAGCCTCGTGGCACACGGTGGCGGCCGCTCGCGGTCGCCGTCGCGATCGTCGTCGCGGCGACGACCTTCGGCGTCGCGATCGTGGCGCGATCCCGCGGGCCGAACCTGGGTGGGGTCGCGGCGGTGTGTGCCTCCCCGCTCGAGGCGATCTGGCAGTTCCTCGCCGTGGTCGGAAGCCCGCTCGACCCGCGGGGGGCGTTCCACGGCAGGAAGACGCTGTCCGCGATTGCGGGCGGGCTTTCGCTCGCCCTCGGCCTTGCGGCGGCGATCGCCGGCCTGCGGGCAGCGCGTTCGCGATCGCCGCGGGATCTCGGCCCGGGGTTTGCGCTCATGGGCTACGGCCTCACGAGCATGGGGGTGGTCGTCGTGGGCAGGCTGTCGATGCTCGCCGGCAGTCCGGTGGAGAGCCGCTACTCCACGTTGGCCATCGCCTGGCACGTCGGCGTGCTGCTCACCTGCGGCTGGCTCGCCGCCGACGCGGTCGGCCGGGGCGCACGGACCTGGAGGATGCTGCTTGCGGCCGCGTCGATCGCCTGCGTCGTGGCCACGCTCATGGGCATGAGGCTCCTGTTTCACCACGGCGAGAACATGAGGCGTTCGCTCGAGGAGCACCAGGCGATCTACCGCGACGCAAGGGAGCCGAACGGCCGCGAGAAGCTCCAGAAGATTTCGCTGCACTACGGCGCCGACGGAATCCTCGAGCGGCTCGACGGCATGCGCCGCGCCGGCATCCTCCACGGCGACTATGCCCCGACCGGGGCGGAAGAATGAGGTGAGACGATGGCATCAACCTGGCAGTCGATCGCTGCGGACGCATGCAGGCCGGTTTACGGCTTCCACGACGTCGAGAACGGCTTCGTCTGGTCGACGCACGGCTTCGGGCTCTTCTTTTCGGAGGCGGGCAAGGAGCCGGGGCCGATCGTGCTTTCGGTCGTCAACCCGCATGGCGAGATCACGCTCGAATGCCGCCTCGGCGACCGCTCGCTCGCGGTGAAGCTGCCGCACGGCGAGCACCGCATTCTCCTCGATGCGGATGTCACCGGCCGGTTCGTCGATTTCACGGTCTCGCCGAGGATTCTCATCGGCACCGACGTCCGCGAGCTCGGCCTGTTGTTCCGGAAGGTCACGCGGGAAACCGCCCCCGGCCCGGAATGCCGGCGGCTCCTGCCGCAGAGCCCGTCCGAGCGAACCATCGCCCCGAACTCTCCCGACGGGCTCGACAGGCTCCGCGCGGCCGCGGACGCGATCGGCTCACACGTGGTCGGCGGCTTTCTCCGCGAGGGCTGGTTCAAGGCGGCCTGGGGCGATGGCGGCTTTCGCCTGCAGCTTCACCCCCCGCTCTGGATGCCGCTCGGCGACGCGATCGGCTGCACCCTCTCGATCAACGGACGCGATGAGACCGTCGCCTTTCGCCGCGACGACAATCATCCCAATCGGTATCGGGCCGTGCTGCCCTTGCAATCGATCACGGGAAGGGCGACGGGGCTCACCGGACTCATCGATGTCGAGGAGCCGATCGACTTCGAACTGCGGCCCGACGCCATCGGCCGCTATCGGTGGCAGGGCGTGCACTGGCGGGGCCGCGGCGCCGACAGCCTGCCCGATGCGAAGAACATCACGCGGGTGGCCGGGCCGGTGAGCGTCGAGAATTTCCTGCTGCACGGGGCAAGCTGGTACGTAAAGCTCGAGCGGTTCGCGGAAACGCTTCTCCCTGGCGGCCTTGCCGGCGCCCGGCGGATCGTGGACTGGGGCTGCGGCTGCGGACGGATCGCGAGGCACGCGCCGCCGGAGCACCGGCCGAAAGTCGTGGGCTTTGACATCGATCCCGTGAACATCGCCTGGTGCCGGGAGCATGTTCATGGCATCCGGTTCGAGCACTGCTCGGTCGAGCCGCCGCTTGCGGTCGAGGACGACTCGGTCGACATCCTCTTCGCCCACTCCGTTCTCACGCATCTCGGAGAGGATCACCAAAACCGCTGGCTCGCGGAGATACGACGCATGCTGCGGCCGGGGGGCCTCGCCTTCCTGACGGTGCTCGCGGAGCTGTCGTGGTATGAGCGGTTTTACCCGCATGGCCGAACGCCGGAGGTGATCGCGGAGTATCTCGAAAAGGGGTTCGTGGACCACGGTTGGCAGCAGGACGTCGGCGTCGATGTCGACTGCCCCGGCGCCTACGTGCAGGTCTCGCACGGGCTCGACTACGTGCGGTCG
>CAZPEM010000188.1:0-5083 GCA_964585575.1 uncultured Chitinophagaceae bacterium
CGGCCATGACCGAGGCCAACGAGTTCTGGAAGATCTACAAGCTCGACGTGATCGCGATCCCGCCCAACCGTGGCATGAAGCGGATCAACCACCCCGACGTCATCTACCGCACCGAGCGGGAGAAGTGGATCGCCGTCGCCGACGAGATCGAGCGGCTCAACCGGTTCGACACGGTGCTCACGACCGACGGAACGTGGCGGATCGGCAGGATCGTCCGGGAGGACGACCGCGAGCTCGAGATGGACACGAAGCCCACGACCGACAAGCCGCAGGAGCGGATTTCCATCCCGCAGGCGACCGTCAAGGAACTCCACCGCCGCGGCTGCCCGGTGCTCGTCGGCACGGTCTCGATCGAGAAGAGCGAGCGGCTCTCGGCCCTGCTCGAAAAGCGTGGGGTCGAGCACGAGGTGCTCAACGCCAAGCAGCACAAGCGGGAGGCGGAGATCATCGCCCAGGCGGGCCGGATCGGCGCCGTCACGATCGCGACCAACATGGCAGGCCGCGGCACCGACATCATCCTCGGCGGCAACCCCGACACGCTCGCCTGGGCCCGGCTCCAGGACACGTACCCCACGCGGCTCGACGTGCCGAAGCAGGAGTGGGACTCGCTCGTCGCCGAGATCTCCGCCCGGGAGAAAATGAAGTCCGAGGGGGAGCAGGTCCGCGAGATGGGCGGCCTGCAGATCATCGGCACGGAGCGGCACGAGGCCCGCCGCATCGACCTCCAGCTCCGCGGCCGCTGCGGCCGGCAGGGAGATCCTGGCAGCAGCCGGTTCTTCCTCTCGCTCGAGGACGACCTGATGCGGATCTTCGCCGGCGAGTGGGTGAAGAACGTGCTCACGCGGCTGGGCATGCAGGATGGCGAGGCGATCGAGAGCCGGATGGTGACCCGCCGGATCGAGGCGGCGCAGAAGAAGGTCGAGGAGCGGAACTTCGACGTCCGCAAGAACCTGCTCGAGTACGACGAGGTGATGGACGAGCAGAGGAAGCGGGTCTACGGCTTCCGCCAGAGAATCCTCGACGGCGCCGACTGCCGCGGGATCATCCTGGAAATGGTCGACCGGCAGATCGCGACCCACGTCGACGCCTTCCTCGACCGCGACTACGGCCCCGAGACCTACGCCGCCTGGGCCGGCGGCCAGCTCGGCTGCGAGCTCGACGCCAAGGATTTCCGCGGCCTCACCCCGGAGGAAGCCGAGCGGCTCGCGCACGACCAGGCCGTGCGGCAGGCCGAGACGTCGATCTACGAGGCGATCGAGGAGACGCTGCCGAAGGAGGAGGACGAGAGCGAGTGGAACTGGGAGGCCCTCGCGTCGTTCGCGAACGCCCGGTTCAAGACGTCGCTTCGCGATCGGGACCTTCGAAAGGTCGGCCGCGACACGGTGGACGAGTTCCTCATCGCCTCCTGCACGGAATCACTCTCGCGGATCGACCTTGCCGAGGGCCGCAGGTTCCTCGCGGGCGATTTCGGCGTCGCGAGTGGCTGCGGCTGGACGCAGTGGCGGTTCGGAATCCAGCTCGACCCGAACGACGTCGGCTCCCTGGAGCCGGCCGTCTTCCGGGAACTCGTGTCGCGAAAGGCCCGGGCCGTCTACGAGCAGCGGGAAATCGACTATCCCGTGCTCGCAGGCCTCGGTCATTTCGTGCAGCGGCAGGCCGACGGCTCGAGGATGCTCGACCGCGAGGGTCTCGTGCGGTGGGCGAAGGAGCGATTCGATCCCTCGCTCGACGAGACCGCCCTCGGCGGCAACGACCTCGAGATGATCCGGCGGCGGCTCACCGAGGCGAGCCGTGCGAGTCACGAGCGGACGACGCTGCTGCGGAAGGATGCCGAGAGGCGGATCACCGAAACGCTCTCGTCTCTCGACTCCGCCATGGGCCCCGGCCCGATCGGCGGCAGGGCCGCCGGGCTGGCGGCGTGGCTTTCGGAAACCTGCGGCGTCCCCGACGCGGCCGAGGCCGTGGAAAAGAGCACCCGCGACGACCTCGAGCGGCGGGTGCTCGCGGCCTTCGACGAGCAGACCCGGCCCGAGATGCGGCGGATGGAGCGGGCGGTCGTGCTCCAGATCCTCGACAACGCCTGGAAGGACCACCTCCTGGCGATGGACCACCTGCGGGCGAGCGTGGGGCTGCGGGGCTACGCGCAGGTCGATCCCAAGGTGGAGTACAAGCGGGAAGGCATGCGGACGTTCGACCTCATGTGGAAGGGCATCGACGAGCGGGTGGTCGACATCGTCTTCCGAATCGAGCAGGTCGAGGACGAGGCGGTGCGGAGCGCCTTCCGCGAGACCGCTGCGATCCACGCCGAGGCCGCGACCGCCTCGCTGCCGGAAGCGGCTGGCGACGGGATGCCGGATGGCTCGCGGACCTCCGAGAACTCCGCCATCGACGGCGTCGGGGAAGGCCGGCGGCCCGAGCCGATCCGCAACGTCGCGTCGAAGACCGGCCGCAACGACCCCTGCCCCTGCGGCAGCGGCAAGAAGTTCAAGAACTGCTGCGGCCGCGCCGGCGGCATCGCCGCGGTCGGCGCCGGCGAAGGCCGGCGGTAAGCAGGTGCGGCTGAGCGGAGGACCGCCGCGAGTTTCTGGCGACTGGATACAGGCCGTACACATAGTTCGCAAAACACTACCGTGAGGGGCTGCCCGTGCCATGTCGCCGGCGTAGCTGACCAGCGGAGCCATGCCTGGCGGACCGCAGGCAGCTCCGAGTGAGTGAAGGCCCGGAGGGCCGCAGCGAACGTCCGGAGAATTGGCACGGGCAGCCCCGAACCCACCGCCATAGCCCGGCGACGTGGCAGGGGCACCACCTCCTAGTTCCCTTGTCGAGAAGACAGCCGAAACTTTCCCCGTGGAATCATGATCCTCGACGCCGTCTACCTGTTCGTCGCGATGCTCGCCCTTCCCTGGGTCGCCTGGCGGAAGCTCTCCGGCGGCCGGCCCGTGGCGGCGCCATGGCGGCGGTTCACGGGGCGGATCGGCCCGCTTGTGGCGAAGGGAGATCGCCCGCGGGTCTGGCTTCATGGCGTGAGCGTCGGCGAGGTGAACCTGCTCCACCGGCTCGCGGAGGAGATCCGTCGCGTCGATCCGGCAATCGACTGCGTGGTCTCGTCCTCCACGACGACCGGCCTCGAACTCGCGACGGCGCGATTCGGCCGAGATCGGACGTTCCCCTGCCCACTCGACTTTTCCTGGGCGGTAAGGGCCGTAATGACCCGGGTCCAGCCCGACCTGATCGTTCTCGGCGAGCTCGAGCTCTGGCCGAACCTGCTCGGAATCGCGGCTCGCCTCGGCATCCCGGTCATCGTCGCGAATGGCCGCATGAGCGACCGCAGCTTCCACGGATACCGGCGGCTGGGCGGGATCGCCCGGAGGATGCTCTCGCAGCTCGGGGTCGTGCTCGCCCGCTCCGAGGAGGATGCGGCCCGGTTTCGCTCGCTCGGCGCCGGCAACGTCGAGGTCACGGGGTCGATGAAGTTCGACGGGGTGGCGGGAGATCGCCAGGCCGCCGGGGTGAGGGCACTTGCGTCGCTCGCGGGGCTTGGCGACGCCCCGGTCTTCCTCGCAGGCAGCACGCAGTCCCCTGAGGAGGAGCTGGCGATCGACGCGTTCCTCGCCGCTTCACGACCGCACCCGCTTCTGAGGCTGCTCATCGTGCCCAGGCACGTCGAGCGGTCGGCCGAGATCGCGGGGCTGCTCGGGAGCAAGGGCGTTCGTTGGCAGAAACGCAGCCGACTCGAAATCGACGGGGCGGATCCCGAGGCCCGCGTGCTGCTCGTTGACACGACCGGCGAGCTCGGTCGCTGGTGGGGCACGGCCACGGTCGCCTTCGTGGGCGGGAGTCTCGATGGAAAGCGGGGGGGGCAGAACATGCTCGAGCCGGCGGCCTACGGCATGCCGCTCTGCTTCGGGCCCCACACGCGGAACTTCCGCGAGGAGGTGGCGATGCTGCTCGCGGCCGGCGGCGCCGAGGCCGTCCATGACGGCCGGGAACTCGCGGCGTTCCTGCAGCGGGCCCTCGCCGACCGGTCCTGGTCGGATTCGATGGCGTCGGCTGCCCGATCGCTCGTGGAGGCCAACCGTGGAGCGGTTCGCAGGACGGCCGAGCGGGTGGTCGAGCGGCTGCGGCAGGAATCCCGGCCGGGCGGCCGCCGCGGGGCCTGAGCCGCCGCGGCCGGCGGACGATCACGGCCCGGAGGGTTGCCCGCAGGCCTGATGGCCCGATATTCTCAGGCACTTCGAATCATCGTGCTCTTCTCCACCCTTTCTCACAAACGAGGCGAATGACGTGTCCACCGGCAAGTTTCTCTTCACCAGCGAATCGGTCAGCATGGGTCACCCGGACAAGCTCGCCGACCAGATCTCCGACGGGGTGCTCGACGCGTATCTCGCGCAGGATCCCAAGAGCCGCGTCGCCTGCGAGACCATGGTGACGACCGGCCTCGCCGTGATCGCCGGTGAGATCACCTCGAAGGGCACGATCGACTACCAACAGGTCGTCCGCCAGGTGATCCGCGACGTGGGCTACACCGACGACGAGATGGGCATCGCCGCCGACACCTGCTCGGTGCTCGTTGCGGTCGGCAAGCAGTCGGGCGACATCGCCATGGGCGTCAACGAGGACGACTCGAAGGGCAAGGACATCGGCGCCGGCGACCAGGGCCTCATGTTCGGCTACGCCTGCAACGAGACGCCCGAGATGATGCCGCTTCCGATCGCGCTGTCGCACCGCATCCTCAACCGGCTCACGGAAGCGAGGCAGAAGAACGAGGTCGACTGGCTGCGGCCCGACTCGAAGAGTCAGGTCACGGTCGAGTACGACGGCAACAAGCCGGTCCGCATCGACACGGTCGTCGTCTCCACCCAACACGCTCCCCACGTCTCGAACGAGGAGATCAGGAAGTTCATCGTCGAGAAGATCGTGAAGCCTCTCCTGCCGAAGAACCTCGACACGTCGAACATCACCTACCACATCAATCCCACCGGGCGGTTCGTCGTCGGCGGCCCCCATGGCGACTGCGGCCTCACCGGACGGAAGATCATCGTCGACACCTACGGCGGCTGGGGCCGCCACGGCGGCGGCGCGT
>CAZPEM010000189.1:0-5052 GCA_964585575.1 uncultured Chitinophagaceae bacterium
CGCCGGGGGAGCGGACGCGGAGGAGCATCAGGCGTATCCTCGCCGTAGCGACGGAACGTCTGCTCCCCCGGCGGCGATGCGGCGTCGTTCGGGCGGGTTCGTGACCTGGTCCCCACTCACGGGGCCGCGGGAGCCGTCGGCCGCATCGGGCCGACGGCCGACGGGTCGGCGAGATCGACCGGGCGGTAGCCGTCGTACGCCGGCATCTGCCAGAGCTGGCCTGGATCGGCCGGACCCGAGTTCGTCGTGAGCGAGGCGATGTCGAGCTGGAAGTTGATGCCGGCGACGGGCCACGAGACCTCGATGAGCCTCGGCAGCGCGGCGCCCGAGGCGGGATCGACACGATGACGGCTCGTGCGGACGCTCGCGAGCCGTTCGCCAGCGGGGCTGAAGAGATGCTGCTCGACGACGAGGCCGGTCGTGCCGTCGAGCAGCGTCGAACGGACGAGTTCACCGTCGGGCGAGCCGATCCGGCTGCGTACCTCGATCCGGCCGTCGGGGAGCTGGAAGGGGCCCTCGTGACGGTCCTCCGGCCGAAATTCCACGAGCCCGAGCAGTTCCGGCATCCAGTCGGCGCGGATCGGCAGCAGCTGCCGGGCCGCCGCATCCTGGTAGCGGTCATGCCGGCAATAGAGCATCACGGGCGGCTCGTGCCGCCGAATCCAGAGCCAGAAGAGGTCGTCGTTGGAGCCGATGTCGAGCTCGTTGCCGGTGACGGTCGTCTGCGCCCGCAGCCGGAACCGGCGCGGCGGCTCGCAGGCCACCTGCGACGAGAGCCGCGGCACGCCCGGCACCGAGAGCGTCGCCTGCGGCGCCATGTAGCTGCGGACCCGGTGCGTGTTGTCGTGGACGGCCGCGACGATCTGCTCGAACGTCGGATGCGCGGGGAGCGCCCGCGGCAACGGCATCGTTCCGTACTGGTAGCCGCGGAGTTGCTGCGGGCAGGCCGCGCCGCTGGCGGCGAGACCGCCCACGAGCACGGCAAAGAGGAGAACGTGCGAGTGAACCCTTCCGGAGATCATGCCGCCTCCCCCGACCAGAGCAGTTCGGTGAGCTTGTGGGCGACGTCGTCCGAGGCTCCCTCCATCGTGCGGATCCGGTATTCCGTGGCACGTCGCGGACAGATCACCCGAAGCGTCGGCGGGCCACTCTCCGGCGGCCCCCCCTGCTCCGCCACCCGCAGCACGCGGCGGCGCACGAGAAACAGCGCAAGCAGGTATCGCAGCCTCGCTTCGACCTCGTCTCCCTCGAGACGCTCGAGCACGTCGAGCAGGACGTCGGGGGACGCGAGCGACGGCCCCTTCGCCCGGGCCTCGGGCATCGTCGATATCCACCAGGCGATGGTCTGCTGCGGCGGTCCACGCCAAGCGTCGGCCAAGACGTCCACCCGCTCGATCGAGCCGCCGGCCCTGACGAGCGCGGAATAGAACCTCTCGCCCGGCTCGATCGACCGGCCCGTCTCGGCGCACTGGCATGTCGGCCGGCGTATGGTGAGGTCCATGGGATTTCCCGGGAGGGCCGCGGATCGTAGGGACTCGGCGGGGCCCGGTTCAAACCCGGTTTCGCCGGCGTCGCCTCGACAACCGGCCCCGTGCGAAGCCGGGGCCCCTGCGGGACCGCGAGAAGCTGGGGGGCTCGCCGCCCGACCGCTCAGGCCAAAATCCAGTCCACGACCGCCGCGATGCCCCCGTCGTCGTTCGTGGGCGCCACCCGGTCCGCGGCGGCGATCGCCTCGCTCGTCGCGTTGCCCATCGCGACGCCGAGCCCCGCCCCCTGCAGCATCGGCACGTCGTTGACGTCGTCGCCGACCGCGCAGATCTCGGCGGCCTCGATCCCCCAGCCGTCGGCGAGTCGAGCCACGCTCGACCACTTCGTGACGCCCGCCGGCGCGATCTCGCACATCCAGTGCCGGTACCGCGGACTCCGGATCACGTGGAGCGACAGGGCATCGGGCCAGGCAGCCACGAGCTCATCCTCCACGGCGACCATCGCCTCGCGGCTGCCCATCGTGAAGCCCGCAAACGCCCCGGCGGGCGGACGCTCGTGGAGATCGGGCACGACCCTCGCGACCGGCCGGTTGAGCTCGAGGTACTCCTGGATGCCGGGCTCCCGGGAGAGCTCCTTCGCGCAGTGAAAATCGAAGCCTTCGGAGAAGCTGTCGGTGTAGACGACCGCCTCGTGCCCCCGGGAAGCGATCCTCGCGAGCACCCCTTCCAGCACCCCCTCGCCGAACGACGCACGGTAGAGCGTGGAGTGCCCGTCGCCGGAATCCTTGACGAGCGCGCCCGACGCGGTGACGATCGGACCGCGCAGCCCGAGCGTCTCGGCGACGCCGAGCGTGTCGCGATACCGTCGTCCCGTGGCGAGTACCACCCGCACGCCGCCATCGACCGCGCGGCGGACGGCCGCGGCGGTGCCGGGGGCGACCTCGTGGCGACCGTCGAGCACGGTTCCATCGACGTCGAGCACGAGGAGGCGGATGGGGCGGTGCGGCATTCCAGCTATAGTAGCGGCATGCAGGAAACCAATCCCTTCCACCCCGTCGCCCGCGTGGGCGAGATCCCCGTGGGCACCGGCAAGACCGTCGAGGTCAACGGGCGGCTCGTCGCCGTCTTCTTCGATGGCGAGCGGTACTCGGCGATCGACGACCTCTGCCCGCACATGGGCGCTTCGCTCGGCGCGGGCGTGCTGCGGGAGGGAACGGTCGTCTGCCCCTGGCACGCCTGGCGGTTTCGGCTCTGCGACGGCGCGTGGTGCGACAGCCCGAACCTCAAGGTCGAAGTCTTCGAGACCCGGCTCGTCGGCGACGTGGTGGAGGCCCGCGTCCCGCCGGGCGAGTCGCTGGCGTGATCGGCCGTCAGGCGACGGCGATCGTCTCGCCGGGGGCGAGCACGCGGGCGTCGGCGAGCTTCTGCGAGGTGATGGCTGCGGCCCAGGCGGCGGCATCCTGTTCGATCGGCGGCCAGGTGCCGTAGTGGCTCGGCAGGGCCAGCTTCGGGCGGAGCAGCCGCACCGCCTCGACCGCGTCCTCGGGACCCATGGTGAAGACGTCGCCGATCGGCAGGATCGCGGCGGACAGGCCCACGCGGCCGATCCGCTCCATGTCCGAAAAGACCGCCGTGTCGCCGGCGAAGAAGATCCGCGTGCCGCCGAGGTCGAGCAGGAAGCTGCCCGGGTTGCCGCCGCTTGAGCCGTCGGGGAGCGTCGAGGAGTGGAAGGCGAGCTCCATCTTCGCCGTGCCGCCGGGCACCTTCACGCGGCCGCCGTGGTTCATCGGCTGGCAGTGGGAGACGCCGTGCTTGCCGAGCCACTGCGTGATCTCGAAGTTCGCGACCACGACCGCC
The DNA here is from genome assembly GCA_964585575.1 of uncultured Chitinophagaceae bacterium. Taxonomy (GTDB): domain Bacteria; phylum Planctomycetota; class Planctomycetia; order Pirellulales; family UBA1268; genus UBA4655. Next base: position 3,345 of record CAZPEM010000189.1, read on the forward strand.
TTCGTCCGCTTGGCGATCGCGACGCAGTCGGCGACGTGGTCGAAATGGCCGTGCGTGAGCAGGATCGCGTCGCACTCGACGTCGGCCGCACGCATCGACGCCGAGGGGTTCTCGTCGAGAAAGGGATCGACGAGGAGACGGCCGGCGGCCGTCGTCACGAGCCACGTCGCGTGGCCAAGCCAGGTCAGTTCGGTGGGCATGGTTCCTCTCTCCTCGGGTCGAAAATCGGTTCCGCGTCGAGCCTTCGGCCCACCACTGTCGCGATCGCGAGCATCTGAAGCAACTGCCCGACCGCATGCTCGTCGAGCCGGGGCATCCGGATCGCCGCCACGTCGCGACCGTGCGCCGCCCGCGCGGCCCATGGGACTCCATGGTGATCGAGCAGCGGGTCCCGCCGCGGTTCGCCGATCGAGACGGCGACGGTGGCCTCAGACCGCGATGGCCCCGCGCGGAGGGCGTCGAGCCACGATGAGACCGCGGCCAGCCGCCGGGATTCCCGGCACTCGAGCCTCACGCCGCGGGCGGCCGGCGCCGGCCAGAGGCAGAAGGCGACCGGGTTCGTCGACGGTGGCGCTTCGGCGAAGCGGTCGTTCATCGCGACCGCCCCCTCGAGCAATCGCACCACGTCGATCCCGACGATCGCCGCGGGCAGGAGCGTCGCGGCGGTGAACGGCGAGATCCCCGGAGCCCGCAGTTCGGCGAACCGTTCCTCCGGCAGCACGCTGGAGCGGTCGATCGCCGGCCGCAGCAGGTCCACCGCCCCCCGCACCGTGCCGTCGCGTTCGCCGTCGTCGATCGCCACGATGCCGATGCGGTCGAGGAGATCGTCGCGGAAGGCAGCCGGCGGCCCGGTGACGACGTCGAGCAGGCCCGCGATGGCGTCGCCGTCGAAGTCGTTTCCCGCAAAGAACAGCCGCGGCCTGCCTCCCCGCTCGCCACGCTCGAGATGGTTGTGGAAGGGATGGCAGCAGGTCGCGAAGAGGATCCGCATCGCATGGTGCGGCGGGCCGGCCGCGACGAACACGAGCCGGTCGACCGACTCGCGGATCCGCCTCGCCCGCGCAAGCACCGCAAAAAGCTCGCTCGCCGTGCGGTTCGTGCCGTAGTCCGCAAGCAGGTCCGCCGGCCCGCGGACGACCTCGCCGCCGATCACCTCCGCGCGGGCGGCCTCGAACAGCGTCGCCTCCTCCGCCGAGACCGCCGCCGGCGCGACGAGGAGAGGATCTTCTGGCGGTCGTGGGCGAATGACGCTCATGGAGATGCTTCTTCACACGTTTTCCCTTGCGATCGCCGATCGGAAAAGCCCCCAGTCTCCCAATGGCTGCTCCGATGCTGAACGCCCTCCGGGGGGGCGTGGTCGGGGGTCGGGGAACGCGGAGGAGCCTCAGGCGTATCCTCGCCGAAGCGACGGAGTGTCTGCTCCCCCGGCGGCAATGCGGCGTCGTTCACGCTGGGTTCGGGGCTACCCATGCCCATCGCCGGACGCTCGCTACGGGCATCCTGCCCTCCGCTCGCTCGGATGCCGACTTCGCACCGCAATCCTTGCTTCGCTCGTCGGCATACGCCGGCTCCTGGGCACGGGCAGCCCCTCACAGTCAAGCGTAGCACTCAATGATCACACAGGCACCTTGATGCTGAACGCCGAGGGAGCGGACGCGGAGGAGCCTCAGGCGTATCCTCGCCGAAGCGACGGAGTGTCTGCTCCCCC
>CAZPEM010000190.1:0-5045 GCA_964585575.1 uncultured Chitinophagaceae bacterium
CGGCGGTCGATCGCCCGCACGATGTCGAGTGCGACGCGGTCGGCATCGGCCACGAGCCACGACCGGCCCACGCCGAGGGCCCGCAGCATCGGCGTGTCGACGTAGCCCGGCTTCACCGTGAGCACGGCGACACCCTTGCGGTGCAGCCGCGCCCGCAGTCCCGAGCAGTAGGCCGTGAGGCCAGCCTTCGCCGACCCGTACGTGAAGTTGCCCGGTCGGCCGCGGTCGCCGGCGACCGACGAGATCACGCAGAGGAACCCGCCGGACCGGTGCTCGAGGTGGCCCGCGGCGGCCGAGAGGATGATCGCCGCGGAGGTGAAGTTGGCGTCGATCACGCCGCGGGTCTCCTCTGCGGAGAGCAAGCGACCCTTTTCGGGCGGGCTCCAGCCGTGGCAGACGATGACGCCGTCGAGCGGTCCGCCCGCCGAGGCGGCGGCCTTCGTCACGATCTCGACGGCATCGCCAAACTCGGTCGCGTCGAGCGGAAGCGGCACCACCCGAGAGGCCCCATGGGCCCGCAGCCCCTCGGCGACCTGATCGAGCCGGCCCGGGTCGCGGCCGGTCACCACGAGCGACCACCCGCGGCCCGCGAGGATTCGCGCGACGGCCTCGCCGATGCCGCTGGTCGCACCGACCACGAGCACGCGGCGGGGCTCGGCCGAGGGTTGGACGCGTTCCATCGCGGCATCCTAGCAGCCCTTCGAGCCGGATCGCGGCTACCAGTAGATATGCCGCAGGAACCGCTCTCGGTCGGCCGGCGGCAGCCCGTCGATTCGGGGGATGACGTAGCGATCGTCGTCGCCGTCGATGAGGAGCTTCCCCTCGGGTCCGTAATCGACCGCCTGGCTCTGCGTCCACCGCAACGTGAAGCGACGGCGGCCGACGTCGGTCTCGACGTCGCAGTCGAGGTAGCCGTGCGAGAGCTCCATCGAATGGATCCTCGTGATCGTCCGCACGAGCGAGCGGCGGGCGATCGCGGCGACCGCAGCGGCCCGCGTGCCATCGTCGAACGCGGCGATCGAGCGGATCATGCCGATCTCGATCTCCTCGCCCGACTCGTTCCAGCCGCGGACGGAGAGGTATTCCTCCGGCCGCGTCGCCGGCAGGCACCGCACGACGAAGACGCCGGTGGTGACTGCGCCGTCGCAGCGGCAGTCGATGCGGTCGTTGTCGGCGAACAGGAGGGCGTCGCGGCCCGGCTCGAGCCAGCGGATCGAGCCTGCAGGAGCCGCCGGCGACGTCGCGGCCTCCGCGACGGCATCGCCATCCGACGTCGGGCTTTCCTCGACGAGCAGCGTGTCGATGGTCGGCTGCTTCGTGACCTGCGTCTGGATCTTCACGAGCCTAGCGTAGAGGCCGTCGGCCGCGAGCAGCTCGGCGTGCGTTCCCTGCTCGACGAGCCGGCCGCGGTCGAAGGCGAGGATCCGGTCGGCGTTGCGGAGCGTGGAGAGCCGGTGGGCGATCGCGATCGTCGTGCGGCCGCGGACGAGCACGGCGAGCGCCTCCTGGATCGACTTCTCCGCCTCGGCGTCGATGTTGCTCGTGGCCTCGTCGAGCACGAGGATCGCGGGGTCGTAGAGGAGCGTGCGGGCGATCGAGAGCCGCTGCTTCTCGCCGCCGGAGAGGCCGGCGCCGTGCTCGCCGAGGAGCGTCTCGTAGGCGAGCGGCTGACGGCAGAGAAAATCGTGGGCGCCCGCAGCCTTCGCCGCGGCGAGCCCCTGCTCGACGGTCGCGTCGGGACGGCCGTAGGAGAGGTTCTTCCAGATCGTGCCGCGGAAGAGGAACGAATCCTGGAACACAACGCCGAGCCTGCGGTGGAGGTCGGCCCGCGCCACGTCGCGGACGTCGATGCCGTCGATCTCGACGCTCCCCTCCTGCACGTCGTGAAACCGGGCGAGGAGGTTCACGAGCGTCGTCTTGCCGGAGCCGCTGCGGCCGACGATCCCGACCATCTCGCCCGGCGCCACCTCGAACGACACGTCCCGCAGCACCGGCTGGTTGCGGTCGTAGCCGAACGTCACGTCGCGGAAGCGGATCCGGCCCCGCGGCGCATCCCACGTCTTCGGCGAGGCGGGGTCGGAGATCGACACCGGCGCGTCGAGCAGTTCGAGCACCCGCTTGCTGCCCGAGAGGAAGCTTGTCAGCCAGGTCGTGAAGTGGGAGAGCGCGCCGAGCGGCGCGTAGAACATCGCGAGGTAGGCGAGGAAGGCGATGAGCTGCCCGAGCGTCATCGTGCCCCCGAGCACGTCGCGGCCGCCGACATACCAGACGATCAGCCCGCCCAGGCTGAAGACGAGCTGCATGGCCCCCGCATAGCTGGCGTTCGTGTACTCGACCCACCGTCGCCACTGCCGCAGGTGGTCGCTCGCGGCGTGGAAGCGGTCCCGCTCCCGCGGCTCCTGGCCGAACGCCTTCACGACCCGGATGCCCGAGAGCATCCCGGAGAGCACGGCCATCTGCTTGCTCGAGGCGTCCCAGAGCCGGTAGTGCCTCGGGTAGACGTGCCTCCAGAAGACCCACGAGCCGAGGATGACGAGCGGCACCGGGATGAGCGTGAAGGCCGCGAGCTTCGGGTTGATCCAGACGAGCATCGCGCCCACGCCGACGAGCTGCACGATCTGGAGCAGGAACCCGCCCGTGATCTGGTGGACGAGCCCCTGCACGGCCTCCGAGTCGTGGGCGACGCGGCCGACCATGGATCCGACCTGGTGGCGGTCGTACCAGGAGAGCGAGAGCGCCTGCAGCTTCGTCACCATCTCGCCGCGGAGCGTGCTCGTGATCCCGGTGCCGATCGCCGTCGCGATCCACCCCTTCCAGACGCCGACGAGCGACACGACCACCCGCGAGAAGGCGAGCGCGAGCACGACGAGCAACAGCGCCGTCCGGAAGTCGGGGGATCCTTCCGACGACTCCGACCCGCCGGCGAGCACGCCGTCGACCATGTACTGCTGCAGCTTCGGGGGCACGAGTTCCGCGACGACCCCGAGCAGCGTGAGCCCGCAGAGGGCCGCGGCCCCCTTCCAGTGCGGCCGCAGAAGCTCCGCGACCCGCGACAGGATCCGCCCCTTCTGGAGGCACCTCGGGCAGTTCTCGGCGTGCGGCTCGAGCCGAAGCCGGCAGGACGGACAGCGTTTCGGGCCGGCGATCGCGACGGCATCGACCTCGATCGAGCGGTCGGGGAGCGACCCGGTGGCCCCGTCCACGCCCGAAGCCTCGCGGGCCTGCTCGAGCCCTCGGGCGACCGCGTGGAAGCGGGTCGCCATCGAACTCGAATAACGGAGCAGGTCGAGCCACGCCCCCGCCGCCCGCACCTGCAGCGTGCCTCCACCGACCCCCGCTACGCTCCGCACCTCGGAGACGTCGCTCCAGGCGACCACCCGCCTCACCCCGTTGGAAACGCCCCGGTCGCCCCTGAGCTGCTCCGGATCGGCGATCACGGCCAGGTGGTCCCGGGTCACAGAGAGCCACTCCCGACCGGGCCTGCCGTCGAGCGAGACGTCGGTATCGACCGAGAGCAGGACGGGCCGGTGGTTGAGCCCGGCGGCGTCGAGCAGCCGCAGGATCCGGCCGGGGAGCTCCGCCCCCGCCCCCTGGCAACCGTCGGCGTCGGCAGCTGGCACCCGCGGGGCGGCTGCCGTACCATCAAACTCTGATTTCATTCCAACCGCAGGCCTGCGGGCTCTGAACCTTCCCTGGACACTCCCATGGCATACACCAGATACGCATTGCTTGTCTCTTTGGTTTGCGTTCTCGCGGCGATCGCCGCGGCATGCCCGCCGCGGGCGGCCGCCGACGAGGCCGGCTTCGAGGCCCTCTTCGACGGGAAGAGCCTCGTTGGCTGGAAGGCGAGCGAGAACGAGGGCAGTTGGAAGGTCGTCGACGGAACGATCGTCTGCCACGGTCCGCGGAGCCACCTCTTCTACGTCGGCCGGGGGGACGAGCCGGCGGAATGGAAGAACTTCCACTTCAAGGCGGAGGTGATGACGAAGCCCAAGGCCAACTCGGGCATCTACTTCCACACGAAGTTTCAGGAGAGCGGCTGGCCGACCGTGGGGCACGAAGCGCAGGTCAACAACAGCCATACCGACCCCGTCCGCACCGGCAGCCTCTACAACGTCGTCAAGAATTTCACGCCGCCGGTGAAGGACGACGAGTGGTTCACCGAGGAGGTGATCGTCGAGGACAACCGGATCGTGACGAAAGTGAACGGGAAGACGATCGTCGACCACGTCGAGAAGACCGAGGAGGTCAAGGACGGCCGCAAGCTCTCGAAGGGCACCTTCGCCCTCCAGGCCCACGATCCCGGCAGCGAGGTCCACTACCGCAACATCCGAGTCAAACGGCTGCCCTGAGGCGAAGGCACGACGTCGGCGACATCCGACGCGCAGGCTCGGGGAGGGCAGGTTCGGGGCGGGCTTCGCAGCTCCGGAGGCGGGGAAACGGTCTTTCGGCGGGCCCGGGCATTCCGAATAATGAAGTCTTCCTGGGGCCTCAGGCCCGGGTGGCCACCGAACACACTGGAGCGCTAGCCATGATCAAGACGGCATTTCCGGCGGGAATTCGCGACGACATCACGCAGTGCATCGGACGGACGCCGCTCGTGCGGCTGCGGCGGGTCACCGAAGGATGCGGCGCGACGGTGGTGGGCAAGATCGAGAACATGAATCCGCTCTGGAGCGTGAAGGACCGGATCGCCTGCGCGATGATCGACGCGGCGGAGCGGGACGGGCTCATCGGGCCCGACACGGTCGTGATCGAGCCGACGAGCGGCAACACGGGCATCGGCCTCGCCTACGTCTGTGCCGCCCGAGGCTACAAGCTTCGCGTGACGATGCCCGAGAGCATGAGCCTCGAGCGGAGAAGGATGCTCAAGGCCCTCGGGGCCGAACTCGTGCTGACGCCGGCGGCCGAGGGTATGCCCGGCGCCGTGCGGCACGCGGAGGAGATCAGCCGGTCGAGCTCGCAGTTCTTCATGCCGCAGCAGTTCAAGAACCCCGCCAATCCCGAGGTGCATCGCCGCACCACGGCCGAGGAGATCTGGCAGG
>CAZPEM010000191.1:0-5038 GCA_964585575.1 uncultured Chitinophagaceae bacterium
ACTCTCGGAGGCATCCCCATGACACGGTGGTCGGGTGTGTTTCGTGGACTGTTTTTCGCCGCCACGCTCTTCACGGCGACGTTCTCGGCCGACTCGGCGTCGGCGTGGGGTTGGCGGAGCGGCTACGCCGTCCGCTGGCGTCCGTTTTGCGGGCCCGGTTTTTCCTACTCGTATTCTTCCTACGCCTACTCGGGCTGGTGGGGAGGCTGGTGCGGACCTCGGGTCTACAGCTATTCGTGCTCCACGCCGTACGTCTACAGCTGCTATCCCTCCAGCTACAACCTCGGCTGCTATCCGGTGTGGAACGGATGCGGATGGAATGGGTGGGGCTGGAATGGTTGGGGCTGGAACGGATGGGCGTGCCTGCCGTCGGCGTATGGGCCGGTCTACGGACCGGCAGGTGTGGCTCCATTCCTCGGCTTCGCATCGGCGTCGCCGGCAACGACACCGACGGTTCGTCCGGCGGGCCGTGTGACTCCCGCACTCGCCCGTGCGAGCGACAAGCCGCCGCGGGCAAGCGATGCCGCGATCGTCCGATCGAGCAACACCGCCGCGAGGATGCGGGCCGGCAAGCTCATCGCAATCGGTGATCGTCACCTCGCGTCGGCGGTCAGCGAGCGGGCGTCGCTCGCCAAGGCGCTCGACGCCTACAAGCGGGCCGCCACGATCGCAGCCGATCAGCCCGACACGTTCCTCCGACAGGCGATCGTGCTCGTGGCGATGGAAAAGCAGCAAGCGGCCGACGCCGCAATCGCCCGCGCCGTCGCGATCGATGCGAGACTCGGCGACGATCCGGCCGCGGCCCGCGAGGCGGCGAGAAGGCTCCCGCCCGATCCCGTGTTCGGCGACCGGCCTGCCGGCGGGCCGACCGTGCTCGCCTCCCGCACCGCAAGCCTCATCGGGCGGATCTTCCGCGACGGGGAAGCGGCAGGCGACGCCGGCCCGAACTGGATCGCGAACCGCTGGACGGAACGTTTTGGCGGCGACGCAGCCAGCCGCCTCGCGGCGAAATAATCGGCCGCCTGGCGGCCTGATTGCCGTGATGGGCCGCCTCGCGGCGTGAAGGCAGCCGAGGGTCTTCCTGCCCCGGCCCGTGAGGCTATTCTTGCGGCATGTCCCAGCCGCCGCTCTGCCAGTGGATCGACCTCGCAACGCCCGATGGGCGGGCCCGGCTGGAGGCGCTCCGCCAGACGCTCGTTTCCCAGGGGGAGATGGTCAGCCCCGCGGGACGCCAGCGGACGATCGACGTCTTCGGCGAGCCGCTCACACCGAGGCAGGTCGTCGAGCGGATCTGCCGCGACGTGCGGGAGCAGGGGATCGACGCCGTGCTCGACTACACGCGTCGGATCGACGGCGCGTCGCTCACCCGCGAGTCGCTCTTCGTGCCCGCCGACGCACTCGCCGAGGCGCACCGCGGCATCGAGCCCGGATTCCTGGCGGCAGTTCGCCGGATCAAGGAGCGCGTGGAGCGGTTTCAAAAGGCGATCCTCTCCAAGGACGTGTCTGTGCCGCTCGCCGGCGGCGGCCGACTGCGGCAGCGGTATCTGCCGCTCGATCGGGTCGGCGTGTGCGTGCCGGGCGGCGCGGCGGCCTACCCGTCGACGCTGCTCATGACCGTCGTGCCGGCGAACGTGGCCGGAGTGGGCGAGATCGTCGTCGTCGCGCCGCCGACGAAATTCGGCTCCGAGAACGCCCACGTCTTGGCCACCTGCCACGAGCTCGGCGTGAAGACGGTCCTGCGGGCGGGCGGCGCCCAGGCCGTCGCCGCGATGGCCTACGGGATCGAGGGGCTGCCGCGGGTCGACATGATCGTGGGCCCGGGCAACCTGTTCGTGGCGCTCGCCAAGGAACACGTCTTCGGCGACGTCGCCATCGACTCGATCGCGGGCCCGAGCGAGATCGTGATCGTGGCCGACGATCACGCGAATCCCGAGTTCGTCGCCGCCGACATGCTCGCGCAGGCCGAGCACTCCCCCGGCTCGGCGATCCTGCTCACGGCCTCGTCGAAGCTCGCCGAGCGGGTGGCCGCGGCGGTCGAGACCCGCGTCGCCGTCCTCGAGCGGAGCGACCTCACGCGGCAGAGCCTCGAGCGGTTCGGGGCGATCGTCGTGACGCGAAGCGACGACGAGTCGGCACGGCTCGCCGACGAGCTCGCGGCCGAGCACCTCTCGATCGACACGCGGGATCCCGAGGCGACGCTCGCGAAGATCCGCCATGCGGGGGCGGCCTTCCTCGGGCCCTACAGCCCCGTGGCGGCGGGCGATTATGCCGCCGGCCCGTCGCACGTGCTCCCCACCGGCGGCACGGCCCGGTTCGCGGCCGGCCTCAACGCCAACCACTTTCTCCGCGGCGGCAGCGTGATCGAGCTGGCGAGGGCCGACCTCGACGAGCTCGCCGCCGACATCCGCACGCTCGCCGACACCGAGGGCCTCACGGCCCACCGCCGCAGCGTCGAGGCCCGGCTCCCGCCTGCCAGGAACGGCTGAATCACCCGGCAATCTCGTCCGGTTCGGCGAGTATCTCGGCGAGCAGGGCATGAAGGCCGAGCACGGCCGCGAGGCGGTCGAGTTCCTCCCGCTCCGCGATCGGCATGTGCCGCACGATCTGCCGGAGGTCGCGTCGGCTCTTGTGGCTCCCCTTCGAAGCGCAGATAAGCTTCGACGCCGCCGCGTCGGGCCGCGACACGACCGGAACCAGCATGCCCTCGAACACCTCGAGCCGCGTCGAGCGGCCCAGTTCCCCGGGAATCATCTCCCTCGGGTAGACGTCTATCTTGAGCGCTTCCGCCATATCGAAGAGCTGAAACATTTCCCGGTCCGCGACGGCCCGCCGAACCTCAGCCTCGTCGAACATGAAGCCGGCCCGAGTGGCGGCGGCGATGAAGACATCGAGGCTGCGGGAGAGCGCCGCGTTTTCCACCACCATGTCGATGTCCTGCGTCATCCGCGGCTCGCCGTAGGCGACGCTCGTGATCCCGCCCGTGAGGTGATATCGCACCGCGCATGCGACCAGGATTCCGATCAGCCGCGACAGCGTGTCACGGAAGATTTCAGCCGGAAACATGATCGAGCATCCGCTGAATCAGCTTTCGCGACGCGGGCTCGGAGCCGTAGAGCCGCATCGCAGTCTCCCACTTCAGCCTCTCCGCGGGGAGGGGACCGCACCGGGCAACGATTTCCCGGCCGACGAGGCCCCGGGCCCAGGCGAACATCGCGCACGCCCGGGCCACCCGCTCGTGCACGGGCATGGCGTCCTGGACCTGCTGGAATCGCGCCGCGACGTCGTTTCTCGAAGTTTTCATGCCGGCACCGTAAGCAACCCGGTGGGGATGGGGAAACACCGGGCCCGCCCCGGTCGGGTTCAAACGGCTGTGACGGTCGTGCGGGCCCGAACGGGCGATTCCGCGGCAGGAGGTAGACTTCCGGCATGTCCACGACCCGCCAAGCCAGATCCGCCGCCTCAATCGTCCGTTCCGACATCGCCGCGATGCAGGGCTACGTGCCTGGGGAGCAGCCGCAGGGGGGCAAGTGGATCAAGCTCAACACGAACGAGAACCCCTACGCCCCGTCGTCGGCCGTGGCGAGGGCGGTGGCGGCCACGGCCGCCGGCCGTACGCTCGCGAAATACCCCGACCCGCTCGCCACGGTGTTTCGCGTGCGGGCCGGCGAGGTGCTCGGGGTGAACCCCGACTGGATCCTCTGCGGCAACGGCAGCGACGACCTGCTCACGATCCTCGTCCGCACGTTCGTCGCCGCAGGCGAGTGCCTCCGCGTTCCGACGCCGAGCTACATCCTCTACCGCACGCTCGCGGAGCTCCAGGGGGCCGTCTGCGAGGAGATCCCGTTCGAGCGGGACTGGTCGCTCGGCGACGCGTTTGCCGCGGCGATCGGCCCGTCCGGCCGACCGCCGAAGCTCGCGATCATCGCCAATCCCAACAGCCCCTCCGGCACGCTCGTGCCGCCGGAGAGAGTCCGCGAGCTCGCCGAGCAGCTTCCCTGCGCCGTCGTCGTGGACGAGGCCTACGGCGACTTTTCCGACGCCAACTGCCTCGATCTCGTGCGGCAGTGCGAGCGGGTGATCGTGACGCGATCGTTCAGCAAGTCGTATGCCCTCGCGGGCCTGCGGTTCGGCTTCGCCGTGGCGAGGCCTGAGATCATCGCCGAACTGCAGAAGATGAAGGACTCCTACAACTGCGACGCCCTTTCGATCTCGGCCGCGACCGCGGCGATCGACGACCGGGCCTGGCTCGCCGACAATCGCGCGAAGATTCGCGCCACCCGCCGGCGGCTCACCGACGGCATGCGGGCCCTCGGCTTCGAGGCCGTCGAGAGCCAGGCCAACTTCGTCTGGTGCACCCACCCCTCCCGGCCCCACAAGCCGATCTACGAGGCCCTCAAGGCGCAGGGAATCCTCATCCGATTCATGCAGTACGCGGGCTGGGGCGACGGCCTGCGGATCACGGTCGGCACCGACGACGAGATCGACGCCTTCCTCGACGCGATGAAGACCGTCTGACACGAAGACCATCTGAAAGGCACCCATGCCCCGCACCGCGACGATCGACCGCACCACCGCCGAGACGAAGATCCGCCTCACCGTCGACCTCGACGGCTCTGGCAAGGCTGCGGTCGAGACCGGCCTCGGCTTCTTCGACCACATGCTCACGCTTCTCGCCGGCCACTCGCTTGTCGACCTCACGATCCGCTGCGACGGCGACCTGCACGTCGACGGCCACCACACGGTGGAGGACGTCGGCCGCGCCCTCGGCACGGCGATCAAGGACTGCCTCGGCGACCGCCGCGGCATCCGCCGCTACGGCCACGCGATCGTGCCGATGGACGAGGCCCTCGCCACCGTCGCCGTCGATCTCGGCGGCCGGTCGGCCTGCGTCTTCGCCGTCGAGTTTCCGGTGCCCACGATCGGCACCTTCGACGCCCAGCTCGTCGAGGTCTTCTGGGAGAGCGTGGCCGCCACGCTCGGGGCCAACTTCCACGCGGTGCTCCACCACGGCAAAAACGGCCACCACATCGCCGAAGCC
>CAZPEM010000192.1:0-5024 GCA_964585575.1 uncultured Chitinophagaceae bacterium
CCGCTTGATCTCGTCGTCCTCGACGATGCGGCCCTCCTTCGTGTCGACGAGGAACATCCGGCCTGGCCGCAGGCGGCCCTTTCGCACGACGTCGGCCGACGGCAGCTCGAGCACTCCCGCTTCGCTCGCCATGACGACGAGGCCGTCCTTCAACTGCCACCAGCGGCCGGGCCGCAGGCCGTTGCGATCGAGCGTGGCCCCGATCTTGATCCCGTCGGTGAAGGCGAGCGCGGCCGGACCGTCCCACGGCTCCATGAGGCAGGCCTGGAACTCGTAGTAGGCCTTGAGGTCGTCGGCCATGCTCTCGTGGCCGCTCCAGGGCTCGGGGATGAGCATGCTGACGGCCTCCTCGATCGGACGGCCGCCGAGCACGAGCAGTTCGAGCACGTTGTCGAACGTGGCAGAGTCGCTGCCCCCGGCCCGGACCACCGGCTTGATCTTGTCGAGGTCGGGGCCAAATACGGGATGCGCGAGCATGCTCTCCCGCGCGTGCATCCAGTTGATGTTGCCGCGGACGGTGTTGATCTCTCCGTTGTGGGCGATGTAGCGGAAGGGATGGGCGAGGTCCCACGTCGGGAACGTGTTCGTGCTGTACCGCTGGTGCACGAGCGCCAGAGCCGACGTCATCCGCTCGTCGGAAAGATCGGGGTAGTACTTCGCGACCTGGTCGGCGAGCAAAAGCCCCTTGTAGACGAGCGTTCGCGACGAGAGCGAGCAGACGTAGCAGAAGGTCTGCTCCGTGAGGCCGAGCGATCCGAGCTCCACGCCGAACCGCTTGCGGATCACGAACAGCTTCCATTCGAAGATGTCGCGGGGAGTGGACCGGCCTCGGCCGATGAACGCCTGCCGCACCACGGGCTCGACCTCCCGGGCGGTGCCGCCGATGGAACCGTTGTCCGTCGGCACATCCCTCCACCCGAGGAACTCCTGCCCCTCCTCGCGGACGATCCTTTCGAAGAACATCTCCGCGGCCTCGCGGTCGCCGTCGCTCGGCGGCAGGAAGACGTTGCCCACCGACCAATCACCCGGCGCCGGCAGCCTGATGCCCGCCTTCGGCGTGACGGCCGCAAAAAAATCCTGCGGCATCTGCATGAGGATCCCGGCGCCGTCGCCGGTGAGCGGGTCGCAGCCGCAGGCGCCGCGATGCGTGAGGTTCTCGAGCACCTCGAGCCCCTGCCGGATGATGCGGTGGCTTCGGCGGCCGTGCATGCTGACGACGAAGCCCACGCCGCAGGCGTCGTGCTCGTTGGCAGGGTCGTAGAGGCCGGTGGCGGGAGGCAGTCCGGGAAGTCGTGTCATGTCGTGGGCTCTGGCGTGGGTTCTGGTTTTCGGCCGCGTGGGCGGCCGGTTTTGGGAAATGTTTCCTTGGCTGCAGCGGTGGCATCGACGCTCCCGCGGAGCAGCTCGACGAAGCGTCTTGCCGTCGCGGAAAGCGGCTTGCCCTTGGAGTGGATGACGCCGAGGGGTCGGACGAGCTCCTCCCCGGCGATCCGGACGCTCGCGAGCGTGCCGCTGGCAAGCTCGCGGCCGATCGTCGGCTCGGGAAGGAGCGCGACGCCGGCGTCGATCTCCACCGCCCGCTTGATCGTCTCCACGTTGTCGAACTCCATCACGACCTCGGGCGAGGCGCCGTGGGCCGAGAGCTTCCGGTCGATCTCGTGACGAATCATGAGATCCTGATCGAACGAGACCATCGGCGCGCCGTCGAGCTCCTCAAGCGCGACTTCCACCCTGCCGGCGAAAGGATTGCCGGGGGCGCAGACGAGCACGATCGGCTCGTCCCGCCAGGGCTCCGCCTCGATCGAACGCGTGCTGCGGGCGTAGCTCACGAGGCCGATGTCGGCCTGCCCGTTCTCGACCGATTCGAGCACCCGTTCGGGGTGAAGGTATTCAAGCCGGACGTTCGCCTTCGGATGGCGGCTCATGAACTCCTGCACGTAACGGCTCATGCCGTGGAGCCCCACGGAGTAGATCGCCGCCACCCGCACCCGTCCGGCCACCTCTTCGTGAAGGCTCCGCACCTCGTCCTCGAGCGCCTCGTAGCGGGCGAGCAGCTTGCGGCTGCCGTCGCAGAAGACCTGCCCCTCGCGGGTGAGCACGAGCGGCCGTTTCGACCGCTCGATGAGCTGCACGCCGAGCCGCTGCTCGAGATGGCTGATCACCTGGCTCGCGGCCGACTGGGAAATGCCGTTGTCCTCGGCGGCCCTCGAAAAGCTCCGTCGGGCCGCGATGTCGCAGAAAACTTTCAGCGATTTCAGGTTCATCGACGGGGACGCGGAAGCTTCCTGGATGAGAAAAACAAATAATCTTCAGTCGGAACATTCGGAAAACAAATCGAGTATAAGGCGGCCAGAAGGGTCGTCAAGCGTCCGATCCGCTGGAATCCCGGCTTTCGGCCTGCCTTCGAAGCCGGGCGACGAGGTCGCGAAGATCGCGGGGCAGCGGACTCGTGAAGCGGAGCTCCTCGCCGGTGTGGGGATGGACGAACCCGAGTTCGGCAGCGTGGAGGGCCACCCGCGCCGCACCGGACTCGTCGGTTTCGCCCCCTCGCCGAGGACCGTACACCCGTTCCCCGCAGAGCGGGTGCCCGGCCTCCGCGAGGTGGATGCGGATCTGGTGGGTGCGACCGGTCTCGAGCGCGCACTCCACGAGCGTGTGCTCGCGGCCGTAGCGTTCGATCACCCGCACGTGCGTGACCGCGGCCTTTCCTTCTTCGTGCCCTTCACGCTCCCCGGAATCCGCCCCCCTGCGTCGCGACGCCGCCTCCGCGCTCCCGCGACGGCCGTCGCCCCGATCACGGAGGAGGTGCGAGCGGATCGTGGCCTGCTTCGCGCGGCCGCGGACGACCGCGAGGTAGCGTCGGTGGGTCGTGTGCTGACGGAACTGCTCGGCGAGAATCCGGGCGGCGGGAACGTTCCGGGCGAACACCACGAGACCGCTCGTCTCGCGGTCGATCCTGTGGACGGCGAGCACCGGGCCCGGCCGGCGCGGCTTTCCGTCGGAGGACTGCCTCTGGTCGCGGTTTCTTCCCTTCGGCCTCGACGACTGCAGGTGCTTCGCGATCGCCGACGGCAGCATCTCGTCGAGCGTCGGCTGCAGCTGCCGGCGGCGAGCGGGCCACGATTTTTCCTCGTGGTGCCGCACGGTCGTCACGCCGCTCGGCTTCTCCACCACGACGACGTGGTCGTCGAGATGCACGATGCGGAGGTCGGAGGGCTCCGGGGGCGCGGCGGCCGGTCGCGCGAGCAGCTTGACGACCTCCCGCCCCTGGAGACGACGGGCCTCGTCGGTGCAGATGTTGCCGTCGATCATCACGAGCCGTCCCCGCAGAAGCTCCCTCGCCCGGGACCATGCCATCCCCGGCTGGACGTCCCGCAGAAACGTCGCCACGGTCCGGCCAGCGGCCGAGCCGGGCACGTGGAAGACCTTCCCCTGCGGCCCGCCGGCCTTGGCCGAGCGACCAGCCCTGCCGCCCCCGGCACGGCGGTCGTTCGCGGAATCTTCTTCGGACGGCTTCTGATCGGATGGCATCGGTTGGCACGCGGGGGAACGTCGGGAAGCACCACGAAGAGTCGGGTCGCCCCGAACCGCCGGTGCACGGCCACGATCCTTGACCGCGGCCCCCCCGGTTTTACACTCCACGGTGCATCTTACGAGGAGATTTCGTGCCCGGTACATGCGTCGTCGGTCTGCAATGGGGGGATGAGGCCAAGGGGAAGCTGGTCGACATCCTCACCGAGCGGCACGAGATCGTCGTGCGATACCAGGGGGGCGCCAACGCGGGCCACACGGTCGTTTCCGGCGGCCAAACCTGGAAGCTCTCGCTCATCCCCAGCGGCATCCTGCGGGATGGCGTGACCTGCGTCGTGACCGGCGGTGTCGTGCTCGATCCGGCCAACGTGCTCAAGGAGCTCGACGGACTCGAGTCGCGGGGGGTGCGGATCGGTCCGAAGCTGAAGCTCAGCGATCGGGCCCATGTCGTCTTCCCATGGCACATGCTCGAGGACAAGGTTCTCGACGGCAGCGTCTCGGGGGGCGAGGCGATCGGCACGACGGGCCGGGGCATCGGCCCCTGCTACCGGGACAAGGTGGGCCGCTCGCTCGCCATCAGACTCGGGGATCTTTATCGCGAAGACTTCGCGGAACGGTTCGCGCACGTGCTCTCCTTCAAGCAGCGACTGCTCGAGTCGGTCGCCCCCGGCGAGGGTTCGATGCTCGACGGCGAGAGGATCCTGGCCGAGTACCGCGGCTACGCGGAACGGCTGAAGCCCTACGTCGCCGACACCACCGCCTACCTTCTCGACGCGGTCGAGGCGGGCAGGAAGCTGCTCTTCGAGGGAGCGCAAGGGGCGCTGCTCGACATCGATCACGGCACGTTCCCCTACGTCACGAGCTCCAACTCCTCGGGCGTCGGCGTCGCGAGCGGTTCAGGCGTCCCCGGCCGGTGGATCGAGCGGGTGATCGGCGTCGTGAAGGCCTACTCGACGCGGGTCGGAGGCGGGCCACTTCCCACCGAGCAGGACAACGCCATCGGCATGCACCTGCGGGAGCGGGGCCGCGAGTACGGCACGGTCACCATGCGGCCGCGTCGATGCGGCTGGTTCGACGCCGTCGCCGCACGGTACACGGCGAGGCTCTCGGGCGTCGACGAGCTCGCGGTGATGCTGCTCGACGTGCTCGCCGGCCTGCCGGAGGTGAAGATCTGCTCGGCCTACGAGATCGACGGCAGGCGGGTGACCCAGTTCCCCAGCCACGTGGATGACCTCCGGCGGGCGGTGCCCGTCTACGAGACGCTCCCCGGCTGGCAGGCCGACATCGACGGCGTAACCCGGTTCGACGACCTGCCGAAGGAGGCCCGCGGCTACGTCGCGCGGCTCGGCGAGGTGATCGGCCGCCCCGTCTCGATCGTGTCGGTCGGCCCCGACCGCGCCCAGACGATTTTCTGCCGCTAGCGGCGACGTCCGCAGAGTTGACCGTGAGGGGCTGCCCGTGCCATGTCGCCGGGCTATGGGAGCAAGCGCAGC
>CAZPEM010000193.1:0-5013 GCA_964585575.1 uncultured Chitinophagaceae bacterium
GCATCGTGCTCCTGGCCGGCGGGGCGGTCGTGGCGGCGGCGGCGCGGTGGCGTTTCCGCCGCCGCGGGTCGCTCACGCGGGCCGGGGCTCCGCCGACTCGAGCTCCTCGATCCTGACCACGTGGAAGAACGAGAGATGCTCGACACGATCGACGATCGATCCGTCGCCGCCGACACCCACCTCGATCCGGGACCGCATCGGGATCACCTGATCCGGATGACGAATGTCGTACTGCCTGCCGTCGGTCGTGTGGATTCGAAATGGCAAAAAGGGGCTGCGCCGTGTGAAGGCGATGATGTCGGCGGGGCTCATGGCGGCCTCCCGGAAGGCGAAGTGTGCGAGCCGAAGGAATCCACGGAGCAGGCATTGTATACGCACGTGCACCATCGACGCAAGCGGCCCGCAAGGGCCGGGCGAAGGGCATGAGCGGAAGACCCGACGGTTCCCGCGACGCGATCCTCGCCCACAACGCGCGGGCCTGGGATCGGCTCGCGGAGGCGGAGGCGGCGCTTGCCCGTCCGGCCGCTGATAACGCGTTCTCCGATCCGCGAGCCTGGCTCGGTGGCGGCGGCCCCGAAGGCCGGCCCTGGATCCCGGCTCGCCTCGACGGACTCGAGGTGCTCTGCCTCGCTGCGGGCGGGGGAAAGCACGGCCCGCTCTACGCCGCGGCAGGCGGGCGGGTCACGGTCGTCGATCTTTCGCCGGCGATGCTCGAACTCGATCGGCAGGTCGCCCGGGAGCGGAAGATCGATCTCGCGATCGTGCAGGGCTCGATGGACGACCTCTCGATGTTCGCCCCCGGCCGGTTCGATCTCGTGATCCATCCGGTGAGCACCTGCTACCTGCCGGAGGTGTCGCGGGTCTTTCGGGAGGTGGCCCGCGTGACCCGTGCCGGTGGCACGTACGTCAGCCAGCACAAGTCGCCGGCGAGCCTCCAGGCAAAGCGGGATCTCAACGCGGCCGGCCGGTACGAACTCCTCCATCCGCAGACCGCGGGCGTCGCCCTCCCGCCCGAGCCACCGAGCCGGCTCCGCGAGCCGGGCACGCAGGAGTTCGTCCACTCGCTCACGGCGATCCTGGGCGGCATCTGCCGGGCCGGGTTTCAGGTCGAGGACGTGTTCGAGCCCGACCACACGGATCCGGCTGCCGCGGCCGGATCGTTCGCCCATCGCGCGGCGTTTCTCCCGCCGTACCTCCGCGTCCTCGCCCGCCGGTCGCGCGGCGGGCAGGGCGGTGCGGGGCTCATGCTGGTAGAGTAGTCCGAGGAGGATCCCCATGATCTGTCTGAACGTGCTTTTGACGGCGAAGGATGCGGCCGACGTGCCGAAGATCCGCGAGCATCTCGCCGCGGCCATGCGTTCGAGCCGCACCGAGCCCGGCTGCCTGCGGTTCGACGTCTATCACTCGAACGCGGAGCCCAGGCGGTTCACGCTCGTCGAGCACTGGGCGACCCAGGAGTCGCTCGATCAGCACCGGCTGGCCGCCGCCTACAACGAGATCTACAAGCCGCACGTGATGCCGCTCGTGGATCGCGAGGGGCATCCGAGCACGCTTTTGGAGTGAGACGCTCCATGCTCCTCCTCATCGACAACTACGACTCTTTCACGTTCAACCTCGTGCAGCGGTTCGGCGAGATCGCGGCCGACCTGCCGGTCGAGGTGCACCGCAACGACTGCGTGACCGGCGACGAGATCGCCCGGAAGTCACCGAGCCACCTCGTGATCTCTCCCGGCCCCTGCACGCCGAGCGAGGCCGGCGTGTCGTGCGACGTCGTGCGGCGGTTCGCCGGCCGGATGCCGATCCTCGGCGTCTGCCTCGGCCACCAGTCGATCGGGCAGGTGTTCGGCGGAACAATCGTCCGCGCCAAGCGGCTGATGCACGGGAAGGTCGATCGGATCGAGCACACCGGCAAGGGGCTCTTCGCGGGGCTCGAGAGCCCCATCGAGGCGACCCGCTACCACAGCCTCGTGATCGACCCGCCGACCCTGCCGAAGGACTTCGAGGTCGACGCCTGGTCGACCGCCCCTGATGGCTCGCGGGAGATCATGGCGATCCGCCACAAATCGCTCCCGATCTACGGTCTGCAGTTCCATCCCGAGAGCTTCCTCACGCCGGCGGGCTACGACCTCCTGCGGGCGTTCCTGAAGACCTCCGCGGTGGCCGCATGATCGAGCTTGCCGAGGCGATCGCGCTCGTGGAGTCGCACGCCCGGCCGCTGCCGCCGCGGCGGATGCGGCTGGCGGAGGCGGTCGGCCGCGTGCTCGCCCTGCCGGTCGTCTCCGACGTCGACTCGCCGCCGTGGGACCGGGCGATGATGGACGGCTTCGCGGTGCGGGGGGACGACGTGGCCTTGGCGGGCGAGGTCGGCGTCGAACTCGACGTCGTCGTGGACATCGCGGCCGGGGACGTGACGGGCATCGAGGTGCGGCGGGGCTCGTGCGCGCGGATCATGACCGGGGCGCCGGTGCCGAAGGGTGCCGACGCGGTCATCCCGATCGAGTGCCTGCTGCCGCCCGACTCCGCCGGGCCGCCGTCTCGGACCGGCCATGCCGGCAGCCGCGTGCGTCTCCGCGACGCGAAGTTTCGCGCCGGCCAGCACATCGGCCGCCAGGGGGCGGCGTTCCGCGCGGGGCAGGAGGTGCTCGCCTGCGGCATGCGGCTGGCCGCCGCGGAGATCGGCCTCGCGGCGGAAGCGGGCGCGACGCACGTCGTCGCCTCGCCGCAGGTTCGCGTCGCGATCCTCTCGACGGGCAGCGAGCTGGTTTCCCCGGAGGCGGTGCCCGCCTTCGGCCAGACTCGCAACTCCAACGGCCCGATGCTCTTCGCGGCGGTGAAGCTCCTCGGCGGCGAGCCGATTCCGATGGGAGTCGCGGCCGACAGGCCGGAGGCGATCCGCGCTGCGGTGGCGCAGGGCCTCGCTGCCGACATCCTCGTGCTCTCCGGCGGCGTGTCGGCGGGAGACCTCGACCTCGTTCCGGAGATCTTCTCGCGGTCGGGCGTGGAAAAGGTCTTCCACAAGGTGCGGCTCAAGCCGGGCAAGCCGGTCTGGTTCGGCAGGCTCGAGCGGGCGGACTCCGCGCCGACGCTCGTCTTCGGCCTTCCCGGCAATCCCGCCAGCAGCCTCGTCTGCTTCGAGCTCTTCGTGCGGCCGGCGATCCGCATCCTCGCCGGCGCCGGTCGCGACGCCTGGCACCTGCCGCGGGCGAAGGCCGTGCTCACCGTGGCTGCGAAAGCGGCGGCCGACCGGCCCGTCTATCTTCCGTGCCGGCTCACGAGGTCGTCGCGGGGGCTCGAGGCGGCGCCGCTTCCGTGGACAGGCTCGTCGGATCTCCTCGGGCTCGCCGGGGCCGGCGGACTCCTCGCGCTGCCATCCGGCGGGAAGCGGTACGAAGCCGGCGACGAGGTGGAGGTCGTCCTCCGCGATTGACTCGCGGGCCACCACATACCGCCGCGACCATCGATTGGTCGGATGGCGTGCCGCCTCAGCCCGGGAGGCTCCTGTGGAAGTGCACGTGCTTCCAGGCGTTGCCCTGCTTCTTCCAAACCCGCGTCTCCTCGCAGCTCTTCGTAACCGGCTTGCCGGCGTCATCGAGCGACTGCGTGAGGCGGACGTAGGCGACGAGCGCGACGTCGGGGGCGAGGAATTTCACGACCGGGCTTGCGATCGTGTTCTGGACGGGCCGTGGCTTCTGCCCGACGGGGGCCGGAAGGTTGAAGTAGTACTCGTGGAAGGGGAGTCCCTCGACGAGCTGGCCGCGGGCCTCCGGCTCGAAGCAGGTGATGTCGTCGGCCACGAACTGCCGGTAGGCGTTCCAATCGCCGGCGGCGACGGCGTCGAGCAGCTTTTGCGAAAGGTAGACGAGATCCTTGGCGGTGTCGGCCATCATCGAGTTTCCGTGGGGGTGACGAGTCCGAGGGCGACCAGTTTCAAAAGGCATTCATCCCGCTCGCGGGAACGCTCGAGCGGTTTCCACGAGGGGTCTTGCGCGGCGAGGAAGGCGTCATGGGAGGCGGGCAATCCCGTGCCGCCGGACTGCGACACGAGCCGCTGGATCACCTCGCGGTCAAGCCGTGTCAGCCGCATCGCCTCGACCCGGTAGTCGAGAAACGCCTCCCAGACGAGCGGGAACAGCGGCTGGACGATCTCGCGGCCGATCGTCTCGGCGTAGCGGCGGATCTCGAGCTGGGCGTGGGCGTCCATCCGCAGCGCCAGGAAATGGAGCAGGTTGTGGAGGTCGATCTTCCAGTAGGCCTCGGTGTAGGTCGAGAGCGGAAGGTCCTTGCGGGCCTGCTCCCTGGCGACGCCCGCCTCGAGCCGCTCCTCGTAGACGCGCCGGGCGAAGGATTGCAGTTCCGTTTCCGACTGCGTGAGCTTGTGGCCGGCGGGCACCGCGAGGCTCCCCTCGGAGCCCTGCCGGTTCGTCGCGGCCTGCAGCCGCCACTCGTCGTCGTGCGTCGACTGCATCGCGTCGATGGCGAGCGAATAACGGGTCGAGTATTCGTTGACGCTCGCGGTGCGGTGGCGGATCCACTGCCGCCAGCAGTCCATCGGCACGCGGACGACGAACTTCAGCTCCGCCATCTCGAAGGGGGTCGTGTGGGCGTGTCGCATGAGGTAGCGGATGAGCTGGCGGTCGTCGCTCACCTTCCGCGTGCCCTCCCCGTAGCTCACCCGTGCCGCCTGCACGACCGACCCGTCGTCCCCCATGCAGTCGACGAGCGCGACGAACCCGTCGTCGAGCACGGGAAACTTCCGCCACTTGAGCGACTCGAGCAGCGAGCCGCGGCCCGCGTCCGCAGGCGAAGTCGATGAACGGGCTGGTGCGGTCGACATGGGGCCCTCGCGAGTCGGTCAGGAGCCCAACAGGATCGCCCTCAAGGCCAGCCGAGACAAGGGTGTGGGAGGATTCCCCGCTCCTATGCGGCGTCTGTGCAGAGTTCCTTGAACGAGAGCGGATTGATTTGCAGGAGACCGCATTGCCGCCGGGGGAGCGGACGCATCGTCGCTACGGC
>CAZPEM010000194.1:0-4985 GCA_964585575.1 uncultured Chitinophagaceae bacterium
CTCGAGCGGATGCTCGCGGTGAGCTGACGCGGATGCTCGCGGTGAGCTGACGCGGTTCGCGGGTCACATGCCGTAGGGGAAGTCGGCGTGGTCGGTGAGGCCGCTTGCCCGCACCGGCCCGAGGGCCTTCGCATACTCGAGCAGGATCGCGAGGGCAAAATGGATCCGCTTGCGGATCCAGGCGTCGCGTTCGCCCGCGGGCGAGTCTCCCTTGAGCACGTCGTTCACGTCCTGCACGATCACGTGCTCGGGGATGTAGAGCAGCCGGTTGTTCTTGTAGCCGCTCGTGCGGAGCTCGTTCACGGGATAGCTGCCGCCGCGGCCGCTCGACACCGCCACGATGAGGGCCGGCTTGTGGGCGACCTCCTTCGGACCGGCGAAGAGCAGGAGGTTCTTGAGGCCAGGCGGCACGGTGCCGGCCCACTCGGGCGTCACGATCACGAATCCGTCGGCCTTCCGCAGCCGGTCGCGGATCGGCTTCCAGGTCGCGGCCAGCCCGCTTTCCCCCTGCCAGAGGCTTTCGTCCCAGAGTGGCAGCGGGTTGCCGGCGAGGTCGATCGTGTCGACCGCGACGCCAGGGTCGATCGCGGTGAGCTCCTTGGCGACGAACGCCCCGACCCGGCTCGATTCGCTCCCTTTGCGGTGGCTTCCGACGATGATGGCGATCTGCATGGTGGGTCTTCTCCTCGGGGTGCTGGGCGAAGGGGTCCGGGGCGGGGCCGCGGATGGCGCCTGCCGTCCAAGATGGTAGCGTTTGGATCGGCGGGTGGCCCACGTGCTCCCAGAGATGCCTTCCATGCCCGAACATGGCCGTCCCGACACCGATCCGCCCGCGTTCACCGCGGGCGTCCTCACGCTCCTCCTCGCCGCGTTCACCTACGTCTTCGGGCTCGGGTCGCTCCACATCATGACCAATGGCGACGAGCTGCTCTACGCACACATCACCCGCATGACGGCCGCGTCGGGACGGTGGCTGCCGTTGGCCTGCGAGATCCCCGAAATGGTGAATACGAAGCCCCCGCTGATCTTCTGGCAGGGCATCCTCTCGACGTCGTGGGGCAGTCACTGGAGCCTCTGGTCGCTGCGGTGGCCGAGCCTGGTCTGGACCGGCCTCACGGCGGCGGTCGTCGGCGTCGTCGCGTGGCGATGCTGCGGGGGCGACCGCGGGAAGGGGCCGCTCGCCGCCGGGATCTATCTCGCGTTTCTCGGCACCTACCGCTACGGCCGGCCGTTCCTCACGAACCCCCCGGAGATCTTCTGGCTCTTTCTCGCCTTCTCGGTGCTGCTGCTGTTTCGGCCGAGGTCGTTCGACTCGCGATTCATCGTGCCGACGCTTCTGGGAGTATTCGTGGGGCTCGCGCTCCTCGCGAAGTCGTTCGCGATCCTCGTGCCGACGGGGCTTTCGCTTGCGGCCTGGCACCTGGCCGAGCGGGGATGGAACCTGCGGTCGTTCGTGGCCCGTTCGCTGCCGGGACTCGTCTGGACGGCGACGGTGGCCCTTTCGATCTTCGGCCTCTGGTTCCTGCTCGACCCCGAGCCGAGCCGCATCTGGAAGCGGTTCGTGCTCGACGAGAATTTCGCGAAGCTCGACCACGGCGCCCCGAACTACCTGGCCGCCATGCTCTGGGGTTCCAAGAGCGTCTGGATGCTTTTCGCCGGATGGTTTTCGAACGCGGGGCTGCTCGCCTTTCCGCTTCTCGGCACGATGATCCGCGGGTGGCAGCACCGCGGCGAGGCCTCGCACGAGGAGAGGCTGCTCTGGCTGCTCTGCGGAGCGACCTTTCTCTTCTACTGCATCCCGACACAGCGTTCGGGCCGCTACCTGCTCGACGCGATGCCGGCTGCCGCGGTGCTCATGGCGATCCATTGGCGGCGGCTGCTCGCGACCGCGTTCGCGACGACCGCGGTCGGCGCGGCCGCCGTCGCGGGGATCGTGGCGTGGCTCTCCGCCTGGCTCGTGCTGGAGATCGATCGCGTCGGCGTGTCGATCCGCTGGTGGCACTGGCCGATCCTCGGCCTGGCGGCCGGACTGCCGGCAGCCGCCCTC
Source organism: uncultured Chitinophagaceae bacterium (assembly GCA_964585575.1). Classification (GTDB taxonomy): domain Bacteria; phylum Planctomycetota; class Planctomycetia; order Pirellulales; family UBA1268; genus UBA4655. Next base: position 2,048 of record CAZPEM010000194.1, read on the forward strand.
GTTCGTCGACGTTGGCTGCCGTCGCTCGCCGTGCCGTCGGCGTTGCTCGCCTATCTTTCGATCGCGAGCCTCGTGACGGCGTTCGATCCTCCCGCCGGCGGCTTCGATGCGAAAACGGTCGAGGCGGCCCGCGGCAAGGTCGTCTGGACGCCGGAGGACTTCTTCGCGGCGTGCGAGCGGCAGCGGATGCTGCTTCCGGCAGCGACGGTGAGGGGCTACCCGATGTTCGACGGCGGGCCGGCGGCCGAGCAGACCTCCGCGGGAGAGCTTGCGATCCTGCTCCGCGGCGTCGATGAGCCGCCCCCGACGGCCGCGATCGGCAGCCGGCTCGAACTCGGCGCGAGGCACACGGCCGGGCAGTTCATCGAGATGCTCCGGGGCCGGGTCGGCCGTCACCTGTTTCGCCGCGAGTGGCTCGTGCCGATCGTGGCGTCGCTCGTCGGCAACGAGGTCCGTTCGTCGCCGCCGGCGAGCGTCTCGGAAGCCGTCGCGATCGCCGTCGAGCTTTCGCGGGCCGGCGGGATCACGGGCCAGGCGTCGCTCGCTGCGAAGGCCGACGCCCTCGCCGCCGTGCCGGCCGCGCACGTGCTGCCCTGCCTGGCGGCCTTCGGCGATGCGACGCCCGCCGGGGCGAACTGGCTGCGAAACGCCCTCGATCGCGCAGCCGACCGGCTCGGCGACTCGCTCGCAGCCGATCTGCTTGCCGACTATGTCGCCGACACGAAGCGGCCGGCGAAGGCACGGACTCTCGCGTATGCCTGGCTCGCAGCCCGCGATGCCAAACGGGCCGAAAGGCTGCTCGACGGCATGCTCGACGACCCATCGCTCGAACTGCGGCGGGAGGCGGTCGAGAGGCTGCTCGCGACCGCCGCGAAGGCCGACGAGGCGTCGATGAAGGAAGCCCATCGCACGGCCCTCGCCGCCGCCCGCGACGTCGATCAGGTGGAGCGGATCGCCCAGTGGCTCACCGAGCACGGCGAAGCGGTCGATCTCGCGGCGGTGCTCGGGTTCGTGCGGCGGTGGAAGGTGAGCGGCACGTTCGACAACGCCCGCGGCGTCGGGTTCGCCACGATCCATCCGCCGGAGGAACAGGCCGCCGACACGGCGGGATGGAAGGAGGTCGTCTCGACGGATCGGCTGGGCGCCGTCGATCTCAACGCCGCGATCGCCGCGAAGAAGGGCGTGCTCGCCTACGCGGTGGCCGAGATCGACATGCCGCGGCCCGGTCCCGCGGAGGTGCGGATCGGAAGCCCCTGCGCCGTGAAGGTCTGGGTGAACAGCACGCCCGTGATGGCCCACGAGATCTACCACGCATCGGAGGCGGTGGACCAGTACGTTGCGACGGCCGAGTTCCGTGCGGGCACCAACACGATCCTCGTGAAGTGCTGCCAGAACGAGCAGACCGAAGCCTGGGCGGCGGACTGGAGATTTCAGCTGCGGGTCTGCGACCGGCTCGGAACGCCGCTCGGCTCGCAGCGATCGGAGGTGCGCCCATGAGCCACGGCGATGACGCTTGGTTGGTCGGCCGTCGCCTGGCGACGATCCTCGTTGGCCTGTTTGCGGCGGCGACCGCGGTGGCCGGCGACTGGCCGGAGTTTCGCGGGGCCGACGGCCGCGGCGTGGCGGCCGACGCGACGGTTCGCAGCCGGTGGAGCGGGTCGGATGGCATCGCCTGGAAGGCCGACCTGCCCGGCCGCGGCGCGTCGAGCCCGATCGTCGTGGGGGATCTCGTTGTCGTGACGGCCGCGGGCGGCGGCAAGCAGGACAGGCTCCACGTGCTCGCGTTCGAAGCCGCGACCGGCAGGCCGCGCTGGCAGCGGACGTTCTGGGCCACGGGGCGGACGTTCTGCCATCCGACGAGCTCGGTCGCCGCGGGCACTCCCGCGAGCGACGGCAGGCGGATCGTCGCCCTCTACTCGTCGTGCGACCTCTTCTGCCTCGACCTCGACGGGCGGCTCGTCTGGCAGCGGAACCTCGCCCTCGAGCATCCGCGGAGCGGCAACGACGTCGGGATGGGGTCGAGCCCGCGGATCATCGACGGCACCGTCGTCGTGCAGATCGACTGCCAGGGAGACGCCTTCGTCGCGGGGATCGATCTCGCCACCGGAGAAGACCGGTGGACGTCGCCGCGGGAGAAGATCGCGAGTTGGTCGTCGCCGCTTGCGGTGCGTCTGCCGGACCAGGCTGCGACCGAGCCGGCCCGCGGCGTGCTCCTCCAGAATCCGAACGGCCTCGAATTGCGAGACGCCGCCGCCGGCAGGCTCGCCTGGTCGTGGATGGGGCAATGCTCCGGCATCCCGATGACGACCGAACGCGACGGCAGGCTGCTCGTCCCCGGCGACGGCATGACGGCGATCGATCCTCGCGGCGGGCGGTCGGAGCCGGCCTGGACGTCGGCGAAGCTCTCCTGCGGCATCGCGAGCCCCGTCGCCTTCGGCGACTCGGTCGTCACGCTCAACCGCGCGGGCGTGCTCGTCGTCGGCAACGCCGCCGACGGGTCGATCCGCGGTCAGCTGCGGCTCGCGGGCTCGTTCTGGGCGAGCCCGATCGTCGTCGGCACGACGGTCGTCGCGGTCAACAAGGAAGGGAAGACCTTCCTCGTGTCGGTCGATGGCGAGCCGAGGATCGTCGCCGAGAACGAGCTGCCCGGCACGTTCACCGCCACGCCCGCAGTCGCCGACGGCAGCCTCTACCTGCGCAGCGAAACGAGCCTCTGGAAGACAGCCAAGGACGAGTAGTCCAAGCCGGGTCGGCAGCTTCCGACCGAGACAGACCCGTTCACCGGCCCCAGGAGGCCGCACCGGTCGCCGCTGCGGACTCGGCCGATGTGGAAGCGGGCGGCAGACCGGACTCCACGCTCCCGGCCTCCAGGCTCCCAATCGGCGACGTTCAGACCAGGAGATCGGTCAACGGCCCCGTGCTTTCCTTGAAGAAATCG
>CAZPEM010000195.1:0-4895 GCA_964585575.1 uncultured Chitinophagaceae bacterium
TCCTCGCCAACGCCGGCGGCGTGACGGCGAGCTGGTTCGAGTGGGTGCAGAACCGACAGCACTACCAGTGGGGCCTGAACCGGGTCCGCCAGGAGCTCGACAAGATCCTCGGCGACGCCTTCGAGCAGGTCTGGCAGCTTTCGCAGTCGCGGAATCTCCCGCTCCGCACGGCCGCCTACATGGTCGGCGTGGGCCGCGTCGCCCGGGCCACCGTCCTCGGCGGCCTCGCCTGACCGCCGGTCCGCTCAGCGAAGAAAAATTGTGACCGCCGAATTCAGTGACCGGCGGGGCGATACCAGTCGCCGCGGAGCCAGTCGGCGACGAACTCGATCTGCTCCCGCGTGAGGATCGCCGCCGCGCCGTCCTCCGCCTTGCCGAAGCTCGGCATGCGGTCGTTGCTCTTGCCGTAGAAGCGGGCGTGGGTGGGATCGGCGATGATGCCGACGAGCCACTCCTTCGAGCCCCAGCGGGTGATGTCGGGGGCCGTGCCGTATTCGATTTCTCCGGATTCGCCGGCCTTCTCATGGAACGTATGGCAGCTGCCGCACCGCTCGCCGTCGGCGATGAGGCCGCGGCCCCGCGCGACGAGCTCGGCGGGCGTGTCGGCCGCCGCGAGCCCGGCCTCGGTCGCCATTGCGGCGACGACGGCCCTGATCTCCTCGGGCTTCCACTCGTCGGGATCGGCCATCTCCCCGGTCACGTAGCCCACCATGTCGCCTTCCTTGTGCGCCGTGTTGCCGAAGTAGGCGGGGCCCGCGACCTGCTTCGGATCGAAGAGGCCCTCGAGCCAGCGGGCGGTGCCGAAGCCGTGGAGGTTCGCGGCCGACGACTTGGCGAGGATCGCCTCCGCCTCGGGAGCCGCGGGATCGACGTGGGCGTGGCAGCTCGCGCAGTGCTGGGCGAAGAGCCGCGGGCCCACGGTCTTGGCGTCGCGGCGGGTGAGTTCGAGGGCGCCGGTGGGCGGAATCTTCCCCGGCCGCCCGGCGAGCTCGACGGCCCGCTCGGCATCCGCCTCCGCCTGCCTCGCCGCGGCGAGAAACGATTCGGAGTGGCGGATCTTCTCGAGCTTTTTCGCCCGCTTCTCGAACGCCGCGATCTTCCCGGCGTCGTTGCCGAGCGAGGCTGCGATCTTCCCGGGATCCCGCTCCGTCTCGTCGAGCAGCTTCTGCACGTCGGCGAGCGCCGCCTTGTCGGCCCAGAGGGCGCAGTAGTCCTCGTTGAGGGCCATCGCGGTGAGCAGCCCGGCCCCGGCGAGGATCGCGAGCGTGAAGACCACGTTGAAGCGGTGGCCGAGCTTCCAGCGGCCGACGATCGGCATCAGGAACATCAAGCCCATGACGATCCCCGGCACGACGATCGCCCCGAAGAACTCGCCCGACGCCCCCCAGCCCTCGAACACCTTCAGAAACTGGAAGAGAAACAGGAAGTACCATTCCGGCCGGGCCGCGGCGTAGGGCTGCGAGGGGTCGGCGGGGGCTCCCAGCTCCGCCCCGACGTGCCCCCAATCGACCTGGCCGCCGGCGAGGATCGTCCGCACCGCCGGCAGGAGGATCACGCCGAGCACGACCGCCATCACGGCGAGCATCGCCACCGCGTCCTTGAGCACCTGGTCGGGCCAGAACATGGCGTCGGGCCGGGTGATCGGCTGCTTCGCATGGAGGCCGTGCTTGCGGAAGAGGGCCAGATGCACGACGAGCATCGCGACGAGCGTCGCCGGCAGGAAGCCGGCGTGGAGCGCGAAAAACCGCGTGAGCGTGTGGTGGCCGTAGTCGGGGCCGCCGACGACGAGCTGCTGGATGGCCGGCCCGACGAGCGGTACGAGCCCCGCGAGGTTCGTCGCCACGCGGGTGGCCCAGTAGCCCTTCTGGTCCCACGGCAGGAGGTAGCCCGTGAGCGCCATGCCGAGCACGAGCATCATGAGCACCAGTCCGAGCCAGAAGTTGACCTCGCGGGGCGCCTTGTAGGCCCCGTCGATCACCACCTGCATCAGGTGCAAGGCGAGCAAGACCACCATCGCCTGCGCCATCACATGGTGGATGCCGCGGAGCAGCCAGCCGCCGCTCATCTCGTGCTGGATGTAATAGACGCTCTCCCAGGCGGTCTGTGAGCTGGCCGAATAGCTCGCCCAGAGAAACAGTCCGGTGATCGCCTGCGTGAGGAAGGCGAAGACGAGGCAGCTGCCCCAGACATACCGCCAGCGGGCGCCGCCGGGCACGTTCTCGTAGAGCGCCGCCCGGACGACCGCCCGGTAGCCGGTGCGGTCGTCGAGAAAATCGGCGAGGCCGCCGAGGAGCCCCGGGGCCTCACTGGCGGCCGGGCTTTGTTGCGGGGAGTCGCTCATGGCTTCACCTTCTTCTCGGCGATGCCGGTGTAGAAATTTTGCCACTTCACCGCGATCGAGCCCTTGCCATCCACCTCGCACTCGAGCGAATCCATCGCCCGGGGGCTCGGGCTCGGGGCGACGATGCCGCCAGAGAGCGTGAAGCGGCTGTTGTGACAGGGGCAGCGGAAGCACCTTTCCACACGGTCCATCTCGATGAAGCAGCCGGCGTGGGGGCATGTGGCCGAGATCGCCTCGACCTTCTCCTCCCCCTTTTCCCGGCGGAGGTAGACCGCACCGATCGGCTCTGCGGCGAAGCCGGTCCAGGCGTCCACGCGGTCGGAGACCACGGCGAACTGCCGCGGGATGCCGTCGTCGGGCACGCTCGCGATGTCGGTGACGGGGAGGAACTTCGCCGCCGCTCCCCTGCGGCCGAGCGGATCGAGAAACGCCCAGATTCCGGCGGCGATCGGGGGCAGGGTGGCGAGGCCGCCGCAGAGGATTGCGAGGGCCTCCGCGAGGAAGTTCCGCCGTGGGGCGGGCTGGGCGGGCCCATGATTCGAGGCGGACCCGTGATTCGGGGCGGACCCGTGGGTCGCGGCCGCGCCGTGGGTCGCTGGCGAGTCGTGGTGGGGCATGCAAGTCTCCGTGACTCTCTGACCGATATCGTCATTTATAACTCATTTTGGGCCGTGCGCCGCGGCCCGCCCGCCGTCTCCGCAGGAAGCCATCATGCCAAGCCAGCCCTCGCCGCAGCAGCGATTCGAGGCCCTCTCGCTCGAGCTCCCTCCCGCACCGAAGCCGATCGGCGTCTACAAGCCGGCGCTGGTCGTGGATCGATTCGTCTACCTCTCTGGCCACGGGCCGCTCCTGCCCGATGGCACGCTCTTGCGGGGCTGCGTGGGCCGCGACCTCGACGCCGAGGCTGGCAAGCGTGCGGCCCGCCAGGTGGGGCTCACGATGCTCGCCACGCTGCTGGAGTCGCTCGGCAGCCTCGACCGGGTAAGGCGGGTGATCAGGGTGCTCGGCATGGTCAACTGCACGAGCGACTTCGTGAAGCAGCCCTTCGTGATCAACGGCGCCAGCGAATTGATCGCCGAGATCTGGGGGCCGGAGCACGGCATCGGCGTGCGGAGCGCCGTCGGCGTGACCTCGCTCCCCGACGGGATGGCCGTGGAAATCGAGGCCGTCTTCGAACTGGTCGGGTGAGGCCCCGAAAAAGCGGTTGCCGCCATGGCATCGACCGGGCTATTCTTCAACTGGGGCCACGCGAGCAGGAGTTTTCGCCATGGATTGCCGTCGTTCTCGATACCCGAAAAGCCGGGGCGGTTTCACGCTCGTCGAACTGCTGGTCGTGATCACGATCATCGCCGTGCTCATGGGCCTCCTCCTGCCCGCCGTGCAGGCGGCCCGCGAGGCCGCCCGCCGCACGGGCTGCCAGAACAACCAATACCAGCTGGCGTTTGCCGCCATCCGGCATGCCGAACAAAACGGGTTCGTGCCGGGTTATCGGAACGCTGTTCCTGGCCCGGGTAATCGCGGAAACTCCTGGCCAGTCGTGATCACCCCGTTCATCGAGCGCACCGACATCTGGCTGGCGATAACCACCGCTCCCTCGTTTAATGCTCCGTTCGTGACCACGTTCGTCTGCCCCTCGAGCGCGCCCGATTCGCAGACGGGGCCCACGCTCGCCTACGCTGGCGGCTCCCGACCGACAGAGACTGTCAATGCGGCTCGGTTTCAAGGTGTCATGCTCGACACAACCGTGGCCACGGGCCGCCTGGCGATGGACGAAATCTCGAGCAACGATGGCACGGCATTCACACTCCTGCTCTCCGAAAAATGCGGCCCCGGCACGGCGGCGATTCCACTGGTGCAGGCGAACTGGACCTTTACGGGAGACGGGAATCGGGGGTTTTCCACAGATGGCGACAGCACCAAGCACAACTCGGGAAACATCATGCGGCCGCTCTTTGGGATATCCGGGGCAACCCCGTCTAAGGTCATCAACTCGGGCGTCGCAGCGGACCCAGGTTTCTTTAGCCAACCGTCGTCGAACCATCCCGGCGGCGCGGTGGCCGCGTTCTGCGACGGCCATACGGAGTTTCTCAAGGACTCCCTGCAACCCAGAGTCTATGCGCAGCTCTTGAGCTGGGACAACGAGCGTGCCTCCTCAGACACGACGGCTATGAGTGTCAACGCCAATCCCAGCAACGCTCCTTACAACGCTTGGACAGGCGGGTACGTTCTCAACGAAGCCGACTACAAATAGCTGGCCAGCGGCTAGCTGGCCAGCGGCAATGGGTTTGTTCCGTCCCAGCCCGCCTTCGGGCGGGAAATACGCGGAGGAATGCACGATGACTCGCCGCGATGCAACTGGTCGCACGGCCTTCACGCTCGTCGAGGTGCTCGTCGTGATCGCGATCATCGCGATCTTGCTTGGCATGCTGCTGCCGGCGCTGCAGTCGGCCCGGGAGTCGGCCCGCAACGTCCAGTGCCAAAACAACCTCAAGCAGATCGGCCTCGCCCTCGGCCACCATGCGTCCACGGCCGACTCGCTGCCGCCGGGCATCGC
>CAZPEM010000196.1:0-4891 GCA_964585575.1 uncultured Chitinophagaceae bacterium
TCGAGGTGGACGAGATCTACAACCTCGCCTGCCCGGCCGCGCCCGGCCACTACCAGTACAACCCGATCAAGACGATGAAGACCTCCGTGATGGGGGCGATCAACGTGCTCGGGATGGCGAAGCGGTGTCGGGCGAAGGTGCTCCAGGCCTCCACGAGCGAGGTCTACGGCGACCCGGAGGTCCATCCGCAGCCGGAGAGCTACCGCGGCTCGGTCAATCCGATCGGGCCCCGCGCCTGCTACGACGAGGGGAAGCGGGCGGCCGAGACGCTCTTCATGGACTACCACCGCGCCAACGGCGTCAACATCCGGATCGTCCGGATCTTCAACACCTACGGCCCGCGGATGCATCCCTTCGACGGCCGCGTCGTCTCCAATTTCATCCGCCAGGCGGTCTCCGGCGAGCCGATCACGATCTTCGGGGCGGGCACGCAGACCCGCAGCTTCTGCTACCGCGACGACCTCGTCGAGGCGATGGTGCGGATGATGAACGGCCCCGACGACTTCGTGGGCCCGGTGAACATCGGTAATCCGGGAGAGTTCACGATCCGCGAGCTCGCGGAGCTGACGCTCTCGCTGACCGGCTCCACGTCGCAACTCGTGGAGAAGCCGCTGCCGGTGGACGATCCGGAGCGGCGGCGGCCCGACATCACGCTCGCCAGGAAGCATCTCGGCTGGGAGCCGAAGGTGCCGCTGCGGGAGGGACTGGCGAAGACGATCGAGTGGTTCCGCTCGGTCAACTTCGCGGAGTTCCGCGCCCCCACGCCCAACTACTGAGAAAAACCACGGCGGCCGCGCCCGTCAGGCCGATGCAGTCGTAGACCCAGTCGAGCACCTCGGCGTTCCGGCCGAAGAGCGGCTGAGTGAGCTCGTCGAAGATCGCGGCGATGGCAAGCACGACGACCAACCGCAGGAGCGTGCCGACGTCCCGCCGGCCGTGGGCCACGAGCGTGGCGGCCGCGAGGCCCCCGAGCAGTCCATACGCGACGAAGTGCATGAGCTTGTCTGGAGGCAGCTTGCCGCCGACGAGCGACTCCGGCTTCGGGTAGTGGGTCGCGAAGACCAGCGTCGCAGAGTACGCCCCCGTGGCGAGGGTGAGGCCGCGGCGGAAGAGGCGGTTCCAGAAGGGTTCTTCGAAGGCCTCGACCGGGTCTGACGCCATGGGATGGAGGGCTCGAGGACGTTGAATCTCCTCAGAATAACCATTTTTTTGCTCTTCGCCCTCCCCGCTCGATCCGCTACCCTCCCCGCTAGAAATCGACCGCCGATCCCAGGAGGCACCACCGACATGACCCGCAAGGAACTCGCCGGAATCGTCCACGAACTGCTCGAGAAGGAGACCGGGGAAAGCTACCCAGACCTCGAGGAATCGACCACGCTCAAGGGCGGTCTCAATCTCGACTCGCTCGACATGGCGGGGCTGATGCTCCACATCGAGAGCCGCTTCGGCATCGCGGTCGAAACGGAACTGCTCGAGAACATCACCACCGTCGGCGACATGCTCGACCTGCTCGAGACGAAGGTCGCTTCGAAGGCCTCGCGGTCCGCGGCCTGACCGGCGGACGATATTCGGGGGTGCACGCCGTGCGCGAACGACCGGCCGGAAACGTCTGCTCGATCCTGACCCATGCGGCGGTCGAGGTTCGGCTGTCGGAGATCGCGGCTCTCCGCGACGCACCGGGCCCGGCGACGGCCCCGCCCCTGCCGAGGCGGTTCCTGCGGTACTGCGACGAGCAGACGGTCGTCGGCATGGCGGCGGTGCTTCGGGCGATCGACCGGCTCCCGGACCCGCGGCCGGAGTTCGACCGGTGGGGCGTGCTCGCGGCCTCCTGCCAGGCCGGGCGGATCATGGGGGCGGCCGCCGTGATCGGCGGGAGGAAGATCGGCTCCCAGGGCGTATCGCCCCACGTCGTGCCGCAGAGTTCGCTCCATTCGCCGGCGAGCGCCGTGAGCGTCGCGCTCTCCATGCACGGGCCTCACTTCGGCATCGGCGGCGGACCGGAAGCCTTCGACGAGGGGCTGCTCGCGGCCTGTTCGATGGTCTCGCAGCCGCACTGGCTCACCCTCACCGCATGGGAGACGGAGCCGTCGCTCGACGCGGAGGGAAGCCCGATATCCGACCCGATCTGTCGCGGCCTCGCGCTCGCCCTCGTGCCCGGCGAGGCCGAGGCCGCGGCAGCGACGATCACCGTCTCGCCGAGTGCCCGTCGTGAAGCCGCGGCGATTCCCGAGCAGCTTCCGTCGATGGCCTCCCGGATCCGGTCGCTCGCCGAAGCGTTGTCGGGAGAATCGGCGGACGCCTGCGGGACGCTTTCGTTGCGGCATGGCTTCACGCTCGACCTGCGGCCGAGCGAGGCGACGAGCCCGCTCGCCCTGGAGGCCGCATGATCCGTCGTGCAAACATGGCGGCGTTCGATGCGAATGGGCCGCGAGCGAGCGACCCGGTCGTGATCACCGGCATCGGCGCGGTGACGCCGCTCGGTCATTCGTTCGAGGCGATCGCGACGAACCTGCTCGCCGGCGTCTCGGGCGTCCGACAGATCGACATGCCGCTCTTCGGGCCCGATCATGTGCAGTTTGCGGCGCCGGTCGACTCGATCCCCGTCGCAGAGGGAGTCGATGCCGCACGGCCGGCGGGCGGGGGGCGGTTCGAGCGGATGTGCGTCGCCGCTGTCGCCGCCGCCATCGCCGACGGCCACGTCGCGGGCATCGACCCGCAGCGGATCGGGATCGTGGCCGGGATCGGCGCGGAGCAACTCAAGGGTTGGGAGACCGACTACGCGTCGGGAGGAAGCCATGTGCTCGGTCCGGACATCGATCCGCCGATCGTGCATCGCCTCGCGAAGCTCGCGGGGATCGAAGGGCCCGCAGCCACGGTCGGTGCGGCTTGCGCCTCGAGCGGATATGCGATCGCGATGGCACGGCGGTGGCTCGAACTCGGCTGGGTCGATGTCTGCCTCGCCGGCGGGTGCGACGTGATCACGCCGAGCGCGATCGCGGCCTTCCATAACCTGCGGGCGCTCTCGCGGCGGTCCGACGACCCCGGCAAGGCGTCGCGACCCTTCGACCGGGATCGCGACGGGTTCGTGATGGGGGAAGGAGGGGCGTTCCTCGTGCTCGAGCGGGCGGCCGACGCGGCGGCCCGCGGAGTGAGAAGCCGGGCGGAGGTCGCCGGCGTGGGGATGTCGAGCGACGCCTGCCACATGGTCACTCCCTCCGCCGACTCGTTCCACGCCTCGCGGGCGATGGTGGCGGCAATGAGCGACGCGCGGATCGATCCCGAGGATGTCGACTACGTCAACGCCCACGCGGCCGGCACGAGCGTTGGCGACGCGGCGGAGGCCGCGGCGATCCGGATGGCGCTCGGCGAACGGGCCGATCGGGTTCCGGTGAGCTCCACGAAGAGCATGTCGGGCCATCTCGTGAGCGGGGCGGCCGTCTTCGAGGCGATCGCCTGCCTCGTGGCGATGGATCGCTCCACCGTGCCGCCGACGGTGAACCTCGACCACCCAGACGAGGCCTGCCGGCTCGACCATGTCCCGCTCGTCGCGCGTCCGCATCCGGTCCGCGTCGCCCTCAGCAACAGCTTCGGTTTCGGCGGCGCGAACCTCTGTCTCGCGCTCCGCGCCGCCTGACGCTCCCATCAACGTTCGCCCGAGCATGACCGTCGAATTCCGTTCACCCTCCGAGGAGCACCAGCCGATGCCCGCCACCGCGTCCCCCAGGAAGCCAGCCAGCACCGCCCTGCACGCTCCCCCGGCCTCGGCCGGCGACCTCGACCGGCTGCTCGAGTCGCTCGTCGCCCGGTGGCACGAGGTGGAGCCGTCCCACGGCGAGAGCGGGCTGCGGGGCCGCGTCTGCGACCTCCACCGGTTCAACTTTCTTCTCTGGCACGAGGAGGACATCGCGCGGTCGCCTTCGGCGAACGACGCGGAGATCGCCGCGGTGAAGCGGGCGATCGACAGGTACAACCAGGCGAGGAACGACGCGATCGAGCTCGTGGATGATTTTCTCGTGGCGGAGCTCTCCGGCCGCGGGATCGAAGCGGCCGCGGACGCTCCCGCAGCGACGGAGACGCCCGGCGCCGCGATCGACCGGCTTTCGATCCTCGAACTGCGTCGCTACCACATGCGGGAGCAGATCGACCGGGCCGACGCCACGCCCGAGCACCGTCAGAAGGCCGCCTCGCGGCTGGAGGTGCTCGACCGGCAGCGGGCGAACCTCGTCGCGGCGATCGACCACCTGTTGGGCGAGATCTTCTCGGGCCGCAGGCCGCTGCGGGTCTTCCGGCAGATGAAGATGTACAACGATCCGACGATGAATCCGTATCTCTACAAGCAGCAGGCCGGGCCGCAGGGGAGCTGACCGAGGCGACCCGATCCGGCGGCTGGGTCGCATCTCGTCGGCCCCGCGAAGCTTGTTCCCCCTGCGGGTCGTCCGTATGATCGCCCAAAACGCCCCCGTAGCTCAGTGGATAGAGCGACGGTTTCCTAAACCGTAGGTCACAGGTTCGATCCCTGTCGGGGGTAGTGAGGATCTGCTTGCGGTCCAGGCGATGTGGCCCGGCCGCGGCGACTCGACCTCAGCCGGCATCCGCGACGGGATCGCATGGCCGGAACCGAGGCTGCTTCGTGCCGTTCACCACGACGTCCTCGGCGAACATCGCCGCCGGCCGGACCCAGAGGCCCCGGTCGCCGTATTCCTGCCGGTAGACGACGAGTTGCTCGAGCGTCTCGCTGTGCCGGGCGACGCCGAGCACCGTGTATTCGTTGCCCTTGTAGTGCCGGTAGCGGCCCGGCGTGATCTCGGTCATACGTGGCCTCCTGTTGCCGCTACGCCCGATTCATCCACGTGATCGAGAGCTGCAGCACCGTGGCGATCGAGACCCAGAC
>CAZPEM010000197.1:0-4849 GCA_964585575.1 uncultured Chitinophagaceae bacterium
GCCCCGAACCCGCAGAGTTGACCAGCGTCGACCGTGAGGGGCTGCCCCAAACCCGACGATTTGGCCTCGCTCGCCACCGCATGCCGGCGGTACGATAGGGGCGGAAAAGGGGCAGTATGTCGTATCGGTCGTTCAAGGACATCCTCGGTGAGACGAGCCTGGAGCGGAAATGCCGCTTCCTCTTCGGGCTGTGCCTGCTTGTGCTGATCACCGGCAGCTTCTGGTGGTATGGCAGCCGTACCGAGGATCTCGTCTACACGACGACCCGCAGCACCGGCCGACACCTGGTGGACGCGATCATGCTCCACCACCACTGGAAGACGCTCGAGGCCGACAAGAAATACACGACGTTCATCGACTCGCTCGGCAAGACGCTCCAGAGCCAGCCCTACGACTACCGGCTCCTCAACCCGGAGGCGTCGCCCGAGATGCAGGCGGGCTACACCCGGCTCGACCGGGCGGTGCTCGACTACTTCAAGAAGCGGCAGTTGCCCGGCCTGGGAACGGCCGCCGCCGGAGAGTTGCCGCGGGACATGATCGGCGGCTCGGGGGAATACCGCGAGTTCCGCACGGCCGACAACTCGCAGTACCACTACTACCAGCCGATCCGGGCCCGGAAGGACTGCCTCATCTGCCACGAGTACCGCGGGGCGACGACGATCGCGGTGGCGGCCACCCCCGAGAGCGACTCACCGCGGGTGCCGCTGGCCGAGAACGAACTCATGGCGGTCGTCAAGGTGATCATGCCCGACGGGGCAACGCAGAAGGCGATCAACTGGAACCGGGCGATCCTGCTCGCGACGGCGATCGTGACGGTGTTCCTCGCGATGCTCGTCGCCTACTTGATCGTGCGATACGTGATCATGAAGCCGCTCGAGCACCTCCGCAACGTCAGCGACGAGGTCCGTAAGGGCAACGTGCAGGCGCGGGCGGAGCTCCATACGGCCGACGAGTTCGAGGAGCTCGGTGTCGCCTTCAACCGCATGCTGCGGGGGCTCGTCGATTCGCAGGAGGAGCTGCGGCTCCTCAACCGCAGCCTCGACGGCAAGGTCGACGAACTGGCACAGGCCAACATGAACCTCTACGAGATGAACCGGCTCAAGAGCGACTTCCTCGCGACGATGAGCCACGAGCTGCGGACGCCACTCAACAGCATCATCGGCTTCTCCGACGTGCTCGGCTCGATCCCCGCCCTCGACGACCGGCAGCGGCGGTACGTGCAGAACATCCGCTCCTCGGGCCGGATGCTGCTCGAGATGATCAACGACATCCTCGACCTCGCGAAGATCGAGGCGGGCAAGATGGAGGTCCGGCCGGCGGCCTTTCGCGTGGAGTCGGTCGTTTCGGCGCAGTGCGACATGGCGAGGCCGCTGGCGGAGAAGAAGAGCATCGACATCGACTACCGGCTCGCTCCGGAGGTGAGCGAGATCGTGCAGGATCAGGCGAAGGTGCAGCAGATCCTCGCGAACCTGCTTTCCAACGCCGTGAAATTCACACCCGACGGCGGCCGGGTCGACGTCGAGGCCAGACTCGAGCCCGACGGGGCAGGCCATCCGGAGGCCGAGCTCGTTCTGCAGGTCGCCGACACGGGCGTGGGGATCGCGGAGGAAGAGCAGCAGGCGATCTTCGAGAAGTTCCGCCAGGGGCGGGTTCTCCAGGCCGGCGAGGACGCGATGACCCGCGAGTATTCCGGAACGGGCCTCGGCCTGTCGATCGTCCGAGAGCTCTGTCGGCTGCTCGGGGGCGACGTCTCGGTCGAAAGCCGGCTGGGGCAGGGGAGCAGGTTCACCGTGCGGCTGCCGGCCTTCTACGGAACGGTTTCCGCGGGCCAGGTCCAGCCGGCCGAGCCGCCGAAGCCCCTCGCCGCAGCCTCCTGAGACTCCTCGCGAACATCACCCGCAGCGGACGCATGAGCACGCCGAAAACCTCGCCCTCGCAGACCGGCTCGGAAGTGATCCTCTTCACCGATGGCGCGTGCAGCGGCAACCCCGGGCCGGGCGGCTGGGCCTACATCCTGCGGCATCCGCAGTCCGGCAAGGAGACGATCGACTCGGGCGCCGAGGTCGACACGACCAACAACCGGATGGAGCTGATCGCGGCCGTCCGCGGCCTCTCGCAGCTGAAGCGGCCGACCCGCGTCGAACTCGTCACCGACAGCGTCTACGTCGGCACGGGGCTGTCGGAATGGCTGCCGAAGTGGAAGGCGCAGGGCTGGAAGCGGAAGGAGAAGGGCCGCCTCGTGCCGGTGAAAAACGAGGATCTCTGGCGGGAGCTCGACCGGCTCGCCGCGACGCACACGGTCGCGTTCACGCAGGTCGCCGGCCATGCCGGCCACCCGGAAAACGAGGCCTGCGACCGGATGGCCGTCGAGGCCTACAAAGAGCTCAAGGCGAGGCTCGGCCTCCGCTGAACGGCCGCTACCTGCCGGTCGCGACGACCGTGTGTCGCCCCACCCGCGTGTCGGCACTTCATGGCTGATCGGCCGGGCGGGATACACTCCGGGCATGGACGCGACAGGCCCGAAGTCTGCCAAACAAACCCTCTACTTGACGCCCCTCGAGCGGCTGCGGGGCGTCGGCACGGTGCGGGCACAGCGGCTGGCGGCGCTCGATCTGGTGACGGTCAAGGATGCGCTCCTCCATTTTCCGCGCGACTACAAGGACTTCAGCGGCGCGCATGCCTTCGCCGACCTTCGTGAGGATGAGCATGCCTCGGTGGCCGGCACGGTCGCCGACATCGCGCAGCGCACCACGTTCGGCGGCCGGCAGATGCTCAGCGTGCTCGTGAAAGCGGAGGGGGGCAGCCTGCGGGCGATCTGGTTCAACATGCCGTTCATGGCGAGGCGGTTTTCCGCGGGGCAGCGGGTCGTGGTGGCGGGCGTGCCGAGGCGGGCCGGGCTCGCCTGGGAGATGACGCACCCGGAGGTCCGGTTCCTCGCGGCGGGCGAGGAGGCCCGCGCCGAGTATCTCCCGATCTATCCCCTCTCGGAGTCGGTGCGGCAGTCCGACGTGCGGCTCGCGGTGCAGGCGGCGCTGTCGCACGTGGGCGAGAAAATCGACGAGGCCTTCCCGCCTGAGTGGCTCCAGGGGAAGTCGCTCATGCCGATCGTGGAGTCGCTCCGCGAGATGCATTTTCCGACGAGCCTCGAGAAGATGGCGAGGGCACGGCGGCGGCTCATCTACGAGGAGCTGCTCCTCCTTCAACTTGGGCTCCGCATTCACCGACGGGAGCAGCGGGAGCGGGGGAAGGCGCCGGCGATCGCGATCGACGCGCGGCTCGACTCGCGGATCCGGGCCCGCTTTCCTTTCGCGTTCACGGCCTCGCAGCAGCAGGCGGTCGCCGAGATCGCCGCCGACGTCGCGCACTCCTGCCCGATGAACCGGCTGCTTCAGGGGGATGTCGGCAGCGGCAAGACGGCGGTCGCGATCTACGCGATGCTCGCGGCGGTGGCCGCGGGCCGCCAGGCCGCGATCATGGCGCCGACGGAGCTGCTCGCGAGGCAGCACATGGCGTCGCTCGAGCGGCTGCTCTCCGGCTCGAAGATCGGCCTCGAGCTGCTCGTGGGGGGCCAGTCGGCGGCGAAGCGTGAAAAGGCCCTCGCCAGGATCAAGACGGGGCAATCCCAAATCGTCGTCGGCACGCAGGCGCTCGTCGCCGGCTCCGCCGAGTTCCACGCGCTCGGCCTCGTCGTCATCGACGAGCAGCACCGATTCGGCGTGATCCAGCGGTCGCAGCTGCAGAAGGGGGGCGTCGATCCCCACGTGCTCGTCATGACCGCGACACCGATCCCGCGGACGATCGCGCTTGCGATCCACGGCGACCTCGACCAGTCGGTGATGAAGGAGGGCCCTGCGGGCCGCCAGCCGGTGCGGACCTACCGTGTCTCACCGGGCGACGAGGAGAAGTGGTGGGAGCATTTCCGGAAGAAGCTCCGCGAGGGGCGGCAGGGCTACGTCGTCGTGCCGGCGGTCGAGGAGTCGAGCCGTGGCCTGGCGAGCGTGTCGACCGCGCTCGAGTCGCTCGCGAACGGTCCGCTCGAGGCGTTTCGGCTCGGCCTCATCCACGGACGGCTGAAGTCGAAGGAGAAGCAGGCGGTGATGGAGAGCTTCCGCGGCGGACATCTCGATGTCCTCGTCTGCACAAGCGTGATCGAGGTCGGGATCGACGTGCCCAACGCCACGCTCATGACGATCCTCGACGCCGAGAGCTTCGGACTCGCCCAGCTCCACCAGCTCCGCGGCCGCGTGGCCCGCGGGCCCGTGGCCGGCATCTGCGGCGCGGTAGCCTCCTCCGCGACCGAACCCAACCCGCGGATCGACGCCTTCGTGAGCTCAACCGACGGCTTCAGGCTCGCCGAGCTCGATCTCGCGCTCCGCGGGCCCGGCGAGCTCGTCGGCACGCGGCAGAGCGGCAGGTGCAACCTCTACCTCGCCGACCTGCAACAACACCCGGAGTTCATCGAGGAGGCCCGCGACGACGCGATCGCCGTGCTCGAGGTCGACCCGACGCTCTCCTCGCCCGCGTTCAAGCGGCTGCAGAAGCTCGTGATCGACCGCTGGAAAGAAACGCTCGGCTTGGGAAACGTGGGGTGAGCGGCCGCCATCCGCCACGCTCGGCATTTCCGCGGAGCATCACGTATGACTTCCTGAAGACCGACCTGGCGCTCTCGTTCGGAGCCCGGCCGGCCCTGCTGCGGGAGTAGCTTCTGCGGAGTGGACGCCAAGACGGTCAAGGAATACTTCCACATTCTCTGCGATACGCTCCTCGGGCGGCTCGTCTCGCCCTACAAGAAACGGCAGGAGCGGCAGGTCATCAGCAAGGCGCCCAAGTTCTACCTTTTCGACGTGGG
>CAZPEM010000198.1:0-4846 GCA_964585575.1 uncultured Chitinophagaceae bacterium
CCGCAGGTGCCGCTCGGCTGGCGGCGGGTGTCGCTCGAGTGGGATGACGGCTGGTGGTTCCTCGACTTCGACGACGATCACCACCGCCGCGGCCACCACGGCCACTGATGCTCAGTCGGGGTTCTCCCGCCAAAGAAGCTGTTCCTGACGGGCCCGGAAACCACTCACTTCGGGGGGAGTGGGGTTTCCGGGCCCGCTCATTTTTTCCGGCGAGTCTCTTTCAGCTTCGTCGGAATAACCCGCAAGTTTTGTCGGCAGCCTGCCGATACAAACCACCGGATCGGTGCAGTCACCCCGAACGTCAGAGAGGATGGGTCCGATGAGCCGAGTCAAAATGCCACTCGTGCTGTCCCTGATCGCGAGCTCAGCACTCGTGTCGCAGAGCGGATGCTTTTGGATGACGTCGCAGGGGCCGAACCTCGGCCCGCTCGCCGTACCGATTCCCGTGCCGGTCTACCTCCAGAAGTCCCGGGAGGACAAGTTCTGGAACCACGAGCGTTACGGGCGGGCGCCGATTCTCGGTCCGCTTCGCCCGGGCGGGCCGTGTGAGGCGATGGACGAGCCGAGTGACGACGAGGTGATGCGGGCGCTCGAGAAGGCCCGTCCCGTGCAGGGCAACTGGCCCTTCCTCTACGAGATCCAGCGGAACAACGTGCGGATCACGAAGTGCAAGGTCGCCGACTACATCGATCCGCCGCGGCACTACCCGCTGGTCGGTCCTGCCCAGCAGCACCATGCCCACTACAAGTGCACGGTCTACTTCCAGGAGGTGAAGCGGATCGGCTGGCCCGTGCCGCACACGCTCGTGGACGAAGACTGCCGCGAGGTGGTCTACATCGACCACAACCACCTGCACATGGTCGGCGAAATCGATCCCGGCTGCGACTCGGAGTATTGAAGCGGGCCCGTTCGGCCCATGAATCACGGACTGGTGTCCGATCCCGGCGGGCGGCCTTCGAAAGGGGGCCGCCCGTCGTCATTGCGTTCCATCGCGAGACTGACGGTCGTGCGGGTTGCGGCTGCCGGGAGGGCTGGTGGTGCTCGGCGGGCGGACGGCGAGTCGATGAGGAGGGCGGGGTCATGGTCGCCGCGAGGGAACGCGGTGCGTGCCACCCACGAGGAAGCGTCGCCGCCGACGAGGTGGGCGACGGCGTCATGAAGACGTGCATCCTGCTCGCCGCGGTCATTGTCTTCGTCGCGACGCCGATCGCGGCGTTCGCCGACGCCGACGCGACGCTCGACCCGCCGGCAGAGGTCGGCGTGCGGGTGTCCACCGGCAGCCTGCTCGGGATCGTGCGGGACGGCGGCATTCTGATGGTGCCGCTCTTCGGCTGCTCGTTTCTGCTGGCGAGCTTCGGGATCGAGCGGCTCGTGTCGCTGCGGTGGGGGAGGGTCGTGCCGCGGCTCTTCATCAACCGCTTCGTCGAGCAGCTCGAGGCGGGCGAACTCACGCGGGACGAGGCGCTCGACGCCTGCGAGGCCAACGGCAGCCCCGCGGCCAACGTGTTCGCGGCCGCGGTCAGGCGATGGGGCAAGCCCACCGTCGAGGTCGAGCAGGCCGTGATCGACGCGTGCGAGCGGGAGCTCAACCACCTTCGTCGGTACCGGAGGATCTTCAGCAGCGTCGCCACGATCGGCCCGCTGCTGGGCCTCCTGGGAACGGTCTTCGGTCTCATCCGCTCGTTCAACGACGTGGCCTCGGCGGGCGCCATGGGGCGGCCCGATCTGCTCGCGAAGGGGTTTGGCGAGGCCCTCATCACGACGGCCATGGGGCTTGTCGTCGCGATTCCCGCGATGCTCCTGCACTCGCTCTTCACGAGCAAGGCCGACCGTCTCGCGCTGCGGCTCGACGAGACGGCGCAGCGCGTGATCGATTGCGTCGCTCTCGAGACCGCCAACGACCCACGCCGCAGGAAGCGGAATCTCCGGTCCGCCGCGTAGGAGCCTTTCGATGCCGCTGGTGCGACTGTCCGACGACGAGGAGCCGCAGCCGAACATGGCCCCGATGATCGACGTCGTGCTCGTGCTCACCATCTTCTTCATGTGCGCGACCCGCTTCTCCGGCGACGAGCAGGCCTTCGACGTGGAACTGCCGAAGGTGAACGCCGCCACCCAGGTCGAGTCGATGAAGCCGGAGATCGTGGAAGTGGCGGCCGACGGCGGCGTGAAATTCCGCAGCGAGGTGGTGCCGGTCGAGGATCTCTCGGGCCGCCTCGCGGCGGTGCGGGGCGACGGCCGCGAGATGTCGGTGCTCGTGCGGGGCGACCGCGCCGCGAGCCACGGCCGGATGGCGGCGGTCTACGAGGCCTGCCGCGCGGCAGGCATCCGCCACGTCGGCATATCGGTGCAGGTGGCGGCAGGATCTGAATCGGCGAAGCCCCGTCGTTAGCGGGCGACAGGACCGCGGGAGAAGATCGATGCAGCCCGGATGGATCGTGGCGGGCGTCGTGATCGTGGCCGGGGCCGTCGGGCTGGCGGTCGCCGTACGGACGCGTTGGCTGCAGTCCGACACGCTCAAGAAGTGTCTGCTGCTCTCGGTCGTGGCGCACGCGGTGCTGGCCGTCGTGGCCGCGTCGATCGGAGGCCTGTCGCCGGCCTCGTGGGGGCGATCCAGCGTGGGACGGCCGACGATGGTTGTGGTCGTTTCAGAGGAGCCGGAGGGATCGACCGCGGCGGTGGAGGATGCCGCTGACGAGGCCGATGATTCTCACGAGATTCCCCTGGCCGACGGCCAGGCGGAATCAGCGGCGCCGCCCGACGACGTCGTCGCATCGACCGTGACCGCCTCGGATGCGGACCGGTCCGCTGAGGAGGCCGATTCATCGAAGATCGTGCCACTGCTCGAACTGCCCGACGATGAGAAGCCGGACGTCGGACCGGTCAACGCATCGAAGTCGGCGACGACGTTGGCGGCCGGCGATGACGCGAGCCCCTATGCGCGTCGCGGAGCCGGCCGCAGGGCCGCGGCGGCCATGGCGTTGGGCGGCTCCGAGGAGACCGAGCGGGCCGTCATGCGGGGGCTTTCGTGGCTTGCGAGGGCCCAGTCGAGCGACGGACGTTGGGACGCCGCCCGACACGGGGCGGGTGTCGAGCGAACGGTGCACGGACAGGATCGAAGGGGGGCCGGCGCGCGAAGCGACCATGGCGTGACGGGCCTCGCGGTGCTTGCGTTCCTCGGCGCGGGCAGCACGCACCGCGAAGGCGTTCATGCGGCCGAGGTCGCCCGTGCGATCGAGTTTCTCATCGCGAGGCAGAAGCCGGACGGATCGCTCGCGGGCGACGCCGAGTTCTTCGCCGCCCTCTACTGCCATGGGATGGCGACGATCGCCCTCGGGGAGGCCTGCGGCATGACGGGCGACCAGCGGCTTCGGGAGCCCCTGGCCCGCGCGGTGGCCCACACGCTCTCGAGGCAGAGCCCAGCGACGGGCGGATGGCGGTATGCCGCCGGCGATCGTGGCGACACCAGCCAGCTTGGATGGCAGGTGATGGCCCTTTCGGCCGCGAGGAATGCCGGTCTCCAAGGGCTCGACCCCAGCCTCGCGAGGGCGGGTGGGTTTCTTGCGGGAGTGTCGAGCGGACGTTCGGGCGGGCTGGCGTCGTACCGGCCGGGTGAGCGGCCGACCGCGGCGATGACAGCGGAGGCGCTCTTCTGCCGACTCCTGCTGGGGTTGGATCCAGCGCATCCGACGGCGCTGGAAGCCGTCGCATTCCTCGAGGCGATGCCCCCCGATTCCGGACCGTTCAACGCCTACGCCTGCTACTACGGAACGCTCGCGATGTTCCACGCCGGCGGCTCAGCCTGGGGTCGATGGAACGAGCGGATGCAGCGGGCGATCCTCCCCGGCCAGCGGTCGGGCGGCGACCTCGACGGCAGCTGGGATCCCGACGGCGTCTGGGGTGGTCATGGCGGCCGGGTCTATTCCACCGCACTGTCCGTGCTCTGCCTGGAGGTCTTTTACCGTTACCTTCCGTTGCACCAGGGGCGGGTTGCGCGGGTTGCGGCGGTCGCGCCATCGCCGTGAGTTTGACCGGCGGGGGGGCGGGGTTACACTTCTTTCAGGAGTTCCCAGACGGCTTTTGATCCGTCCGAGAGGATCAGGCCCGCGATTGTCTTCGAGCAGGAAAAGCCTTCGGGCAGGGAGTTGAAAGCGTGCATTCGGACTTCGTCTCGCCGAGCCTCGCCATCATGGGCCTTGGGCCGGTCGAACTGGTCATCGTTGCCGGCGTGATCCTGCTTCTCTTTGGGTCGCGGCTCCCCAAAGTGATGCGGTCGCTCGGCCAGGGAATCGTCGAATTCAAGAAGGGCGTCCAGGGTATCGAGGACGACGCCCGCCGTGAGGCGACGCGGGAGTAGGCCGCGGGCGGTCATGCTTGCGGATATTTCACGATCTTTCTCTTTCTTCCCGTTGACCAGGAGCGAGCCATGTTCGGCCTCGGCCCAGTCGAGATCGTCGTGATCGGCGCGATCGCCGTGATGCTTTATGGCAAGCGGCTGCCGGAAGTCGGCCGTTCTGTGGGACAAAGTGTCGGCGAGCTGCGGAAGACGTTCAATTCGATTTCCCGCGACATCGAGCTTTCCTCGAACGAAAACGGCAAGCGATCCGCCTCCCGCCATCGGATCGAGGACGATTCACTCGCCATGCCCGCGGGGGCTTCGTTCGACCCGCCGCCGGAATGACGGCTTCCGCGGGCCGGCGGAGGCGAGATCCCGCGTCCAAGACAGTGCCGCCCCAGGCCTCGCACGCCGCCTCCGCACGGGCTACACTTCATCGTCGACCGGCGAGATCGCACGGCCTCGCCGCAAATCGGGCAACTAGCTCAGTTGGTTAGAGCGCTACGTTCACAC
>CAZPEM010000199.1:0-4843 GCA_964585575.1 uncultured Chitinophagaceae bacterium
GACGTGCCGCTCGACTGGGCGCCCGACCGCAATCTCGCCTGGCGGACGGCGATCCCCGGCAGCGGCTGGTCGCAGCCGATCGTCGTCGGCGGCCGGCTCTACGTCACGACCGCGGTGAGCAAGGGCGGCGGCCGCCCGAGCGGCATGATGGGGGGCGTGATGTCGCTCTCGACCTGGGGGATGGGTTCGGCGCCGAGCGAGCCGGTCGAGTTCCGCGTGATCAGGATCGACGTTGCCGACGGTCGGATCGCGTGGTCGCGTTCGATCGCCGATGTGAAGCCGAAGTTCGGCAAGCATGCATCGAACACGTTCGCGACCGAGACACCCTGCGGAGATGATTCCGGCGTCTACGCGTTCTTCGCCGCAGCGGGAATCCTCGTCGCCCTCGACCACGACGGCAACGAGCGGTGGCGGCGGGATCTCGGACCGCAGCCGATACAAAACCAGTTCGGTACCGGCTCCTCGCCGATGCTCCACGCCACGAAGGGTGGCGGCCGGCTCTTCATCCAGCGGTACAACGAGGACGAGGGAAAGCTCCTCTGCCTCGACGCCGCCACCGGTCGCGAGATCTGGTCGGCCGACGGACCGAAGGGCACGGCGTGGAGCACGCCGTTCGTCTGGCGCAACAACGGCACGGAGGAGGTCGTGACGGCGGGGCAGGGGCTGATCGTCGCCTACTCCATCGACGACGGTCGTGAGCGGTGGCGGTTCGGCGGCATCGACACCTCGTTCGCCTGCTCGCCGGTGGCCGACGCCGACGGGCTCTACTTCGGCACCTCGAGCCCGGGGAGCCGGGCCCCCGCGGCGGCGATCGCGGCGGGATGCGCGGGCGATATCACGCTGAAGAAAGGGGAATCGAAGAGCGACCGCGTGCTCTGGTCGCGAGTCAAGTGCGGGGCCGGCATGCCCTCGCCCGTGGTGGTCGGCGACCATCTCTACTTCTTCGACAAGATCGCCGTCTGCTTCGACAAGCGGACCGGCGAGGAGAAATACCGCAAGCGGCTTCCAAGCGGGAACACGGCCGTCGGGTCGCCCGTGGTCGTGGGGGATCGGATCTACCTCGTGAACGAGCGGGGCCGCACGGTGGTCGTGAAGGCGGGTGATTCGTTCGAACTGCTCGCCGAGTCGTCGCTCGGCGACTCCGGGGAGGTCTTCTGGGCCACGCCGGCCGTGGCCGACGGGGCGCTTTTCATCCGATCCTCCGACGCGGTCTACTGCGTGCGGAGGTAAGGTTCATGCGAAACGTTTTTTCCGTCCGATTGAGGCGATTCCATCTCGTGGCGGCCACGGTGTTGCTGTCGGCAACGGCCACCCTCGCCGACACGATCTACCTCGGCGGCGACATCCTCACGATGCGAGGGCCCCAGCCCGAATACGCGGAGGCGATCGTGGTCCGCGACGGCACGATCGCGTTCGTGGGCACGGCCGTCGAGGCGAAGAAGGCCGCCGGCCCGTCCGCGAAGACGGTCGATCTCGGCGGCAAGACGCTGCTTCCGGGCTTCATCGACACCCACGGCCACTTCGTCTACTTCGGCAAGAACCTGGTCGATGCCGATCTCTTCGGCTGCCGCGACGTTCCCGACCTCATCGCCCGGATGAAGAAGCAGGCCGAACGCACGCCGGCGGGCGGGTGGATCGTCGGCTTCGGCTACCAGCCGCGGCAGATGAAGGAGGGACGGACGCCCACGATCGAGGAGCTCGATCAGGTCTCGGCCGACCGGCCGGTGATGATCGTCGATTCGTCCGGGCACCTGGGGGCCGGCAACGCGAAGGTGTTCGCCACGGCCGGCATCTCAGCCGACACGCCCGACCCCGTCGGCGGCTCGTTCGCCCGGAAGGCCGACGGCAAATCGCTCGCGGGCCCGATGGAGGAGACCGCGCTCAACGCCGTCCGCAGCAAGCGGCCGCCATTCAAGGG
The DNA here is from genome assembly GCA_964585575.1 of uncultured Chitinophagaceae bacterium. GTDB lineage: Bacteria > Planctomycetota > Planctomycetia > Pirellulales > UBA1268 > UBA4655. The sequence continues at coordinate 1,919 of CAZPEM010000199.1, forward strand.
GGAGCTCGCCGACGCCGTCATCACGGGCGCCGCGAACCTCTGGGCCCGTCACGGGCAGACGACGGCGATGGAGGCGGGGCTCGGCCTCGGCAGCGACGACATCGAGGTCGTGCTCAACGCCATCGACAGGAAGCTGCTGCCGATCGACCTCTACGTGGCGGCGAAGGACTCGGCCGTTGACGACACGCTCGCGGCCGCCTACGGCGTGGCGAACGCCTACAACCCGAAAGCCGACGGCACGCTCGAGAAACTCCGCGCCGCGCGGACCGACCTCGACCGTCGCTACGTCAACCGCGTCCGTCTCGGCGGGATCAAGTTCTGGCTCGACGGCAGCCTCGACACCGCCTGGTTCACGCAGCCCTACTCGACCAACCCGCCGGGCAAGACGGGCTCCTACTCCGGATTCCGCCAGATTCCCGACGAGGTGGTCGATGCCGCCTTCGACCGGTTCTGGACCACGGAGATGCAGATCCACATGCACATGAACGGCGACGCCGCGGCCGACCAGGCGCTCGCCGCGATCGACAAGGCGGTGAAGAAGCACGGCATGCGGGACGCCCGGCCCGTGTTCGTGCACGCCTCATGGCTGCGGCCCGACCAGATCGAGAAGATGAAGGCCTTCGGCGCGATCCCGAGCTTCCTGCCGTCGGGGATCGTGCCGGGGGGCGACGGGGTGCTCAGGCTCTGGGGAGCGAAGCGAGCGGCGGGGGCGATGGCCGCGCGGACGTTCCTGCGGGCGGGACTGCCGTTCACGTTCTCCCACGACGCGCCCGTGTCGCCGCAGCCCTGGATCCTCGCACTCGTCGATGCGGGCACCAACCGCACGAGCGGCAGCGGTCAGGTGATCGGGCCCGACGAGCGGATCTCCCCCTACGACGGCCTGCGGGCCGTCACCGCCATGGCGGCCTACCAGCTCAAGGAGGAGAAGACGAAGGGCACGCTCGAGCCCGGCAAGCTCGCCGATCTCGTGATCCTCGAGAGGAACCCGCTTACGGTCGAGCCGGCGACGATCAAGGACATCGCCGTGGTCGAGACGATCAAGGAGGGCCGGACGGTCTACCGTTCCGCTCCCTGAACCGTCTCGGCCCGCGTTTGGCTCCCTTGCGGCAGTTCTCCTTCAGGCAGTGCTCCCTCAGGCAGTGCTCCCTCAGATAGTGCGTGACCGAAGACCGACCAGACCGCGCCGTCGGTGACGATCGAGAGCGTCATGCGTCCCTCGGGCGTGATGATCAGGCTCACGCTGCGGCCGCTCTCGACGCCGGAGAAAATGTGCGATCCCTCGACTTCTCGAACCATCTCGAGCTTGGTCACCTCTCCCTTCCGCGACTCCGGCGCCAGCAGCGTCAGGGTCTTCTTCTCGGCATCGACCCGAAAAAACGTCGGACGCTCCCGCTCGCCGAGGTCGGGCGGTCCCACCGTGCCATCCTCGTCCACCGCGACCGCCGATGCCACCGAACACAGCCAGACCTGTTTGTCGTGCGCCGAGGCGGCCGCCGTGAGAGTCACGGTCATCATCGTCATGCCGATCGTCATCGCTTTCGTGATCATGTTTCTGCTCCGTTGTTTGGATGGTGTCAGCGAACCGTGTATCCCTTGGCTTCCATGGCGGCCATGAAGTTCCTGTTCCAGACGGCGAACTGCTGCTGGTAGGTGGCCAGGGCGGCATTCGCCGATCCGCCCGCCGTCTTCATGGCCCGCCTCGACCGCACGCCTCCGGTCAGTCCCAGCGACGTCGCACCGATGGCCGCACCCTTTCCGGCGTCGCCGGCCACGGCACCGATCGCGGCTCCGAGGAGAGCGCCGCCCGCCCCGCCCTTGATGGCGCCGCCCCGCGCGGCACCGGCCGATGCGGCCGAAGCCTGGGTCTGCTGGTCGAGGGCGGCCTTGGCCTGGTAGGGATCCCACCCGGTCTGCTTCGTGGCCCAGTCGTACGCGGCCGTCTCGTCCGCCCGCTGCTGTTCCGGGGTTTGTCCCTTGGCGGGAAAAATCGCGAGATTTCCGGGATTGGTGCTGAGAGTGGGAGGCCCCGCCTCGGCCACGGCTGCCGCCGTCACGATCATGGCCGTCGCCCACGCGGCGAGTCCCGGACGCTTCATTCGGTCGATGCTCGTCTGCATCACGCTTCCTCCTCGAGGGTTCCATCCGTCGAACGCGAACGGTGATAGCACGACCGCGATGAGCGCGTGAATATGAACTTTGCGAGACTCTCGCCCTCTGGTTGTTCAAAAGGCGACAGAACGTCGTGCCTGTCGGCCGACGATGACGGCGCGCGCGAAGGACATCGCGTCATCAGAACCGCTGAATCATGTCGAAGCCGAGCATCGTCTGCTGGTTGCTCGCGCCGTCGTCGTAGGGTTTCCGCGGGCCGCTCGAGGGGCCGCCGAAGAAGTCCCAACGGAAGGCCGGTCGGACGAGGAAGTTGCCCGTCGGCGTCCAGTTTGGCCCGATGGTGAGGGAATAGAAATTGCCCGGGAGCGGCAGATGGTTGGGGTTGCTCGGCCGATTGAGGCCGACGCGGGTGCCGTCGGTGTCCTGGAACCACTCGAACCGCAGCCCCCACGACCACGTGTCGTTCACGCGGTAGTAGAGGTACTGATCGATGCCGGCCCAGAGGGCGGTGCCGCCGTCGGCAAGCCCGTTGGCCTGCGTGCCGAGCCAATGATGAAAAAGATACTCCCACCGATCCGCCGGCCGCCACTCGAGGATCACGCTGTATCGCGTGCGGTTGGCCGACGTCAGGATCGGAGCCGGCTGGAAAAGTGGGGAAAAGTCGTTCGCCTCGTCGCCGCTGACGATCGCGAACGACGTCGCCAGGGAGTTGTCGTCGTTCTTCACGCGGACTCTCCCGAGGCAGTTGACGTTGCTGTGAGGAGAGGCCAGTCCGTTCCAGCCGTTCACGAGGCCGGCGTCGAACTCCACGTTCTC
>CAZPEM010000200.1:0-4823 GCA_964585575.1 uncultured Chitinophagaceae bacterium
CCCGCAACCATCGGGTGGAGGAAGCCCTCGCCGCCGCCACGGGCGAGGGGAGCTTTGGATTAAACGCGGCCGAGACCGATCCGCTCGCGGCCACCCACCGGCTGCTCGCGGTGCTCGCCTCACCCTTTCAGCCCGACGCGGCTGCGGCGGCCTATGCCGAACCGCCACCACCCACGACGAGCTGCTACCGCACATTCTGCGGCACATAACGATTTTTTGGGGAAGCCGCGAACCACCCTTTTCGCAGCCAACCTCATCTACAGATCAACTTTTCCGCAGACAAACACATTCGAGCAGCACTGCTCAGTAAGACCCGCTCACGACCTCCCCACCGGCCCGAGAGCAAAGCGACTGAAAAACCTGCGGATCGATCCCGTCGGTGATGAACTTCACGGAAGAGTCGCAGAAGACAAAGTGAGTGCCGCCGGGGTGGCCGCTGGAAAAGTCGTCGAAGTGACCGCTTGAATCGTTCGGTGAATGGTCGGCCACACCGACGACTCGTGCCCGCAGAGCTTCGGCCCCCTTGATCACGCCGACCCAAGTTGTGCATCCAAGACGTGAGGATCGCTCCCCCACCAAGATCGTCTTGCTGGTGCCATCGGCGATGTGCCGGAAACCCACCTTGCTGTTGCGAAAGAAGATCCCATCACCCGCGGCGGCATCCGCGTCGATTTCCTTTTTTCCACCGAAATTTCCAGGATAGTTGCTTTTCGAAATCTGACAGAGCTCGCCAAGTTCGATCCCATCGACTGGATGGTAGCCATGTTCCTCGTGTTCGTGATCCTCGCCTTCTTCGTGATCGTGTTCATCCAGCCCGTCGTCGCGGCCCATTGAAAACAGACCTGCTCCAGTCTCAGCAGGGCCGCGAACGTCCGATGGACACATGAATACAGGAACCACCTTGGTGCGGACCGATTCATGCACGACCGGATTTGCCGGGTCGTAAACCGGTGCCCGGAAATTGATAGAGTCGAACGTGGGCTGTTCCTCCACCTGGGGCAGGATGCGGGCAGCCCACCCCCACCCGGGCAACTCGTCATCGGATTCCGGTGGAGCGTGACCCACTGCAACGCCATCCCAACCCGTTGGAAATCTCGAGAGGTGCTCGTGGAGGTGCTGGAGCGCCACGCCGATCTGACGGATGTTGCTAGAGCACGCCGTGCGACGAGCCGCCTCTCGCGCCGACTGCACGGCCGGCAGCAGCAGAGCCACGAGCGAGCCGATGATCGCGACCACGACGAGGAGTTCGATGAGCGTAAAGCCCCCGTCGAGCCGCGGCTGCGATTGCCGCCGAGAACGATGATCGTGAATAGACGTCTTCATATGCAATTAGTTTGCAAGTAAAGCCCCCTCCCGTGGTCGTGTCAAGAGGGGGAGGCAACCAGATAGCCTTGGATGATCGCCGCGGAGCCGCTGCGTCCGTCACGACCGCCAGGGTCGATGGGCGACCAAGGCCACCAAACCCGCCCAGAGTGCCCCCTGCCAGCCGAGCACGATTCCGGCAAGCACGATCCCCAGAAACACCGCCCGGGACGGCCCGTAGAGCCGCTCCAGGATGGCCGCCACGAGGATCGCCGCCGCCGCCCCGACCCCCGACACCAGAAGCCCGCGGTCGAGCCATTCCCCAGACGCTTTCGGCGAGGTGCCGACGGCTGCCTGCCCGAATGCTGTCACTGCCACCATGCCCTCGTCGGCCGCCACGGGATGCACCGCCGGCAGGAGCATCGGCACGATCGCCGCGACCGCGAGCGGCCCGGCCGCCTGACGCCAAGGAATGCCTCCGCCGTCGAGCTCGATGAGCCCCCAGGCGAGGATCGTGCAGGCGGCAAGCGCGTGGTAGAGGAACAGCGCAACCCGCTCCGGGCGGGCGTCGAGCGGCGTCCACCATTTGCCCCATGCCGGGTCGGCCACGACGATTTCGAGGAAGGCGAGGCCCAGAAACAGCAGGCCGCAGCCCGCCTCGACGAGCGGATAGCGGGCGGAGATCGCCGCCTTGCAGGCCCGGCAGCGGCCCCACAGGAGCAGCCATGAGACCACGGGAATGTTGTCCTGCGCGAGGATCCTCGAACCGCACGCCGGGCAGTGCGACCGGCCGTCGGCGGGGGAACGGCCCCGGGGCAGCCGGTACACCACGACGTTCAGGAAGCTGCCGATCATCGCCCCGAAGGAAAACACGGTGAGGCCGAACACGACCAGCGACACCAGGCCCAGTTGATCACGAAGCAAATCCATGTCGACCGCCGTGCCAGTCCGCAAAGCTGTCGAGCCTACCATCCGCCGGCCGGTGCCCGGGGGCGGCCGAAAACGCTTGTTCGGCTCGCAAACCGGCTATCGCATCAGGAATACATATGCAATACACTTGCATATCGGCCCCGCGAGCAGCCGTCGTGCCTTCCTTTCAGCCCGTCCTTCGCGAATCTCTTCGACGCATCGTCGCGATGCTCTCGCGAGACTTCTGCCCGCAGGCCGACCGCTGGGTCGCCTGGCTCCGCCGGCCGTCCGTTGCCTTGGCGCTGGCCATGGTGGTGGCGCTGACCTGCGGGATCTTCATGCACCCGCTGGCCTTCGTCGGATGCCTTGCCATCCTGATCGTGCTCGCGATCGGCCATGCCTGGCCGTCGATCGCGATCCGGGGCCTTTCCGCGGAGCTCCGCTTCTTCGAGTCACGCGTTCGCGAGGGAGAGCGGGTTCACGCTGCCGTCGCGATCACGAATGCCTGGCCGTGGCCGGTCTGGGGCATCTCGATCGAGGCCGATCTCGGCGGGCCCGCATCGGTGGCCCTCGCCTCGGTCGCCGGCCGCTCCACGGCGGAATTCGAATGGACTCCGACGGTCTGCCGACGCGGCGAATACCCTTCTGCGTCGCCGCTCGTCACGACCGGCTTTCCCTTCGGACTGCGTCTCGCGAGCCGCACGGTCACGACCGAGCGAACCCTTCTCGTCTGGCCCCGCACCGTGCCGCTCGAAACGCTCCTCGACGCCGCCGAAACCCGCCCCTCCGACGACCGCTTTTCCGAAGCCCGCGTCGGCGAGTCGGGAGACAACGGCGGAACCCGTCCCTTCCGGCCGGGTGATTCGCTCCGTCGCGTGCACTGGGCCCAGACCGCGAGGGGCGGCGGCATGGTCGTCTGCGAACGTCAGGCGCCGACGCTCTCGGCCGTGCGGGTCGTGTTCGATCCCGAGCCCTGGCTCCACGAGCAGATCGACGGCGAAAGCACGCTCGAGCCGACCATTCGCATCGTGGCGAGCATCTGCGAGGCCTACCACCGCGAGCAGGCCTTCGTCGAATGCTGCCATGGTCACCATGCGATCAGGCTCGACCCGGGACCGGCAGGCCTGCGACGATTCCTCGATGCGCTCGCCCGGCTGCAGCCGCCGGCCAAGCCGTCCGCCGCCGATCCAGGCCGCGACCACGATTGCCGTAGGATCCACCACCGCGACTGTGGCACCTTTCAGATCACGGTGACGACGAGCCTCGGCGAGCGGCAGAGGATCGAGCACCGACATGTCCACGGCGACGAGCTGCGGATCGTGCTCGATACCGTAGGCGAGCCGCCCGCCGACGGCCGGCCGGCCCGACGCACGATCCGCGTGCCGTTGTCGCCCGACTGCCTGCAGGACTTCAGGCACGAGTGGAAGGGGGTGTGCCGTGCGGGATAGCCCACGCCTCCTGGCGATCGCGATGGCGGCGACCGCCGTGTCGCTTGCCGCCGTGGCCGCCCGCGATGCCGCCGGCGGCATCCTCTTTTGGGGGTCCACATCGGCCATGCCGCTCGACAAGGCGATGCTCGCGGGCCTCGCGGGCCTCGTCGTTGTGCTCGCGTTCTTCACGCACACGCCCCGGCTGCAGCGGCTCGGCTGCCTGCTCTCGACTTTTCTCGCCATCTTCGCCTCGGCGACGGCGGGCTCGCCCTGGATTCACTGGGCCGTGATCGCGTTCGCGATGCTGGGCATGCTCTGGCTGATGGCCGACTCCTGGCAATCGCTCGGCGATCGGCTCGCGGCGACCCACGAGCGCAGGCTGCCCCGTCGCTGGGGATTCGCGATTCCGCTGGTCTCCCTCGCGGCGCTGGCCGCGGTGCCGGTGGGCCGCCGGCAGATCATGGCGCTCGAGGGCTTCATGCCCTCCTCGGGCGGCCGCGACCGCTTCATGGACTCGGCCTCCGGCGGCGTCGGCGACGGCGACCATCTCGTCGCCGGCATGCACGACATCCAGAGCTTCGCGCCGATCGACGACGCGCCGTTCATGACGTCGCACGAGCCGACGCTCTACGACCTCTTCGACGACACCTACAACGAACCGGCGAAAAACCCGCGTCAGCAGCGGACCATCGGCCTGCCTCCGCAGACGAAGCCACGCCCCGAAAACCATCGGGCCTCCTCGTCGCAGCGGGCCGGCAGGGAATTCTCGCTCGTCCGCAGCCCGGGTCGCCGCCCGGATCGCCGCCCGGCGGATCTCCGCTCGCCGGCGATCCTGCACGTGAAGGGCCGACTGCCGCTCCACCTGAAGCTCGAGAGCTTCGACCTCTTCGACGGCGTCGAATGGCGGCCCGAGGAGGAGCCCGACCGGCCGCCACACCTGTCGATCCGGCCCGTACGCGGCAAGCCGTGGCTGCAGATCGACGCCCCGACCGATGAACGGCTCATGGCGTCGCCGGAGACGCACGCCGTGCGGGTCGTGAGCCTCGACACGAGCCGTCTCCCCGCGCCGAACCGTCTCGTCGGCGTGCATATCGCCGACGTGGACCGCGTCGATTTCTTCCGCTGGGCCCAGGCCGACATCCTGCGGCTGGATCGCGAGACGCTTCCGGAACTCACGACGAT
>CAZPEM010000201.1:0-4691 GCA_964585575.1 uncultured Chitinophagaceae bacterium
GGTCTCGAGCCCGACGCCGCTGCCGCCGTTGACGGCCATCGGCATGAGCCGCAGTTCGAGGCCCGCCACGTTCAGGTCGGTGCGGTTCACGGCCATCATGCTCGCGAACGCGATGTACCAGCCGAGGAACGACTGCGAGGGGTAGTGGGCGTCGTCGGTGACCCGCGAGAAGGCGACGAACGTCGAGCAGACGTAGAGGCCTCCCTTCGCCCAAGGGTCCTCGCACATGCCGGCGGCGGCGAGGAACGGGATCGCACCAACGAAGGCGTGGCCGCTCACCCCATTGTCGTCCTGGAAGAACTTCCAGCCGCTGTTGACGGAGTCGTTGTCGGAGGGCCGCGAGCCCCCCGTGGCCAGTTGCATGACGTAGACCGGCGGCGCTCCCACGACGAACATCCTGAGCGACCGCGTTCCCCATTCGCCGACGAGGTCGCCTGCCGGCCGCCCCTCGAAGACGTAGCCCGCGACGGCCGCCGCACTGAAAATCGACAGCGCATAGCGGCCCTCACCGATGTCCTTGCAGCCGGAAAAGAACGTCCCGATATCCGACGGCTTGACGCTCCGCTGCCAGGCCTGCTGCATCGTCTCATCGAAGCCGGTGTTGGCCATGAGGGCGCCGGCACCAAAGGCGGCAGTCAACCCCGCGAGGCTCTCGCAGGAATAGAAGTTGCGGTAGTCGTCGGCGACGACGTACGCCGCCCGCGACAGTCGCGGATGGCGGCTGCCGGCCCACGGCGGCTGCGGTGTCCCCGGCAGCCGTTCCTGGAGCGGCGGCAGCGAGTAGATCATCTCCTCCGGAGCCGCCATGCGGGAGGCGAGGGCGGCGGTCAGCCGCCTCGACTCGGTCGAATCGGCCGACGCATCCTGCCAGTGCCCGACCCGCTCGACGCCGGCGACGACGTCGAGCGGCAGACGGCCGGGAGCCGATCCGCTCTCTCCGGCGAGTGACTGCGTCTCGATGGCGCCCTCGAGCCAGGCCCCGCCCGCCGCGGGCACGAGTCGGACGATTGCCCGGTGTCGCTCGACCGGCCAGTGGGGCCACGAGGCGGATCGCACGGCCATCGACCGCTCGACCCAGGACGATTCGATGACGCCCGGCCGCGGCGGCACCGACGCAAAGTCGGGCTCGACGACCCGTGCGATCGGCCATTCGGAGGCGACGGTCGCCAGGGCGCGTTGCCAGAGCCTGCGGCCGTCCGCGTCCGAAAGGAACACGCCGTCCGTGTCCCGCACCGTCGCCACCTCCGGAAGCGGACGTGGCTCCGCGACACGGACGGCATCGCGTGCCGAGCCACCTTCGCCCGCTTCGCCGAACCGCGCCACGAGCACCGCGACGGCCAACACCCGAAGGAGCGGATGCGACGGGGCGGTTCGCGAGCAGGGCATTGGCGTCTGCATGGGCGTCGTGGCTCTGGGACGCACCCTCCCACCGGGCCGCTCGTTCACGACCGGGGAGAGGGCAGCGGACAATCGCGTGACTCTCCCAGCCGCAGGCGGCCGAAGCAAGTGGACTTTCAGGGCGAAACACTGCGAGAATCCGCCGGGTCGCTCCGGATGAAGACCTCGACCTGCTGGCCCACGAACAGGCTCGGCCGGCCGCGTCCCTCGGCCGTCGTCGGGTCGAACTGGTAGATCACCTGGAGAACGCGGGTGTCGACCCGCTCGGTGTTGTCGCCGGTGAGCGACTTCTTCGGCACGACGAACGGCTCGACCCGCACGAACGACAGCGGATACCGCTGCTGGAGATCGCCCCGCGGCACCGCGGTCGCCTCGGCACCCGACCGAAACCTGGGGATGTCGAACTCGTCGATGTCGACGCGGACGTGGAGCTTCTCGACGTTGCCGACGATCACGAGCGGCTGCCCCGGCGGCGCGCCCACGAACTCGCCCGGCCTCACGTTCACCTGGAGCACCCGGCCGCTCACGAGCGAACGAACCGTCAGCCGGTCGATGTCGATCTCCGTCTTCGCCACCTCCGCCTCGGCCTGCGATATCTGGGCCCGCGTCACGTCGCGGTCATACTCCCACGAGCCCGACTCGAGCAGCTTCAAGTCGGCCTGCGTCTTTTCCACGGCCGACTTCGCCGCGACGACCGCCTCCCGCTTCTCGATCAATTCCTGCTCGGTGGTCACCTTTTTCGCGAACGTGTCCTCCGACCGCTTCAGGGCGTCGGCGGCGGCGGCCAGCTTCGCCTTCGCCTCGTTCACCTGCGCGACGAGCACGGGGATTTCCTCCTGGCGCGGCTCGGCCTCCTGTCGCAAAAGCTCGCTCCGCGACATCGACACGGCCGCCCGTTTCACGGCGAGCTGTCCGCGCAGTTCGCGGTCGTCGAGTCGAAACAGCGGCGTGCCCGGCTCGACGGCGTCTCCCACCTTCACGAGCACCTCCACGACGACCCCCGCGAGCGCCGAGCCGACCGCGATGTTCTCGGTCTGCGCCTCCACCACTCCCGCGGCCGCGAGCGTGTCGCTGAACGGGCTCCTTGCCGGCTCGATCGGAGGCGGAGGATTCCGCGAGATGATCCGCGTGCTCCAGACGAACCATCCGGCGAAGCCGAGGAGCGCGAGTCCCGCGAGCGGGAGGATCACCTGCGTGAAAAAATCGCCCCAGGTACGTCTGCGCTCGATGATCCGCGAGTCGGCCTTCATGAAACCTCCGCGGCGTGCGGCCCTCCGGCGACCGACTCGATCCGGCCATCCTCCATCGATGCGATCCGGTCGGCGAACGCGTAGACGCGGGAGTCGTGCGTCACGACGATCACGGCCCGACCGGGCTGCACGGCAATCCGTTCGATCAGTTCCATCGTGATCCTTCCATTCTCAGCGTCGAGCGCACTCGTCGGCTCGTCGCATACCAGCAGCCGCGGCTCGTGCACGAGCGCCCGCGCGATGGCGACCCGCTGCTGCTGCCCGCCCGAAAGCTCGGTCGGGAGGCTCGTGAGCTTGTCGCCGAGGCCGAGTTCGTCGAGCACCCCCGCGGCCCGTTCGACCGCCCGCGACCGCTTCCACCCCGCGATGAGCAGGGGCACGGCCGCGTTCTCCGCGACGGTGAGCGCCGGCAGCAGGTTGAACGACTGGAACACGAATCCGACGTTGTCACGGCGGAAACGGACCTTCCGCCCGTTGCCCATGGCCACGAGATCCTGGCCGAGCACGACCACCTCGCCGTCGGTCGGCTCGAGCGTGCCCGCCACGATCGAAACGAGCGTCGTCTTCCCGCAGCCGCTCGGGCCGACGAGCATGAGCATCTCGCCGTAGGGCACGTCGAGGTTCACTCCCCGCAGCGCGAACGTGGCCGACTCGCCGGTACCGAACCGCTTCGTGACGCCCCGCACGCGGACGGCGATTTCCCCGGCGCGGTCGATGCTCGGCGCAGATCCAGTCACAGGCTCATCCTCGGAACACGATCGCCGGATCGACGACGAGCGCCTTTCGCACCGACAGGAGGCTCGCGAGCATCACGATCACGAACACCGCGGCGGCAGTGATCACGAGCACCTGCCAGGGCATGAAGAATGACAGCCGCGAAAGATTTCGGGAAGCATACCCGAACAGCGCCGCCAGGCCGACGCCGACACCGTAGCCGACGATGCCCACCTGCAGGCCCTGGAAGAGGACCATGAGAAGGATCGTCCAGTTGCTCGTGCCCATCGCCTTGAGCGCCCCGAACTGCCGGATGTTCTCGACGGTGAAAAGGTAGAACGTCTGGCCGGCGATGGCGGTGCCGACGAGGAAGCCGAGCAGCACGGTGATTCCGAAGTTGAGCGGGATGCCCGTCTTCCGCAGGTAGTAGAAAATCGTCTTCCAGGTGAACTGGCTCTTCGTGAGCGCCATAAGCCTCGTCTGCGCCTGGATCCGGCGGCAGACCTCCTCGGCCGGCACGTCGGGATTCGGCTGCGCGAGGACGAACGAGAGCACCTTCCGCTCGGGCGGTGCGAATCGCACGGCCTGGCTGTACCGCGTGTAGACGATCGGGAAGCTCTGGAAAGTCCGGCTCGCCTTCGTGATGCCGACGACCACGGCCCGGTGGTCGTTCATCTCGAACACGCGTCCGAGCCGGAACGGCTCGCCGGGCCAGATCCGCTTGTAGCCGGCGTCGTCGATGATGACGGCATCCGGCGTCCGCAGCGCCGCGATCGAGCCCATGAACACCTGCTCAGGAGCGCCGACGAGCGTCGCGTCGTCGATCCCGATGAGGATCATCTGCTCGTAGGTCCCCTCCTCGAGCCTCGCCCGGACGATCCCCTTGTAGAAGCGGACGGCCCAATCGACGCCCGACACGCCCTTGACCCGGAAGAGCTCCGTGTCGGCCAGCGGCTTGATGTCGTCGACGAACTGCACGTTGCCGTCCATCACCCAGATCTCGGGCCCCTCCACGTCGCGGATCTGGCTGATCGTCAGCGACATCAGCCCGCAGAAGATCGAAGACTGCTGCGCGATCAGAAGCGCCGCGAACACCACCCCGAACACGATGCCGAGGTACTTCACGCGATTCCCGACGAGCATCTTCCAGGCGATCCAAAGCATTGCGAAAGTCTACCGGTTTCCCGGCCCCGCGCCAGTCAGCTCCGAGCGAGCGGACCACAGCGATGGGCGAAGCGAGCATCCGGCGATGGGCACGGGCAGCCCCGAACCAGCAGAGTTGACCGTGAGGGGCTGCCCGTGCCCCGTAGCCGGGCTATGGAAGCAAGC
>CAZPEM010000202.1:0-2355 GCA_964585575.1 uncultured Chitinophagaceae bacterium
CCTTGCCGTAGCGACGGAGTGTCTGCTCCCCCGGCGGCAATGCGGCCTCCATCAAATGCCCCTCACGGCTGTTGTTGTGGCGGGGCGACGGTGATGATGCGGTCCCAGCGGCCGCGGCCGATGCGGTAGCGTTCGAGGAGGCCGATGTCGCGGCGGCCGTTGCCGTTGGAATCGGTGAAGGTCATGGCGGCGGTGTAGCTGCCGCTCTTGTCGACGTCGAAGAATGGCTCCCCCTCGTCGAAGCTGCCATTGGCGTTGTCGTCGGCAAAGGGCTCGCCGACGAGCGGCGGCACGGGCGGCGGCTCTTTTTTCTCCCGATCCTTTTCGCTGACCCTCGCGTCCTTCGTCTCGTCATCCGGCTTCTCGTTTTCCTCGTCTGTTTCGGGCGGGACATACGGCAGCGAGGCTTCGCCGGCGAGGATCCGGGAGCGGGGCTCGGGGGCTGCCGCGAGGCGTGCGAATGCGGAGAGCAGCTTCGGGCCCATGTCGAGCCGGATGCCCGCGGGATCGAAACGCATCATGCCGGCCAGCGGGGACATCGAGCAGGCGACGAGGATGCCGCTGCAGAGCATCATGCCCCCGAGGAGTCCGACGATCGCGCCAAGTGTCGTGTCGACGGTGGGGCTGAACCTCACGGCATCTTCGCTCACGGTCGCTCCCACGGCCAGCCGGATCGCGACGATCACCGCGAGAAACACGGTCAGGAACGCGACGCTTCCACACCAGGCGGCCGGGCAGCCGGCGAGCGCCGCGATCTCGGTCGTCTCGTCGAGCAGCGCGATCCCCAGGAGGCCCGCGGCGAGCACCTGCATCGCCGCGATGGCCGCGAGAAACGCACCGTGACGAAACCCGTAGGCCGCCATGCCGATGAGCACGAGCAGCAGCAGCGGGTCGGCGAGACGCTGGAGGAGTGTCGAGCAAATCATTGTTTCGTGACCCTCGCCACCTCGGTCACGCTCGTCATGCCGGAGATGACCTTCTGCATCGCCGAGTCCTGGAGCGTCCGCATGCCCGCCTTCTTCGCCGCCGCGCGGATCGCCTGGATCGAGGGCCGTCCGACGAGCAGGTCCTTGATCGTGTTGTCGAAGGGGAGCAGTTCGTAGACGCCCGTTCGGCCGCGGAAGCCCGTGCCGAGGCAGGCCGGGCACCCCTTCTCGTTCTCGCGGTAGAACGTCGTCTCCACGGTGGGGTCGAGACCGCAGCGGGCGAGAAACTCCGGCGGCGGCTCGTAGGGCAGCTTGCACTTCGCGCAGAGCACCCGCACGAGCCGTTGGGCGAGCACCGCCGTGACAGCCGACTGGATGAGCGTCGCGTCGATTCCGATGTCGAGCAGCCTCGCGACCGTCGTGGCCGTGTCGTTGGCATGGAGCGTCGTGAAGACGAAGTGGCCGGTGAGCGCCGCCTGCATGGCGATCTCCGCCGTTTCCCGGTCGCGGATTTCCCCGACGAGGATCACGTCGGGATCCTGCCGCAGGACGCTGCGGAGGATCTTCGCGAAGGTGAGCTCGGCGGCGACGTTGACGGCCGTCTGCGAGATGTTGTCGAGACGGTACTCGATCGGATCCTCGATCGTGACGATGTTCCGCGAGAAGACGTCGAGCTCGCCGAGGGCGGCGTAGACCGTCGTCGTCTTTCCCGAGCCCGTCGGCCCGCAGACGACGAGCATGCCGTGCGGCCGCTGGATGATCGATCGCAGCTGCTTGAGGGTGCTTTCGCGCATCCCGATCGCCCCGAGCCCGGCCCGCACGATCCCGCCGTCGGAGTCGAGCAGCCGCAGCGCCATCTTCTCGCCAAAATTGGTCGGGCCGGTCGCCGCCCGGATGTCGAACTTGCGGCTGCCGTAGAGGGCCGCGAACGTGCCATCCTGCGGCCGACGGCGCTCGGCGATGTCCATGTCGGCGACCACCTTCGTCGCCGACACCAGCGCCCTCCCGTCGGCGCCGCTGAAGCCGGCCGAGTTCTGCAGGACGCCGTCGATGCGGAACCTTACCTGCAGCTCGTCGCCCGTCTTCGGCTCGAGGTGGATGTCGGTGGCCCGCATCGCGATCGCCTTGGCCATCAACTGCTGCACCGCGAGCACCGCCTTCGAAGTTTCCTTGTCCTTCGCGCCGGCCTGCTGGCCGTCCATGCGGGTGCCGTCCTTCTTCAGGAGCACGACGACGTCGTTCACCGGCACGTCGCCGGCGAAGGTCGAGCGGCCACGCAACAATTTCGAGAGGGCCAGGCCCTGCGTGGCCGGCCTCAGCCAGCCATCGACGACCCTTTCGGGCAGAAGCCTCCGTTCGGCGGGGGCGGCGAGATCCCGGGCGCCGACGTAGGCGAGCAGGCCGAGCGGAAAGGCGACCGCGAAGAGCA
>CAZPEM010000202.1:2455-4670 GCA_964585575.1 uncultured Chitinophagaceae bacterium
TCCCGGGCGCCGACGTAGGCGAGCAGGCCGAGCGGAAAGGCGACCGCGAAGAGCATCATGCGAGGGACTTGGGCTCGCGGTCGAGGCACCACGCTATGATACCGGCATGATCGTCAAGGATCCCGCTTCGAAGAGTTCCCCTGGGACCGTTTCCCATCCGCCGGGCGAGGTGCCGCCGGCCCGCGCGAAGAAGCAATTTCTCGCGGATGCCGCGGCGCATGCCCGAGACGTCGGCCACCGTGCCTTTGTCCGCAAGGCGCTCGGCGGCTACTACGCCAGCCGCGACCTCCAGAAGGCCCGCTACCGCGACTGGGAGCATGCCCGCGATGCGGCGAGCCTCGCGAAGTGGTCGGCCGTGAACCGGCTCGACGAGCTCCTGCCGCGGTTCGTCGCCAACTTCGAGGCCAACGGCGGCCGGGTGCACTGGGCGAGGGACGCCGAGGAGGCCCGTCGGATCGTGCTCGAACTGCTTCGCGCGGCGAAGGCCCGCGCCGTCATCAAGAGCAAGTGCATGACGAGCGAGGAGATCCACCTCAACCAGGCGATGGAGAAGGACGGCTACGAGGTCGTGGAGAGCGATCTCGGCGAGTTCATCCAGCAGCTCCGGGGCGAGCCTCCCTACCACTTCGTCTTCCCCTGCATGCACGTCCGCCGGGACGAGATCAGCGACCTCTTCGGCCGGCACCTCGGCACGCCGCCCACCGACAGCCCCGAGGAGCTGACGATGATCGCCCGACGGCACATGCGTCGGCTCTACGTCGATGCCGACGTCGGGATCACGGGCGCCAATTTCCTCGTGGCCGAGACCGGCCAGATATCGATCACGGAGAACGAGGGGAATGCCCGGCTCACCGCCGCGCTCCCGCGGGTGCACATCGCGATCTCGGGAATCGAGAAGGTGGTCGAGCATCTCGACGACCTCGCCGTGCTGCTGCCGATGCTCGCCACGGCGGGGGCCGGCCAGCCGATGACCTGCTACAACACGCTCTACGCGGGCCCGCGTAAGCCGGGGGAGTGCGACGGCCCGGAGGAGATGCACCTCGTGCTCCTCGACAACTCCCGCACGGCGATCCTCGCCGATCCGGAGCAGCGGGACAGCCTCCACTGCATCCGCTGCGGCGCCTGCCTCAACGTCTGTCCGATCTTCAAGAACGTCGGCGGATTCACCTACGGCACCACCTACCAGGGGCCGATCGGCTCGGTGATCACCCCGCACCTGCGTGGCCTGGTCGACTGGAACCACCTCTCCGGGGCGAGCTCGCTCTGCGGCGCCTGCACCGACGCCTGCCCCGTGCGGATCGACATCCACCACCATCTCCTGCACAACCGTCGCAACGCGGCCCGCACGGCGCCGGGGCGGCTCGAGAAGCTCGGCCACCGCTTGTTCGTCTTCGCGGCTCGCCGGCCGTGGCTCTTTGCCGCGGGCGGGGCGATGTTCCGGGCGACGCTCGGCCTCATGAAGAGGCTTCGTCCGCCTCTCGTCCGCGATTGGCTCGCGACCCGCGACCTGCCCGCGGCGCCGGCAGCGAGCTTTCGCAGTCAGTGGAGGAGCCGCAGATGAGCTCCGCATCCACCAGCGGCATGTCAGCCCGCGACACGATCCTCGCCCGGGTGCGGGAAGCGCTTCGCGTCCCGGCGCCGCTGCCCCACCTGAAATCACACGATGTGGTCGCTTCGCAACCCGGCCGGTCAGCGGGCCTCGATATCCTGCCGATCGAGGTCGCGCGGCCGTGGCTGCCCGACGGCGGTGAGACGCCCGAGGAGCGGGTTTCGATCCTCACCGAGAATCTCGGCAAGCTTCGGGCGATCGTCCACCGCGTGCCCGACACGACGGCCGCGGCCGACCTCATGCTCGTGCTCGCCCGCGAAAGGGATTGGCGGCGGGTGGCCTACCACTCCCACCCGCTCGTTGAGCCGCTCCTTTCGGGCGTGCCCTGTGCGACCCACGCCATCGATTCCGGGACGTTCGACAAGGATGCGGTCGAGGCGTGCGACGCCGGGATCTCGGCCTGCGAGTCGCTCGTCGCCCAGACGGGGTCGATCCTCGTGTCGAGCAGCACCTGCGGCGGCCGTGCCCTCTCGATCCTGCCGCACGTCCACGTCGTCGTGGCGACGGTCGATCAGGTGGTGGCCACGCTCGGCGACGCCCTCCAGGGCGTGCGCGACCGTCATGCCGGCAGGCTGCCGAGCATGCTCTCCTTCATCACCGGCCCGA
>CAZPEM010000203.1:0-4567 GCA_964585575.1 uncultured Chitinophagaceae bacterium
CGAATACTCCGAGATCGTCACTAGTTTCTGAACCGCGGGGCTCGCGCAGATGCCGCGGTACATCGCGCGGAGCGCCTCCGCGTGGCGGGCCTGTCGCATCTCCTCCGTCTGCCAACCGGCCGCCGAGAGCGACGTTTCGCGGACGCACCCGGCCTTCCGGCGGGCCGACGCGATCCGCTCCCAATCCTCCGCGAGCTCGAGATCGCGGACGTCGAGCAGCGTGCCGACCACCCGCGTGCGTCCAGCCCTGAACTTGAGCGGCCCGCCGACCCGCTTCATGTATTCGTAGCCGGTGTAGACGACGATCGCAGGCGCAAAGAAGGCGTCGAAACGCTCGGAGTCGACGAGCGAGACGATGTCGTCGAACGATTTCACCGCCACGATATTCACGCCGTGGCGGCGGCAGCTCTCCCAGACCCACTCGTCGATGAACAGCGTCGGGTCGAGCGCGGCCCAGACCTGCACGTCGCCGCGACGCGCGGCCGAATCGACCACCTCGCGGAAGACGGCCTTGCCATACTCGCCGCCGCCGTGGAACCCGGGCTGGCAGAAGAGCAGATCGACGAGCACGTGCCGGCGGCCGTCGCCGGTGGCCGCCGCGATCTCGGGCGATTCCGGCCGCACGCAGATCCCACCGGCGGCCGCGGCGCGCCGGTCGAGACGGCCGAGTGCGAGCCGGATCGCGTCGATCGCACCGTCGTAGCCGCGGGCGATCTTGCGGGCGTCGGGCATCGACGCCGTCGAGACACCCTCCTCGTGCCGGATCGCGAGCTCGCTCGAGTAGAGCGTCGGGTGGCCGGAGAGGAGGCAGTCGACCGCGAGCAGAAACTCCTCGCCGTAAAGGAACGTCCGCTCGTCGAACGGCAGCTCCTTCTCCCGCGTGAACACCGGCGAGAAGACGTAGGCGGCCCCCTGGAGCACCGGATCGACGATGCTCCGGGCATCCGGGGACCGCGTCCCGATCCGATGAAACTCCGCCTTGCCCGTCGCCCGCCACGTCTCCCGCTGCCGCTCGAAGAGCGACTGGAGCGCCCGCCACTCCTGCCGCGCATAGACGCAGTCGTTCCAGGGATTCTCGTGGCGGCCGTCGGGTGTGACGATGTCGGGGCCGAGCACCGAGTAGGCCTGCCGCCCGAAGATCGCGAGGCATTTGCCGATGAACGCGGCATCCTCGAACACCGTGTCGTTGTTCACGACGGCGATGAAGTCGGCCCCGAGCACCTCGCGGGCATGGCGGTAGCCGACGTTGTTGCCCCGTGCGAAGCCCGTGTTCTCCGCGTTGCAAATGAGCGTCACCCGCGGCATGCCGGCGAAGAGGCGACGCGTCTCCGCCACCGCCTCGGGGGGCGAGGCGTTGTCGACGATCACGACGTGCACCTCCCGGCCGCAGGGGTCGAGCCGACGGATCGACTCGACGCACCGGGCCGTCACCTCCGGCCGGCCGAACTGGAGCAGCACGAAGGCGACGGGCCGGTCGCCTCCGTTTCCGAAGGCGACGTCGTGCGCGTGGGCCATGCTCCCGGGACTCTCGAGGACAATCGACTCGCCGCCGATCCGGCAGCGAACGACGCCGTCTTCGATCGACATTGCATGGCCCGCGGCCGCGAGCTGCGAGACGAGCGCCACGTGCCCGGAGAGGGCGTCCCGCGGCCGCTTCGGAAGTGGACCGCCGAGAATCGCCTCGAGCCGCGCGTGCCGGCCGCGGACGACGTCGGGATGACGGGCCGAGGTCATCTCGATCGGTCCGCCGAACGATCCGCCCTGGGCCGTCTTGACCGCCGCAAGCGTCTCTTCGAGATAGCGGTAGCCGTGCCTCGTGTCGGGCTCGAGGTGGGCCCCCTCGGCCCACTCGTTCCAGGCGTTGATGAAGAGGAACTGCCGTCCGTCGGGATGCTCGGCTTGCGTCTGCGCGACCGCGGCCCGCAGCCAGTCGCCGTACCGCTCGGGCGTCGCGTTCACCCACGAGGTCGCCCGCTCCATCCGCCTCGCGGTGTTGTCCCAGCGGGGCATCACGCCGCGAAACAGCGGATACCGCTGCCGGGGCTGGCCCAACGAATGACGCACGGCGTCGCGGTAATCGCGAACGTGGCCGCGGAAGCCCGGCTCGGCCTGAAAATCGGTGCCGGCGGCGAGATCGGCTGACGGGATCAACAGCGGCGGAAACTGGATCGCCGAGTCGAAGCCATAGCCGCGAGGATCGTCGCGGTCGAAGCTCTGCACGGCGGCGAGGTGGAGCCCTTCGAGCCCTTCCCGCTTCGCGAGCTCACGCCATCGCGCAGCGGTGGCCGCGGCGTCGTCGAGCAGCCCCGGCCGATAGACGGCAAGCAGCGGCATTCCGTCGATCCGGATGTACCGCGGGTCGCGAAGTGCGGGGAGGAGGTCGCGGAGAAACCGCTCGTCGCCATCGGGC
This sequence comes from uncultured Chitinophagaceae bacterium, assembly GCA_964585575.1. Lineage (GTDB taxonomy): Bacteria > Planctomycetota > Planctomycetia > Pirellulales > UBA1268 > UBA4655. The sequence continues at coordinate 2,411 of CAZPEM010000203.1, forward strand.
GAGTGCCGCTGCTCGAGGAGGATCTCGCGGTCGAGGCCGTCCCACGTCCGAGTCCAGTTCTCGTTGGCCCAACAGAAGCAGAAGGGAAAGTCGGGCTTTCCTCTTTGCAGCATCCGCTCGATCGGCTTCTCCAGGATCCTGCGGCCGTCGAACCAATAATAGTAGTAGCAGAAGCCGTGAATCCCGTAGCGGGCCGCCAGGGCGGCCTGCCGTTCGAGTACGGCGGGGTCGTCGAGGTCGTAGTAGCCGACGTCGTCATGGGGCACGTGCGGCTGCTCGTGGCCGGGATACATGGGTCTCGCGCGGCGGACGTTCGTCCACTCCGTGAAGCCCTCCCCCCACCAGCGGTCGTTCTCCGGCACGCGGTGGAACTGCGGCAGGTACATGGCGATCGCCCGCACGTCGCCGGGGTGGCGGTTGGCTTCGGCCGGGTTCCAGCCGGCGAGCCGCGAGTCGTCGCCGTTTCCGAGCCGCGTAAGCAGCGCCTCGACAGCGGCCGGGTCGCGGGCTGCAGGTGCGTATTCCGTGACGAGGAAGTGCATGAACGGATTGACGTGCGCCGGCAGGGGCTCGGCGAGGCTCGCAACGTAGGCCGCGACGGAGAACCGCCACGTCGGCTCGCGTCCCTCCCGCCAGCCGAGGGTGAGATAGTGCGAGAGCGGATCGCCCGCCTCCGCGACGGCTTCGGGCAGATGGCGGCGATACCATGCTCCATCGAAGAGCGGGTGCGGCTGGCGGCCCTCCTTCCAGCCGTGCTCGAGGTAGTGCGTCAGGGGCTCGCAGCCGACGGCTGCCACGTCGTGGTGGTTGGCCAGATACCAGGCCGGATCGAACGCCGGATGCGGCGAGCGGCCCTCCTTCCAGCCATCGGCGAGATAGTGCCGAAGCGGCTCGATGCCGGCGGCCGCGACGTCGGGGTTCATCGCCAGGTACCAGCCGACGTCGAAGAGCGGGTGCGGGGAGCGTCCCTCCCGCCAGCCGAATTCGACGTAATGGGAGAGCGGATCGATCCGGGCATGGGCAACGTCGGGATGCTCGGCGAGATACCAGGCCGCATCGAAGAGCGGGTGGGGGCTGTAGCCCTTCTTCCAGCCACGGCGGCGGTGGTACCACCGCGGAAACGCGCGGACCTGCCACTTCCTGCCGTACCGCGACACGTACCAAGGACGGTTGAAATACCGGCGCAGCAACCGTCGTCCGAGCATCGAACCGCACTCCTGCGCAGCCACGCCGAAGCGGGGCCGGATTCACCGGTGGGGGAATACGGGGGAAGCAGCGTTTCCACAAGGCCGATTCGGCCTTGGGAAGGGAGTGAACCTCGGACGTTTTCCGATGGCCGAGGCGGGACGCGGAAACCGGGCAAGCCGGGGGGAAATTCAGTCGGGGGCTGCCGGGCGTCGATGAACAATGAGTATGGAGAACTCGCCGCCTTTTCCGGCTCTCGTGATCGCCGGGATGCACCGCTCGGGAACGTCGCTCGCCGCATCGCTCGTGGCATCGGCCGGGGTCCATCTCGGCGAGCGGCTCATGGGCCCGGAGCGTGGCAACCCGCTCGGGCACTTCGAGGATATCGATTTCTACGAACTCCACCGACGGGCGCTCACCGCCAACGGCCTCGGGAGCGAGGGGTTCACCTGCCAGGATTCCATCTTCGTGCCGCCGGCCGTGGGGGATGACTGCGACGCACTGGTTGCGCGGCGGCGCGGCCTCGGCCGACCGTGGGGCTGGAAGGATCCCCGCACGACGCTCTTTCTCGAAGCATGGAGGGAGAGGCTGCCGGAGGCGGTTTTTCTGCTCCTCTTCCGCAGGCCGTGGGAGGTCGTCGACTCGCTCCTGCGACGGGGCGACACCGCCTTCGCGGTCAACCCGCGGCTGGCGGCCGATGTGTGGCTCGCCTACAACCGTCGGCTCCACGATTTCTTCCTCGCGCATCGCGACCGCTGCCTGCTCCTCGAGACGACCCGCGTGGCCCGCGACCCCACGGGATTGATCGCGGATGTCGGCAGATTGATGGGCGTGAATCTCGAGCCGCCGGAGGATCGCTACGAGCCCGGTCTGCTCGTCGAGGATGCGTCGTTCGACCGCGCGGGGCTCGTCCGCGGCATGCGGCCGGAGGCGATCGACCTCTACCGGTCGCTCTGCCGGCTCGCGGCCGGC
>CAZPEM010000204.1:0-4450 GCA_964585575.1 uncultured Chitinophagaceae bacterium
AGACGCTCCGTCGCTACGGCGAGGATACGCCTGATGCTCCTCCGCGTCCGCTCCCGTGGCGTTCAGCATCGGAGTGCCTGCGTGACCTTGCTGCACGAACCCCTGACACGGAAGCCCGAGGCGCAAGCCGAGAGGGGAGCCAGGGTGGCAGCGATCCGACGGACGGTGTCGCAGAACACCGGCAGCCGTCACTTCCGCAGGTCGTAGCAGAGGATCGTGTCGCCCTCGCGGAGGTAGAGGCGGCCGTCGAGGATCACGGGGTGGGCCCAGCTGGGGCGGTCGCCGCTGCCGGGGATCTTGAACTTCGCCACCTCGGTGTAGGAGGACGGGTCGGCCTTGACGAGCGACAGCGTCCCGTCGGCATACCGCACGTAGACGTGGCCGTCGGCGGCGGCGACGGCGGCCGAGCCCTTGCCGCTGCCGCGGTTCTTCCAGGCGATCGTGCCGGTCGCAAGCTCGGCGCAGAAGGGGATCCCCTTGTCGTCGGAGTCGCCGTAGAGGTGGTTGCCGACGAGCACGATGCCGCCGTGCTTGTTGGCCAGCTCCGTGTTGAGGCCGTAGACCTGCTCCACCGTGACGCCGCCGTCGCTTCCGGCCACCTGTTTCACGAGTGCGCCGCCCCGCTTGTAGCCGGCGGCGATGAAGACGAGATCCCCCTTCACGATCGGCGTGGGAATCACGGCCGTCGTCTGGTCGATGGGGTAGGTCCAGAGGAGCTTGCCGGTTGCGGCATCGACGCTGATCGCGCCGCCGGCCGTCGTCTGCACGTAGACCTTCCTGCGGCCGACGTTCGCGATCACGATCGAGGCATGCCCCGCGCCGCGGTCTCCCGGAACCGCGCACGTCCAGATGACCTTTCCCGTCTTCTTGTCGAGCGCCACCATCGTCGCCTTGTCGCCGCCGGGCGTGCAGATGAGCCGGTTGCCGTCGATCGTGACGCTCTCGCTGTAGCCCCACGGGTCGCCCTTCTTGCCGCCAAGCGCGCCGACAAGATCGACGCGGAAGACCTCCTGGCCGTCGGCCACCCGGCAGGCGACGAGCTGGCCGAAGGGGGAGAGCACGTAGACGGTTTGGTCGTCGACCGTGGGCGTGCTGCGGGAGCTCTGCCAGGTCGGCTGTCCGTTGTTCCAGGGAGCGCCGGTCTTCGTCTTCCAGAGCTGCCGGCCGGTCTCGCGGTCGAAGCAGCTCAGGTATTCGTCGGCGTCGTCCGCCGTGGAGAGGCCGTCGCCGAGCGTGAAGATTCTCTTGCCGGCGATCGCGGGGCTTGCGTAGCCACGGCCGGCGCCGGCCGTCTGCCAGACGAGCTTCGGGCCCTCCGGCGGCCAGGTCTCGAGCAGGTCGGTGTCGGCGGCCACGCCCGTGCGGTCCTCGCCGCGGAAGGTCGGCCAGTCGCGGCCGGAGGCGGGAGACGGCACGATCAATGTGGCGGCGACGAGCGACAGGACGGGGCCCGATACCGCCAGGCGGCGGGCGACGCGGACGAGGCTGATGCTGGCGACGGAAGCGGGCATGGCTGGATCTCGGCGTGGGGAAGGGCGGGCGGCGACAAACCGTATCGTCGGCCGAGACTACGGCCTGGCGAGCGGGGAAGTCAACGAACGAGCGTGTGGTCGTAACGGGCCTTGGTATAGTCGTGGCGAAGGAGGTTTCGCCGTGCCAGAGCCCAACCAGGACGATTCGTTGTTCGGCAAGCGTGTCACCGTCGAGCAGGTGGAGGAGGGGAACGACCTCGCCCCGAAGTTCGACGCCGCCGGATTCATCCCCTGCGTCACCACCGACTTCCATTCCGGCGAGGTGCTGATGGTGGCGGTGATGAACCGCGAGGCCCTCCGGCGGACGATCGAGACGGGCGAAGCCCACTACTTCAGCCGCAGCCGCCAGCAGCTCTGGCACAAGGGTGCCACGAGCGGCCTCGTTCAGAAGGTGGTCGAGATGCGGATCGACGACGACCAGGACTGCGTCTGGCTGCGGGTCGAGGTGGCCGGCGGCGCGAGCTGCCACGTCGGCTACCGCTCGTGCTTCTACCGGAAGGTGCCCGTGGGGACCGAGCGCAAGACGGGCACGTCGCTCGAGTTCCTCGAACACGAAAAGTCATTCGACCCGAAGGCCGTCTACGGCGACGCTCCAAACCCGACCCAGCTGTGAGCGGGCTTCGCACCTGTTTGGGGCGCTTGATGGATGCCGCATTGCCGCCGGGGGAGCAGACGCATCGTCGCTACGGCGAGGGGATACGGGCAGCCCCGAACCAGCACGTTTGACGGGCTGGCTATCATGGATGTCATGAACGATTCATCATCCACGCAGCTTTCGCTCGTCCGGCAGCTGCGGTTCTGCGCCGGGCACCGGCTTTATCGGCACGAGAGCAAGTGCGCGTTTTTTCACGGGCACAACTACCGGGTGGACGTCGAGGTCGTGGGGGCCGGCGGCGGATCGGAGGTCGATGCGGTCGGACGAGTCGTCGATTTCTCGCTCATCAAGAAGCGGTTGCTCGGCTGGCTCGACGACAACTGGGACCATGCGTTTCTCGTTTTCGAGGAGGATGAGAACGCGCTCGCCGCGATCCGCAGCGTCGAGCCCACCAAGTATTTCGTGATGCCCTGGAACCCGACGGCGGAGAACATGGCCCGCTACCTGCTCGAGGTCGTCTGCCCGAGCGTGCTCGGCGATCTCGGCGTCATGGCCCGGAAGGTGTCGGTGTGGGAGACCGAGGAGTCGTGTGCCGTGGCGACGCTCATGGGCGACCCTGCCGATTCGCCGGTGGCGATCGAATCGGCCGTGCTCGTGGACGGCAGGGCCTAAGGGCCCGATCGAGAAGCAACTGCCAGACAAACCTGATCGAGGGCATGATGCATTTCGGATCGTTTCCCGCGACGCGGCTTCGCCGACTGCGACGGCACGAGTGGCTCCGTAGGGCCGTGGCCGAGGCTTCGCTCTCGCCGGCCGATCTCATCTGGCCGATCTTCGTGCACGGTCGCGCCGAGAACGAGCCCGTGCCGAGCATGCCGGGCGTGTCGCGATTGTCGGTCGAGTCGGCCGTGCGGGCGGCGGCCGAGGCGGCGTCGCTCGGCATTCCGGCGGTGGCGATCTTTCCGGTCACCGACCCGGCCGACAAGACCGACGACGGCCGCCACGCCCTCGATTCCGACAACCTCGCCTGCCGGGCCGTCCGCGCGATTCGGCGCGAGCTCGCCGACGGGATCGGCGTCGTCTGCGACGTCGCCCTCGACCCGTACACCACCCACGGCCACGACGGGCTGCTTCGGGATGGAACAATCCTCAACGACGAGACGGTCGAGGTCCTCTGCCGGCAGGCGGTCGTGCTCGCCGAGGCGGGCTGCCAGGTCGTGGCTCCCTCCGACATGATGGATGGCCGGGTCGGCAGGATTCGCGCGGCGCTCGATGCGGCGGGGCACCGGGACGTCTGCATCCTGTCCTATGCCGCCAAGTACGCCTCGGCCTTCTACGGGCCGTTTCGTGACGCGGTTGGCAGCCGTGCGTCGCTCGGCACGGCGGCCGCGCTCGGCGTCGGCGACAAGAAGACCTACCAGATGGACCCCGCCAACGCCCTCGAGGCGATCCGCGAAGTGGCCCTCGACGTCGCGGAAGGGGCCGACATGGTGATGGTGAAGCCGGCGATCACGTCGCTCGACATCATCCATCGCGTGAAGCGGGAGTTCGGCATGCCGACCTTCGCGTATCAGGTGAGCGGTGAGTACGCGATGATCAAGGCGGCGGCCGCCAACGGCTGGCTCGACGGCGACCGGGCGGCGATCGAGAGCCTGATCGTGATCAAGCGGGCCGGCGCCGACGGCATCCTCACCTACTTCGCCCCCGAAGTCGCGCGGCGGCTTCGCGGGTGAGGGGCTTCACTCCTCCTCGATCTCGGGCGAATCGGCCTGGGCGGCGCGGGATCGGGCGTCGAGGCTGCCGGGCCCCGCGCCGTTGGCGATGAGAAACACCATCGTGCCGGCGAGCGCGAGGTTTTTCATGAAGGCTATGATCTGCTCCTGGAACTGCGCCGGCTCCTCCTTGACGTCGATCTTCCAGAAGGCGTGGAAGTAGTAGGTGGCCGCGGCGAGGAAGGCGAGCAGCAGGACCGCGCCGAGCCGTGCCTTGTAGCCGATCGCGACCGAGAGCCCGCCGATGAGGAGAAACGCGATCGCTCCGACGAGCATGATCTGCGGCTGCGGAATGCCGGCAGCCTCCATCGTCTTCACGACCTCGGCGAACTTCGGGATCTTGTTGCCCGCGGCGCTCATGATGAAGATCGTGGCGATCATGAACCGGCCGAGCAGCGCCAGCAGTCCCTGGATGAAACCCATCGCAAAACTCCTTCGAGCGGACGAGCGATATCCCATCAACGTCGGCCGACCCGTTCCTCCGCCGGGAGGGTCGGCCCGAAAAGCCTAGCGGGCAGGGCTCGCCGGGTGACAGTCTAGTTTTTGACTAG
>CAZPEM010000205.1:0-4344 GCA_964585575.1 uncultured Chitinophagaceae bacterium
GCGAGGATGTCGGCGGTAGATGGCTTGCCGCCCGCGGGCTTCGCCGCTGCGGCGGGCTTGGCGGCAGCCGGCTTGGAGGCGGCGGGTTTTGCGGGAGCGGCCGCCTTGGGCGGCTTCGCCTCGGCCGGCTTCGGCAGCGGCTTGGGAACGATCTTCAGGAAAGCCGGATCGATGTCGTACCAGCCGATGTTGTTGTACTGGTCGAACTCGACCAGGCAGCGGCCGTTCATGTTCACCGTCTTCACCGTTCCGGTGGCGTTGGCGAACCTGGCGAGCTCCGGCGCGGGGGAACTCACCACCACGTACTTGTCGGTCCATTCCTTCTTGAGCTGTTCGACCACTTCAAACATCGTGAACCTGCGGAGTGGCGGCGGATTCGGGAACCGGCACGTCCCATGAATCTGATCGATCGGGCGGCCTCCCGCAAGCCACGGCCCCGGGGGCCGATCATCGGGGCGGCTCGGCGGCCACCGGGCCCGTCGGCCCGACGAAGTACGACCAGGATACGGTTCGGGGCAGGGAACCGGTGGTTGCGGGGTCGATCAACGCCGGGATGCGGGTGAGGCTCGACGGCGTGCCGGCCGATCCCACCTTTTGATACGTCGAGCCGAGCCAGCCGGGGGGCTCCTGGATCCGACAGGCACATTCCACGAACAGGTGGGATCCGCTGCCGGCAGGAAAACTGGAGGCGGGCTTTGCGGTGAAGCTCACCGAGAAGTGCGACCTGCCGGCGCGGCCGACGCCGACGACCGCGGCCGCCGAGGGTACGGGGGAGAGTTCGACGATCACCGGGGAGACGGGCCACGCCGCATCGCCGCCGGGTTCCTCTGGCCCCTCGACGCTCTGCCACGTATCCGCGTCCGCGTGTCCAGGAAAATGGATCGCGTGCGACCAACGGTCGCCGCACCAGGAAAACACGATCTCGACGGCGTCCAGGACGATGCGGAGGTCGTTCGTCGAGGGCTTTGGCATGTCGGATCGATTCGGGGGAGACACGGGCCGCGGCTGTGGGCCTCGGCACGGCAAGGGTCCATAGCATCCATAGCAAGGGTATAACGGCTCGGCCCGAAAGGAAGCTCGCCCCATGGAACCCCGCCGCTCGCTCGGCTGGCCGATCCTGCTCGGCATCGTGCTCATCGGCTCGATCCTCGCGCTCGGCGTGGGCTGGGTGCTCGTGAGCCTCGCCGCCGCCCTCGGCTCGGGCAACGCGGCCTTCTACTGGACGGTGCTCGGCGTGGGGGTGGCGCTCCTGGTGCTCGTGCTGGCCGGGGTGATCGTCTACCTCCTGCTCGCGGTGAAGGCGATCGCGCTTTCGCAGCGGCAGAGCAACTTCATCGACAGCGTCACGCACGAGCTCAAGAGCCCGATCGCCTCGCTCAAGCTCTACCTCCAGACGCTCACCCGCCGAAGCGTGTCTCCGGAGCAGCAGGCGGACTTCCACCGTTTCATGCTCGACGACGTCGAGCGGCTCGACACGCTCATCGACCACCTGCTCGACGCGGCCAAGACGCTCCAGCGGCGGCCCAGCGGGCCGGTCGAGGAGGTGCCGGTGGTGCCGCTGCTCGCGCACGCTTCCGACCTCGTGACGAAGCGGCATGGCGTGGAGGCGTCGTGCATCTCGATCGACGACGGCGGGAACCCAGGCCGCACGATCCGCGGCCGTCCGTCCGACCTCGATATCGTCTTTCGAAACCTGCTCGACAACGCCGTGAAGTACTCGCTGCCGAAGCCCGTGGTCGAGGTCACCGTGCTCTCGATGCCGCAGGGGATCGTGGCGGTGCGGGTCGCCGACAACGGTCCAGGGATCCCGCAGCCGCTGCGGGCGAGGATCTTCCGCCGGTTCGTCCGGCTCGGCAGCGAACTCGAGCGGAGCGTGCCCGGCACGGGGCTCGGGCTCTCGCTCGTGAAGTCGATCGTGAAGCAGCTCCGCGGCCGCGTGCTCGTGCACGGACGCGGCTCGCAGGCGGGCACCGTCTTCGAGGTGCAGCTCCCGGGAGGGTGAGGGGGTGAGGTCGCATGGTGAGCGGGTATGTGGTGAGCGGGTATAACGTTGCCATGCACACGACCCATCCCAGAGCATCGATCGATCCCTTTCCCGGCAACCCCGACGGCCTCGTGCCCATCCGGCGGGTGCTCGTGAGCGTCTTCGACAAGACCGGTCTCGAGGGCCTCGCCAAGGCGCTTTCGAAGGCGGGTGTCCGCGTCGCGAGCACGGGTGGCACCCGCACCGCGCTCGAGAAGCTCGGCCTCGAGGTCGAGGACGTCTCCACGATCACCGGTTTTCCCGAAGTGCTCGACGGCCGCGTGAAGACGCTCCACCCGCGGATCTTCGCGGGCGTGCTGGCGAGGCGGCACCTCGACGACGACCTCGGCGTGCTCGCGGAGCACCGCATCGAGACCTTCGACGCGGTGATCGTGAACCTCTATCCCTTCGAGCGGGTCGCCTCCGCGGCCAACGCCACGGTCGAGGAGTGCATCGAGCTGATCGACATCGGCGGCCCGAGCCTCGTGCGGGCGGCGGCGAAGAACCACCTCTTCACGGCGGTCGTCTCGTCGCCCGAACAGTACGACGGCTTCGTCGCGGCGATCGCGAAGGGGGGCACGACCCTCGCCGACCGCAAGCATCTCGCGGCGAAGGCCTTCGAGCGGACGGCCGACTACGACCGCAGGATTGCCGCCTGGATGGCGGGTTACGCGGGCGAACCGCGTTTGGCTGCCAGTGAGGCCGAGCCGCTTCCGGAGCGGTTCTCGCTCGATCTCGAGCGTCGGCTGCCGCTTCGCTACGGGGAGAACCCGCACCAGGCCGCCTCGCTCTACTGCCCCGCGGGGAGCCGCTCCGGGCTCGCGGGCCTCCATCAGCTCTCCGGCAAGGAGCTCTCCTACAACAACCTCGCCGATCTCGACGCGGCGATGCGGCTGGCATGGCTCTTCGACGAGCCGGCGGCTGTCGTCGTGAAGCACACGAACCCCTGTGGCGCAGCGGCGGCGGCCGGCCCGGCCGAAGCCCTCGCGACGGCGATGGCCGCCGACCCCACGAGCGCCTTCGGCGGCATCGTGGCGGTGAACCGGCCGTTCGATCGGGCGACCGCGGAGGTGCTGCTCGCGCCGGGGATGTTCCTCGAGGTGATCGCGGCGCCCGCCTTCGAGCCGGAGGCGGTGGAGCTGCTCACGACGAAGCCGAGTTGGAAGGCGAACGTGCGGCTCGTGACGCTTCCGGCGGGCGACCCTTGGAAGGCGACGCACGGCATGGAGCTGAAGACCGTCGCCGGCGCGATCCTCGCGCAGGAGCCCGACGACGCCGCCGACGATCCGGCCACGTGGCGGGTCGTGACGAAGGTGGCCCCTCCTGAATCGCTTCTGCGCGAGCTCGCCTTCGCGTTCACGGTGGTCCGCCGGCTCTCGAGCAACGCGATCGCCGTCTGCAAGGGGAAGAGCCTCGTCGGTGCCGGCCTCGGCCAGACGAGCCGCGTCGATGCCGTGCGGCATGCGATCGAGAAGGCGGGGGATCGGGGGCGGGGGGGCGTGCTCGCCTCCGACGCGTTCTTCCCGTTTCCCGATTCGGTCGAGCTCGCGGTGAAGGCGGGGATCGCGGCCGTGATCCAGCCGGGCGGATCGAAGCGTGACAACGAGGTGATCGCCGCCTGCGACGCGGCGGGCCTGCCGATGGTGTTCACGTCGCGGCGACACTTCCGACACTGATGGCGACGATCCTCGACAGCATCGTCGCGAGGAAGCGCCGCGAGGTGGAAGCCACCCGCGCCGCCACGAGCGATTCGCAGCTCGCCGCCGCCGTGGCCGCCGCGCCGCCGATCCGTGATTTCTTCGCGGCCGTCAGCGGGGGCGTTGCCACCGCCGAGAAACCCGCAGGCCGGATCCATCTCATCGCGGAGTTCAAGCGGAAGAGCCCGTCGGCCGGCGAGATCAGGCCGGGGGCGACCGTCGATGGGATCATCGGGGAATACCGGGAAGCGGGCGCGTCGGCTCTCTCGATCCTCACCGACGGCGAGGGCTTCGGCGGCTCGCTCGACGACCTGCGGGCGGCCCGGGCCGCCTCGCCGCTGCCGATCCTGCGAAAGGAGTTCGTGGTCGACCGCTTCCAGGTGCACGAGGCCCGCGCGGCGGGAGCCGACGCGGTGCTCCTCATCGCGGAGTGCCTCGACGACTGCCACCTCCGCAGCCTTTACCGCGAGATCATCGACCTCGGGATGACGCCGCTCGTGGAGCTGCACGACACGGAGAACCTCTCGCGGGTGCTCGACCTGGGCGCGTCGCTCGTTGGCATCAACAACCGCGACCTCCGCACGATGACCACGCGGCTCGAACACGTGCTCGAACTCGCCTGCC
>CAZPEM010000206.1:0-4337 GCA_964585575.1 uncultured Chitinophagaceae bacterium
TAGCCCTTCGAGAGCTTGCCGATCGCCTTGCCGATCACGCTGCCGAGCTCGCACTGCTTGACCACCGCCTCGATCCGGGCCTCCTTCTTCTCCTTCGACAGGCCGCGGGCGTCGGCGAAGAACTCGAGCAGGCCGCGAGGGGTCATGTCGGGATAGAGCGGGCCGTTCTCCGGCAGGTAGCCCAGACGCTCCGCGCCCGCGAGCCTATCGGTCGCCATGTCGAAGCCGGCGATCCTCGCCCGGCCGGCCGACGGGGCGAGATACCCGGTGAGGATCTTCATCGTCGTGCTCTTGCCGGCGCCGTTGGGCCCGAGAAACGCGACCACCTCGCCCCGCGGCACGCGGAACGAGACGTCCTCGATCGCGATGAACGGCCCGTAGTATTTCGTGAGGCCGTCCGCCTCGATCATCGCGGCATCGCCGCCGCGGCCACTGCCTTTAGCCATGTCCGTGCTCCGAAAACGCCCATGCTCTATGCGAAAAACCATAGGCACTCATCACCCCGCCTGTCCAGTCCCCGCAAGCCGCTCGACCCGCGGGCCCGTGCCCCCTCGCTTCCAAGCGATGTGGGCGAGCCAGTCGTCGGAGCGGTCCGGGTGGTCCCGCCGCACGTGCACGCCGCGGGTCTCCTCGCGGAGGATCGCGGAGCGGATCATGAGCCGCGCAACCTCGAGCATGTTCTGCAACTGCCAGCCCTCGGGCGACTGGAACTGCCGCGGCAGGACGTAGCGGCACCAGCCTTCGACGGCCTCGACCGCCTCGCCGAGCGTGTCGGCCGACCGCTCGACGCCCACCTGCCGCCACATGAGGCTCTTGAGCGAGTTGCGGATGTCGGCGAGGTCGAGCGGACCGTTCGCCTCCCCCTCGCGGGCGTTCGCGAGCGCCGGCACGCGGAAGTCGTCGCCGCCCGCCTCGAGAGCTTCTTCGCTCGCGGCCCGTCCGGCCCGGGCTCCGTAGACGAGCCCCTCGAGCAGGCTGTTGCTCGCGAGCCGGTTCGCGCCGTGGAGCCCGCTCGAGGTGACCTCCCCCGCGGCGAGCAGCCCGGGCAGGCTCGTGTGCCCCGTGTCGTCCACCTCCACGCCACCGATCATGTAGTGGGCCCCGGGACGCACCGGAATCCGGTCGCGGGCGAGGTCGAGGCCGAACTTCGCGCAGGTGGCCGCCATCCCCGGGAACCTGCCCCGCACCGCCGCGGCATCGAGGTGCGACAGGTCGAGGTAGACGTTCGCGTGGTGGGTGCGGTGCATCACCTCCGTGATCGCGCGGGAGACGACGTCGCGAGGGGCGAGCTCGGCCCGCGAATCGAACTCGGGCATGAACCGGCGGCCGTCGCGATCGACGAGGTGGGCCCCCGCGCCGCGGACCGCCTCGGTGATGAGCGTCCGCGCCCCGCCGGGAATGTAGAGCACGGTTGGGTGGAACTGCATGAACTCCATGTCGCGGACGACCGCGCCCGCCCTCCAGGCCAGCGCCATCCCGTCGCCGCTGGCAGTCTCCGGGTTGGTCGTCTCGCGGTAGAGTTGCCCCGCGCCGCCGGTCGAGAGGATCGTGCGGCGGGCCCAGACGAGCGTCTTTCCGTGGGCCCGGTTCCAGACGATCGCCCCGCGGCAGACGCCGTCGCAGGTGACAAGGTCGATCGTGAAGGTGTCGGGCCAGATCTCGAGGTTCGGCAGCCGCTTCGACCGCTCGATCACCGCCCGCATCACCTCGCGGCCCGTCGCGTCGCCGAGCGCATGCACGATGCGGCTGTGGCTGTGCCCTCCCTCGCGGCCGAGGGCAAGCGCCCCATCCTGCTCGTCGAACCTCGTGCCCCACTCCATGAGCTCCGCGATCCGGTCGGGCGCCTCGCGGACGACCGAGTCGACGACCTGCTCGTGGCAGAGCCCGCCCCCGGCGGCGATCGTGTCGGCGACGTGGTTGTCGAACCGGTCTTCGGGATCGATCACGCCGGCGATGCCCCCTTGCGCGTACTGGCTCGACGACTCGCGGAGATCGTCCTTCGTGATGAGCGTGATCGAGAGCCCCGGGTCGACCTCGAGCGCCGCCCGCAGGCCGGCGAGGCCGCCCCCGAGGATGAGCACGTCGGTGAAGCAGTGAGGCACCCGCTTGGGGCCGAACGACACGAGATAACGCGGGCCCTCGAACATGTCCCCACGATAGCGAAAACCGCCCCGTCGGTCGCCCGAGGGGGTTCCGGCAGGCCATTTGGCCGCTCGACGGCGGCGGATCGCGAGGACGGCGGGTTGCGATCACGGCGGCATGCGGGCTACCCTGCGGTCGAGGCCGTCCCCGGCCAAGGCCCCGGTCGCTTCACCTCGGTCGTCGGGATTCCGACGGGCTTCCCCTCATGACCTTTCCCGCATGACACAGCCCGCCGTCACCCTCGACGACGTTCGCGCAGCCCGCGAACGAATCCGCTCCGGGATCGTCCATACCCCCTGCCCCGCGAGCGTGCCGCTCTCGGATCTCACCGGCGCGGAGATCTACTGCAAGCTCGATCTCCTGCAACGGACGGGGAGCTTCAAGGAGCGGGGGGCCCGCAACGCGGTGATGCTGCTCTCACCCGAGCAGAGGGCCCGCGGCGTCGTGGCCGCCTCGGCGGGAAACCACGCCCTCGGTCTCGCCTGGCACGGCCGGCTGCTCGGCGTTCCGGTGACGGTGGTGATGCCAAAGTTCGCGCCGCTCGTGAAGGCCTCGACCTGCAGGCGTCTCGGAGCCAGGGTGATCCTCGAAGGGGAAACGTTCGACGACGCCCGCCGCCGCGCGATCGAGATCGCTGCGGAGGAGGGGCTCGAGCGGATTCACGGCTTTGACGACCCACGGGTGATCGCGGGCCAGGGCACGATCGCGCTCGAACTGCTCGAGGACGTTCCCGACGTCGAGGCCGTGGTGGTGCCCACCGGCGGCGCGGGCCTGCTCGCGGGGGTCGGCGTGGTGCTCGGGGCGGTCGCGCCGCACGTGCGAATCATCGCCGTCGAGTCCGCGGCTTCGCCGAGTTTCTCGGCGGCGGTCGCAGCCGGGAAGCCCGTGAGCGTGCCGATCCGTCCCACGCTCGCCGACGGCCTGGCGGTGGGCCGCGTCGGCGAGGTCTCGTTCAAGCTTGCGGCGAAGACGATCGACCGCGTCGTGACCGTGGACGAGGACGCGCTCGCCCTCGCGGTCGTGAGGCTTTTGGAGCTCGAGAAGTCGGTCGTCGAGGGGGCCGGCGCCGCGGCGCTGGCGGCGTTGCTCGGCGACCGCTGCCGCGACCTCGCCGGCCGCAAGGTCGCCCTGCTTCTCTGCGGCGGCAACATCGACCTTACGAGCCTCGACCGCGTCATCGACCACGGCCTCGCCGCCGACGGCCGCCGCTGCCGCTTCACGACGCGGATCAGCGACCGGCCCGGCGGCATGGCCAGACTCACCGCGACGATCGCCGCCGAGGGCGCGAGCATCCGCGAGATTCTCCACGACCGGTCCTTCTCCGGCCCCGACGTGTTCTCGATCGCGGTCCAGGTGACGGTGGAGACGAGCGGCGGCGATCACGCCCAGGCACTCCTCGCCCGTCTCGCCGCCGAGGGCTTCGAGGTACACCCGTCCGGTTCCGCCAAATCATTCGGCGGCGGGAACTGAACCGCCACGGCCTCGGCGACTCAGCCGCCGTCGGGTCGCAGGCCGCGGGTGAACGCCCGGAACTGCTCGCGATACTCCGGCGGCGGCTGGCTCCTGCGGCCTTCCGCCTGGTTGTCCCGCGACTGCTCCACGGTCTCGCGGCCTCGACGCACGCCCGATGGCGTGAGTCCGAGGCTGCGAACGGCGCGATCGAAATCTCGTTGCTTCCGCGGTCCGCCCTCCTTGGCGTCCTTCGCCATCCGAGCCCAACGGTCGAGGAAGGCCTGCGCCTGCTCACGGGTCCAGCCGAGCGAGTCGAGGACGTCGCTACGGCCTTCGTCCATCGATCGCTTCAGGTGCTCGACCGCCAGATCGACCGCGTTTCTTGCGTGCGAGAGGTTCTCCTCGCCCCAGTCAGCCTCCCTCGAGGCCGCCTGCCCCACCGACGGCTGACCTGCGCCACCGGCATCCCAGCCGCCCAAGCCGCGGCCGGCGCGGCCGCCGATGCCCGCATCCTTGGAAGGCTTGCGGTCGGCCTCCGGGTCGTCGTTGTCGAGATCCTCGCCGGGGCGACCGACCTCGGAGTCGCCGGGCTTCGCGCCGCCCGATTTCCCTTTCCCTTCGCCGGAGTTTCCCCCGCCGGCTTGCTGCGAACCGCCCGGCTTCTGATTTTGTGAGTCGGCATCCTGCGAAGCCCCGCTCTTGCCCGATCCGCGGTCCCCGGCACGCTCTCCCGCTCCCTTGCC
>CAZPEM010000207.1:0-4331 GCA_964585575.1 uncultured Chitinophagaceae bacterium
CCCAGGACGTCGGGTTCTCAGTCCGAAAACCGGGGTTCGACTCCCCGTGGGGGTATCGGAACACCTGCACGCCTCGCGATCTGCGGGGTGTGCAGGTGTTTTTGTTTCCGGTGATCGCTCCGGATTGCATCTGATCGCGCCTGATTGGCCCGTTTCACGGCCCGGAAAATTCACGACTCCCCCTTTGACTCCCTTTTGTACCCCCGCGGTCCCTTTCGAGGCCCGCTCGAAGTCCTCGTCGGTCACCATGAGGTAGTGATCTTCGGCGACCTCGCGGGAGTTGCCGAGCCACGCGTGGACGACGTGAGCGGGCTCGGTCCGCATCAGTTCCGTCTCGCGGCTGGCCCGCAGGTTCACGAAGAGCTTGGGCCACTGGGCGACGCTCGCACGGGCCAGGATCTTGAACAGGCCCGTCCGTAGGTTGACGTTGCCCGTGCGGCCTCTGGGGACCACGTACACGCTTCCGGTCGGTGCCTCAGACCACGCCTTCTCGAGGTAGGGGCGGATCTCCGGGAAGATCGGCACGACGCGGGTGCCATGCCCGTCGATGTGCTCCTTCTTCTTCACGACCACCGTGAAGCGATTGTGATCCCAGTCGATTCGCTCCCAGGTCAGCTCCTCGAGTTCGCTGGGGATCCGGAGCCCGCCATACCTGGCGAGCACCACGATCAGTCGCCACTCGTTGTCGGGGCAGGCCGCGAGCACGTCCTCGATCACCTCGCGGCTCACGAAGAACTTACGGGACGTGTTGCGCTGCGAGCCGGCGCGGATCTTGGCGAAGGGGTTGTCGGTGATGATCTTGCAGTCCTTCGCGTACTCGAAGAACTGGCGGGCCCGCTTGATCTCCCGGGCGACCGTGGCGGGGGCGTATTCCTTCGCCAGCCATTCCCGGTAATCCCGAGCGCGGCCCGCGTGGATCTTCTCGACGGGCTCGTCCGCCCCGAAATGCTTGGTCAGTAGCCGCTTGGTTGCATGGTAGTTCCGCAGCGTATTGGGCTTCAATTTCGCCCGGCTTTGGATGTAGCGGTCGATGTGGCTGCCCAGAAGGATCACCGGTTTTCCGCCGTCTACGGACGTCGCCCGCGGCTCGACGAGGCCGGCCTTTACGAGACGGGAGTGGATCTTGTCGCCCAGTGAAGCGACCCAGATCGCGGTCTCGGTGTCGATCGAGTGCCCGGCGATCTTCGCGGCGACGAGGAGCTCGATCCGCACCTTGGCGCCTTCGGCAATCCGCTTCGGGACCTTGCCGAGTCGGACCGAGACCCGCCGATTGCCCGGAGTGAGAAAGCGAACGCGCCAGGTCGTCCCGCGGACTCCCGGTTCAGCATCGAGTGTTGCCAAGTCACACCTCCTCTTCGGAATCGACGTCGTCAACCTGATCAGGCCTGTTTCCGGAATCATTCTCCCGCGCGGACTCGTCTACGAAACCCTCCGGCTCCGCAAATGGTCGCAGTTTCGTAGCGAGGCCGATGCCGTGGGGCACGAAGACGGCGGTCGGCCGGCCTCCCTGGGCTCCTGGCACCACGGGTCGCCAGTGACCGAGGCCGCTGTCCACAAGGCGCTGGAGCGCCACTTCGACGGCTTCGGAGCTGGGGAACTTCCGGAAGTGGTTCCGCACGAACCGAGCAGTGACGGGATTGCCACGTTCGCGGATCCAGGCGATGAGCCGTTCATCCAGTTGCCGGACGGCCCGAGCAGCTTCGGACTCACGGAGGATCGCATACACCCTCCGGGTCTCGTTCTTGAACCACTGCACGAGCTGGATGGCCCGATAGACCGACTCGCCATCGATCGTATGCGGGTCGAGACCGGCCTCCCCAGACGCCAGCCGGACCTCATGGTCGATCAACGCCAGCCGGCCGGGGATCTCTTCGAGCTTGCTCCAGGCGGCGCTGAGATCGCTGTCCAGATCCTTGGTTTCGAGGTTGTGGGCGTCGTAGAAGGCGCTGTATCGGAGCTTCGCCTCGGGGCCGAGGTCGATGATCCTGGGCAGGACGGTGCCGTCGGCGGACGTCTCGTGGGTGAGCTCGTAAAGGCGGTCCAGAAGCCGGCTCCACGAAGTCTTCGTCTCGGCCGACACCGTCTTTTCGCTCCACACCCTGGGCCGATGCGGGGGCGATACGAGCAGGAGCCGGGCCAGGAGTCCGCTCTCGCGATGGACCGATCCCAAGGCCCGCTGCAGCACCCTGGGCGGAATCACGCCCGTGAGCCACACGGCCGCCCGTTCGATGTGGATGGACCGGATGTCGCCGGTGCGGCGGTTCACCGAATGTGATCGGCCGCTGTAGGCCTTGAGGAAGAAGGGCTCGTCGGCGCCGCCCTTGTGGGCATACCGGTCGAACGAGCCGAACCAGCCCGACAATTCGTCCCGAGCCAGGAGCACACCACGGGAGTTATCGGAGAGCACCATGGCCAGGGCTTCGACCGTGACGTCATCGACCAGCACCTGCCGGCAGACGGGCTCCTGGGGCACGGCGTGCTGCGGCGATTCAGGATCCGGGCCGGCGTGCTTGAGCCTCTTCGCCACTCGGCAGGCCTGCCGGTATTCCTTGCACCGGTTCGCGTAGTCCCTCGCGAGTTTGGCCTCGCGCTGACGGACGTAGTTGAGCGACACGTCGGCGGCGGGTGATTTCTGGCTCCCGGAGTCGGCCACGCAGACCGTCCAGAGGATGGGGAAGGCCATCCACTCTTCCCGGATGCGAATCTGCCGGGTGGTGCCGATCGCCGCGCCCAGGACCGCGAGCATCGGCATGGCCACCAGGGCCTCGTCGCACCCGATTGCCTTGGCGCTTTCCGAGATCATCGCCGCGACCGGTGGCGGCAGGGCGTGGACCGGGAATCGCGTGTACGGAATGGCGTCCTTGCCGGGGTCCTGGCCTTCGTCAGCGAGCCTCATCGGTGCCTCCTTTCGTCTCCGCGCTCTCGAGCTTGGCCTTGAGCCAAGCCTCGAGGGCATCCATGGGATAGAGGGTCATTCGGTCGAGTCGGATGCACTTGATTTCGCCGGCCCGGGCGAGCCGGTTGAGCGTCGAAGTGCTGATTCCTAGGGCCTTTGCGGCATCTCTGGGGCGGAGCCCCAAACGGCGATGGCTCGCCTCATCGGGGTCCGCCCGGAAGAAAGAATCAGCCTTCGCGGATCCTCCTGGGTGGCGGTCGGAAGAGGGCCGATACGGTGTCTGTCGATCTCCCATGCACGACTCCTTTCGGGGTGGAATGACACGCGGGTATTGGCTCCTCATGAGGCGTCATGAGTGATCCATGCCCGTGAAGGCGTCCACCCTAAACGCGGACCACGCGACCTCGCAACCTATTTTGTTGGTCCCAGAAACAGCGGGTTTTGTGGGTGTTTCCTCGCGTCGAAAGGTTCGTGTGATCGACTCATCGGCGAATCCGATGCAGGGCGCTACTGGTTGGGTCGTGTCCACCCATGACGCGTTATGTGCAATGAGGCTTGAAATGCTTCAGTGCTTACGGAGGGACACTGCTCGGAAATGAGGATGCGGGGTTCCTCAAGTTCTTGAGGCTGCCTCAGCGAGGACGCCAAGCGGGTGTCGCGGAAGCGAAAACGGCTAAAAAACCAGAACCCCCACGTGACGTTTTTCGCGCGGGGGCAGGGGGGCGCCCCGGGGGGTGCGCCGTCGCTATCACGTGTGGCGGTTTTCACTCCCCCCGATGGTTCCCTCCCGGCTTCCGGCCCCGTGCGCCGCCGCCGTTCGCGTCCCGCCCCCCCGTCCCGTTCCCCTCCCGCGCGGCCCCTCCCGCGTCCCGTGCGGCCCGATCCCGCCGCCCCCGTCCCGATCCCGCCCCGGGCGGCGCGCGGCCCCGTGCGGCCCCGTCGGCGGCCCGGGAGCGCGGCCCCCGTGCGGCGGGCGGCGGGCGTCCCGTGCGGCCCCGTGCGGCGGGCGCGTCGATCCCTGCCCCGCGCGCGGGCGGCCCCGGCCCCGGCCCCGGGCGGCGGGCGCATGAAAAAACCCCCTGCCCCGGGCAGGGGCAGGGGGCAGGGATCATCGCCGGGAGGGATCGCCGGGAAGCCTACGCGCTCCCCTTCGCGGCCCGCGCTTCGGCCCCCTTCGCCGTTGCAAACTCCGCCCACCGCGTGACGGCTTCGGGATTCTCCAACATCCACGCGAGAAGGTACGCGCACTCCGCCGGATCGCCGGAAATGCCCCGGGTCGGATGGTGCCGCCCCTGCGCGTCCTTCCAAAAGCGCTTGTTGTAGGTCAACTCCGCGTAGCCGTCCCGGTTCACGACGATTTCCACCGTCTTCCCGTTGGGCAGCATTTCCACCCCCTTCGCGTATTCGTATCGGGGGTTCGGCTTCAACTCCACGA
>CAZPEM010000208.1:0-4291 GCA_964585575.1 uncultured Chitinophagaceae bacterium
CGGCGGAGCGCACGCTCGCCCTCTCGGCCCTCGGCTGCTCGACGAGCCCGTTCCTCCCCGCCTTGGCCGGCACGCTCGCGGACGACCCCGCCAGACGGCGGCACTGCATCCTCCTCTGGATGACCGGCGGCCCGAGCCAGATCGACACCTTCGACATGAAGCCGGGCCACGCCAACGGCGGCCCCTTCAAGGAGATCGCAACGGCCGTGCCCGGCCTGCGGTTCAGCGAGCACCTCCCCAGGCTCGCCGCCCACGCCGGCTCGCTGGCCATTCTCCGCGGCCTGAGCACGAAGGAGGGGGATCATGCCCGGGCCTCGGACCTCATGCACACCGGCCACCTGCCGATGGGGCCGATCCGCTACCCGACGGTGGGCGCTTCGCTTTCCAAGGCGCTCGCCCGCGGGGAGCGCGACCTGCCGAGCTTCGTGAGCGTGAGCCCGTACCTGCCCTACCACGTCGGGTCGCCCGGGTTCCTCGGGGCGGCTCACGCGCCGCTCACGGTCGCGGCAAAGTCCGGCTCCGATCAACGGCCGGATGCGACCGACGGCTACGCCACGCTCACCGTAGACGATGCCGAGCCCCGGCCCACCTACCTGGCCCGGCAGGCGACGCGACTGGAGCTCTGGCGAACGCTGGAGGCGGGCTTCATCGCGGAGCATCCGCAGGCCACCGCACCCGCCGCCCACCGCACCGTCTACGAACGGGCGATCCGTTTCATGACGGGATCGGAGCGGGCCCTCGAGGCCTTCGACCTCGCCCAGGAGCCCGACGCCCTGCGGCAGGCCTATGGCCGCGGCTCGTTCGGCCAGGGCTGCCTGCTCGCGCGGCGGCTCGTGGAGCGGGGCGTGGCCTTCGTCGAGGTGGCGATGAGCAACGGCTCTCGCGGTTTTCCGTGGGACACGCACAACGACAACTTCACGCAGGTGGCCAGACTCTCCGCCGAGCTCGACGCCGGCTGGGCCACGTTGATGACGGACCTCAGGCAGCGGGGCCTGCTGGAATCGACGACGATCCTCTGGATGGGCGAGTTCGGCCGCACTCCGGTGATCAACGCAGGCAAGGGCCGTGACCACTATCCCGACGCCTGGTCGGCCGTGCTGGCCGGCGGTGGCATCCAGGGGGGCGCCGTCCACGGCCGCACCACGGACGACGGTCGCGCGGTGGCCGACGGCCGGATCGAGGTCGGCGACCTGCTGGCCACGCTCGCCGCCGCCGTCGGCGTGCGGCCCACGACGGAGAACATGTCGGAGATGGGGCGGCCGATCAAGATCGCCGAGGGCCAGCCCGTGTCCGCCGTGCTGGCCTGAGATCGGAATCGCACGTCCGTCGTCCATGAGCGCCGCCGTCCGGCGACCATCTGTCACCAACCCTCAACCACGTCGAGGCTTCCCATGCATGTCGCCGTTCCCCCGTCGCTGCCGCGCCTGTTCGCGGTCGCCGTCCTCATCGGGGTCGGCCTGGACCGGCTCCCGGCCCGCGCCGCCGACCGGCTTCCCGCTGATAACAACTCGATCGAATCGCTCACGCCCGAGCAGGCGCGGACCCTCGTGGCGCGGGTGCGCCGGTCCCGCGACATGGTCGGCCGCCCCGGACTTTTGGCATCGGGCCGGCGCTGGGACGGCCTGGCACTCAACGGCCTGAAGACCCTCGACGCCGAGACCGCGGCGGTGCTCGCGGAGTTCACGGGCACCGGGCTGACGCTCAACGGGCTGAAGACGCTCACGCCCGACGCGGCCGCGGCGCTCGCGGCGTACCGGGGTGCCGAACTGTCGCTGGCCGGCCTCGCCACGCTCCCCCCCGAGACCGCCGCGGGGCTGGCGAGGTTCCAGGGGGAGTTCCTCAAACTCGACCGGCTGACGACGCTCGAGCCGGACGCCGCGCGGGCGCTGGCGGCCCGCCAAGTCAAGCGGCTCGATCTGCCCGGCCTGACCACGCTGTCCGTGGAGACGGCCCGCGGCCTGGCGGCGTTTGGCGGCGAAACGATCGCGGTCCATGGCCTCACGAGCCTGACGACCGACGCCGCGCGGGAACTCGCCCGCATCCCGGCCTGGGACGGCTCGCTGCCGAGGATGACTGAGCTTTCCTCGGACGTCGCCGCCGCCCTCGCGGCGGTCTCCCGCGACCAGCTAAACATCGGCGGGCTGGCCACGGTCAGGCCGGAAACGGCCGCAGCCCTCGCGGGCTTCGCCGGAGGCAGGCTCTATCTCGGGCCGACCACGCTGTCGCCGGCGGCCGCCGCGGCGTTGGGGAAGGCGCGGTGCGAAGCCTTGTTTCTCCCCCTGCAGACGATCGAGCCCGACGTGGCCGCGGGGCTGGCGAGCTTTCCTGGCCGCAGGCTCGAACTCGGCGGCTTGCAGTCGCTCTCGGCCGAGGCGGCGGAAAAGCTGGTCGGCTTTCAGGGGGACCGCCTCGGCCTCGGCCGAGTGGCCACGCTCTCCCCGGAGGCGGTCCAGGCGATCGCCGCGTATCGGGGGTCCGACCTCTACCTGGTGCAGGCGCTGCCGACGATCGGCGCCGCGATCCCGCTGACGCCCGACTCGGCCCGGCTCGCCTGTGCCTGTGCTCGCGGCAGAGGCGTCATGCTGCCGGGGATCACCGCGCTCGACACCCCCGATGCGATCGCCGCCGCGAAGATCCTGGCCACGATCACAAAACCGCTCACGCTGCCGGGGCTCCGCGAGCTGTCACCGGCCGCCGCCGAGTCGCTCGCCGGTTCCATGAGTGAGTCGCTGCAACTCGACGGGCTGAGCCGCCTCGCGCCCGAGGCGGCCCGCAGCCTCGCCGCCTACCTGGGGGGCGTGCTCCATCTCGACGGCCTGGCCGACTTCCGGTCGGAAGTGGTCGCCGCGCTGGCGGCATCCCAGGCGGCCGGGCTGCGGCTGGGCCGCCTCCTGGCCACGGCGGGCCGCGAGACGCCGTTGACTCCGGACGTGGCGCGGCTGGTTGCGCTGTGCGGGCGGAAGAACGGCGCCATGATCGTCGTCCCCGGCATTACCGCCCTCGACACCCGCGATGCGGTCGAGATCGCGAAGACACTCGCCACGGTCGAGTCGCCGCTCTCGCTGCCGAACCTGAAGCGGATCTCCCCCAAGACGCTCTCCGCCCTGATCGAGAAGCAGGACATCGACATCCCCAGGATCGACACCCTGGAATTGATCCCCGAGCCCGACGGCTCCGCCACCGACGACTTCGTGATCCCGGAGGAGTTCCTGCGGCGGCAGCGGCAGCGACCGCCGCATGGCCGGTAGCCACGAGTCACGCGCGGCTCGGCCGGCACTATCCGCGAAAAAACCCGCGATCATCGATCGGGAAGTTTTTTCGGGGTCGCGAATCGACCGGACGGTCTGTCTCGTGCTTATCGATCGTCTTCGTCTTCGTCCTCGTCTTCGTCCGACTCCGACTCCGACTCGTCGTCTTCGTAGTCGTCCGCTTCGTCCTCGTAGTCGTCTGCGTCGTCTTCCGACTCGTCTTCGAGTTCGTCCTCGACCTCGTCAAAGTCGTCCTCGGAGTCGTCATCCTCCTCGTCGGTGTCGGGCTCCGCATCGCGGAACGGGGCGACGACGCCCGTCGGGGCGATCTCGGCGTGCGGCTGGATCTTGAGCTTGCGGGGGGGCGGGTCGGCGGGCGGTGGCGTCGTGCCGTTGCGTTCGGCCCACTGCTCCATCGTGAGGAGGACCTCGCGGGCCTGCGAGCCGGCATACTGGCCGACGACACCGTCCTCCGCCATGAAGTCGATGAGCCGCGCACCCCTGCCGTAGCCGACGCCGAGCGCCCTCTGCAGGAGCGACACGCTGCCGCGGCCCTCGCGGATCACCACCTCGACCGCCTGCTCGTAGAGGTCGTCGCGGACCTTCGGCGACTGGGCCGCCGCGGCGGCGTCGCCCGACGGGGCGGGCTGGAGGTTCACGAGCTCCGCGGCGTACTGCGGGTCGCTCGTGCCGATCGTCGCCATCACGCGGCCGATTTCCTCGTCGCTGACGAACGTGCCCTGACCGCGGAGGATCTGGCTCGTTCCGGGCGAGAGGAAGAGCATGTCGCCGTTGCCGAGCAGCCGCTCGGCCCCCATCTCGTCGAGCACGACGCGGCTGTCGGTCCGGCTGGCCACCTGGAAGGCGATCCGCGCCGGCAGGTTGCTCTTGATGAGCCCGGTGATGACGTCCACCGTCGGCTTCTGCGTGGCGAGGATCAGGTGGATGCCCACCGCCCGGCTCTTCTGCGCCAGGCGGATGATGTGCTGCTCGATCTCCTTGCCCGCCGTCATCATCATGTCGGCGATCTCGTCGGCGATCAT
>CAZPEM010000209.1:0-3022 GCA_964585575.1 uncultured Chitinophagaceae bacterium
ACATGCTCATCCAGTTTCACCGCAAGGTGACGAGCCTCGTGCGGGCCGTGAGCGGACTCGACGACACGCTCCGCGCAATGAAGATCGTGGCGGCCGCGGCCGCGAGCCAGTCCGAGGGCCGCCGCATGCCGCTCGGGTGAGCGATCCGCTCTTGCACGTCGACACTGCTGGTTCGGGGCTGCCCGTATCCCCTCGCCGGATGTTCGCTGCGGACATCCTTTCCTCCGCTCACTCGGACCTGACTGGCGCTACGGCCTCCGGCCTGCGCTGGTCAGCTACGCCGTCTCGGGCACACGGGCAGCCCCGAACCGGTCAAACGTGGTGCTGATCGCAGCACACAGGCACTCAGATGCTGAACGCTCCCGGGGGGGCGTGTTCGGGGGGTCGGGGAACGTTGAGGAGCATCAGGTGTATCCTCACCGTAGCGACGATGCGTCTGCTCCCCCGGCGGCAATGCGGCATCCATCAAGTGCAAACGCGCCGGAGCGGTTTACCAACCGGCGAACCAATCCGCTGTCGTTCAACGGCGATTCGTGACCAGGCATCCACTCGCACGGCCGCGAGAATCACAACGCCGCGACGACCAGGTCGCCGACGGCCTTCGTGCCGTGCCCCATCTTGCCGGCGGCCTGGCTCTTCATCTTCGTGCCGGTGACATGGGCGACCGCCCGGTCGATCCGGGCCGCCGCGGCCGGCTGGCCGGAGTGCTCGAGCAGCATCGCCATGGCGTTGATCGCCGCGATCGGGTTGATCACGTCCTGGCCGGTGTATTTCGGGGCGCTGCCCCCCATCGGCTCGAACATGCTCACGCCCCGCCTGCCGTCGGGAGCGACGTCGGGGTTGAGGTTGCCCCCCGCGGCCACGCCCATGCCGCCCTGGATGATGCCGCCCAGGTCCGTGATGATGTCGCCGAACATGTTCGTGGTGACGATCACATCGTAGGCCTCGGGGTTCTTCACCATCCACATGCAGCAGGCGTCGACGTGGTTGTAGTCGGTCTTCACGTCGGGGTATTCCCTGGCAACCTCCTGGAAGGTCCGCCACCACAGGTCGTGCCCGAACGTCAGCACGTTGGTCTTCGCCACCAGCGTGAGCGTCTTCTTCGGGCTGTTCCTCTTTCGCGTGTATTCGAAGGCCCAGCGGATGCACCGCTCGCATCCCTTCCTCGTGTAGACCGCCTGCTGGACGGCGACCTCGTCGGCCGTCCCCTTCTTGAGGTGGCCGCCGACGCCGCAGTAGAGGTCCTCCGTGTTCTCGCGGACCACGACGAAGTCGATATCCTTCGGTCCCCGTCCGGCCAGCGGCGTTTCCACGCCGGGCAAAAGCTTCACCGGCCGCAGGTTGATGTACTGGTCGAGCTTGAACCGAAGCTCGAGCAGCAGGCCCTTTTCGAGGATGCCCGGAGCGACCCCAGGGTGGCCGATCGCGCCGAGGAATATCGCGTGCTTCCCGCGGAGCAGATCGAGCCCTCCCTCGGGGATGATCTCGCCGGTCCGCAGGAATCGATCGCCGCCCCAGTCGAGCGTCTCGACGTCGTAGGTGAAGCCCTCGAGCTTCGCCACGGCTGCCAGAACCTTCATCGCCTCGGCGGTCACCTCGGGGCCCGTTCCATCACCGGGGATGGACGCTATGGAGAGGCTGCCGGCTGCCATGCATGGTTCCTGGAAGTGAAACGGAGTTTGTTTCGTTTGCTGGAGTCAGTTACTGCAGTCAGTTGTTGCTGAAGTCGAGTTTCTTACCGTGGCGGCCGCCGAGCGGGTTCTTCAGGAACCGCGTGCGGCAGCCTTCGCAGAGATCGAAACGAAAGACACGGGTTGCATCGTCGTCGAACGAATCACATTCGTCGTCGAGCTGCGACTCCTCGATCCGCTCGAGCATCGCGTGCACCTCGTCGAGGTGGTCGATCTCGTCGATGTCGCCCTCCTCGCAACGGTCGCCCTCGTCGCAACGACCCTCCTCGACGGCCTGAAAAACCTCGATCTTCACGACATGCCGAATCTCGGAGCGGACGTCGATCGGCCGTTTGCAGAGGTCACACGAGTAATGAAGCATCTTCGGCTCTCCGGAACGTGGCCTGAAAGGATCGATGTCGTCTTCCCGTGAGTCTGCCTCCATCCTCGGAGCGTGGCAAGTGTCGAGGCGTTCACCGCGAGGGGTTCCGGTGGGAGCCCGTCCGGCCGGCATGGCGTGTTTCAGGCAGCCAACGTGGAAAAAACTTGGCAAAGGCGATCCACCCGCGCTACATTGGAGAAAAGGAGACGGTCCTCCCGCCCCGCGATCGACCGGTCCCATCATGAACGGCATGCCCATGACGGTCCAGACGGCGCCTCTCTCCTTGAGCGTGCTCGTGCTCAACCGGTCGTTCGTGGCCGTGCACATCGTCAACGTGCGCCGTGCCCTGACGCTCCTTTTCCGCCAGCTCGCGGAGGTGGTGCACATCGACGAGGGGCAGTTCGCGGCCTATTCGTTCGAGTCGTGGCGGGAGCTTTCCGCGATGCGTGCGAGCTTCCGCGGCCCCGAGGAGGACTGGATCAGGGCCGTGGGCTACGAACTCCAGGCCCCCAGGGTGATCCGGCTGCTGTCCTGCGACCGGGGCCCGAGGCAGGGCCTGCGGTTCAATCGCCGCAACGTCTTCGCCCGAGACGGAAACATCTGCCAGTACTGTGGTCGCAGCTTCCCGACGAGCGAGCTGTCGCTCGACCACGTCGTGCCCCGCAGCCGCGGCGGCACGACGAGCTGGGAGAACATAGTCTGCGCCTGCGTGAGCTGCAACGTGCGCAAGGGGGGCCGCACGCCGCACGAGGCCCGCATGAATCTCGTCCGCCAGCCCGTTCGACCGAAGCGGAGTCCGCTGCTCTCCATCAAGCTCGGAAATCCCAAGTACCGGAGTTGGAAGAGCTTCGTAGATAGTGCTTACTGGCTCGTCGACCTTCGGTGACGAGCGTGCTTACTGGCTCGTCGACCTGAAGTGACGAGCATTTCCAGACCCCGCAGGAAGCTCCCGTGCAAAACGGAGTTTTGC
>CAZPEM010000209.1:3122-4268 GCA_964585575.1 uncultured Chitinophagaceae bacterium
CGTGTGAAAAGTTCAGGGACGAACTTTTCACACCACAGCTAGCAGAGCGGGTCCTTCTTTTCCGTGATGACCGGGCACTGCGGGGCCATCTCGGCGTTGAGTTCCTTGAAATCCTTCCAGTCGGCCGGAAGGTTGTCCTCGTGGAAGATCGCCTCGACCGGGCACTCGGGGACGCAGGCCTCGCAGTCGATGCACTCGTCCGGGTGGATGTAGACCATCTTGTCACCCTCGTAGAAGCACTCAACCGGGCAGACCACCACACAGTCGGTGTACTTGCATGCGAAGCAGGGTTCGGCAACGACGTGCGTCATGGGACGTTCTCTCCTTGAAGCGTGTGGGATTCGACCGCGGAATGGTAGGTGGGGCTCGGGGGGCTGTCAACGATGCCGAAGCCCCGCAGCGCGGCCGTTTCCGGGGCGATTGGGATTGGCCCGGACTGCCAGCGTTTCCTACGATATCGGCAGGCAGGCGATCCATCTTTGGCAGGTGTCAAGTGACCTTTCCCGATGACGATCGCGAACTCGTCCGGGCCTGCCTCGACGGGGCCCCGGGAGCCTGGGAAGCGTTCGTGGGCCGGTTTGCGAGGCTCCTGGACCATGTCGTCCGCTCCACCTGTTCCCAGCAGCGGCGACAGGCCTCGGCCGTGCAGTGCGAGGACCTCGTTTCGGAGATCTTCCTGGAGATCCTCCGAAACGACGCGGCGGTGCTGCGTGGCTTCGCCGGCCGATCGTCGCTGGCGGCCTACCTCGCGGTGATCGCCCGTCGGGTGGTCGTGCGGAAGCTTCACCGGATCCCCGTGGCTCCGGCCGGCCACGTCATGGAGAACGCGGGATCCACACGGGGAAGCTCCGCCGACCCGGCGGCCGCCGCAGCGCGAAAGGAGCAGATCGAAGGGATGCTCTCGCAGCTCGACGACTCGGAGGCGCTGCTCGTGCGGCTCCACCACATCGAGGCCCGCAGCTACGGCGAGATCAGCCGACTCACCGGCCTGCCACTCGGCTCCATCGGCCCCGCGCTCTCGAAGGCCCGCGAAAAGCTCCGCCGCGCTGGAGCCTGAAGCGGCAGGTCTTGCGCGAGTGTTCGGGGCTGAACGCCGGGGGAGCGGACGCGGAGGAGCATCAGGCGTATCCTCGCCGTAGCGACGGA
>CAZPEM010000210.1:0-4221 GCA_964585575.1 uncultured Chitinophagaceae bacterium
TGATTCGCGTGTTCAGCCACTGCGACCTGATCGCGCCGCTCGAGGACATGTCGCGTCATGCCATGAGCGACTTCGCGCCCGCCGCCGAAGACGGCACGGCTCCCGACGAAGAGCTCACGAAGCGGCCTTGACGAGCGTTCCGGACGGGATCGCGACCACGCGATTCTTGCCTTCCGCCTTGGCCTGGTACATCGCGTCGTCGGCCCGGGCCAGAAGAGCATCGACCCCATCATCCGGGCCGGCGAGCGTCGCGCCGATGCTGATCGTCGCGTGGATCAGGTCATCGCCCGCGGAAATCGGCTCGGCCGCGATCCGCCGCAGGTTTTCGGCGAAGGCTGCCGCCGCGTCCAGGCCGTCGATCCCGCGAAGCACCACGATCAGTTCATCGCCGGAAATTCTGCCGGCGATGTCGTCCGCCGACCGCAGGCTGCCGCGAATCCGCTCGCCGAGGGCCTCGAGCACCCCGTCGCCTGCTGCGTGGCCATGCGCGTCGTTGATCGCCTTGAATCCGTCGACGTCGCACCAGAGCAGGCCGAGCGACGGCTCGTGGCGAGCCACGACGGCTGCGAGCTGATCCAGCAGTTCCCGGCGGTTGAGAAGCCCGGTCTGCGAGTCGATCCGCGCCCGGACTTCGAGATCCCGCTCCATCCGCACCTGCTCGTCGATCACGTGCAAGCCGGCCACCATGCCGCTCACGGCTCCGTCGGACGTCCGGTATGGAAAGGAGTGGACATCCATCCAGTGCACGTCGCCCGCCGCGGAACGGATTCTCGCGCGAGAGACGGCCCCGTGCCCGGCCTGCACACGGGCCTTGTCTCGCTCATACTGCTCCAGGGTTTCGGCGGTGGCGAGGAACTCCCTGCCGTCCCGACCGACGCACTCCGCCTGACTCCAGCCGAGCACCGCCGCGACCGACGGCGAAATCCATTGGATGCGATCGTTCGCGTCGAGCCGCACGATCACGTCGGTGGAATTCTCCGCGAGCAGGCGGAACTGCTCCTCGGAAGCCGCGAGCCTGGCCACCGCCTCGTGCCGCTCGGAGACGTCCCGCCAAACGAGGCTGATCCACTCGTCGCCGCGGATGCCCCTGACGTCCAGTCGCCGCAGGCCGACGCCGTGGAGCACGAACGGGAAATCGTCCAGCACGAGCGGGCGGCCGGTCTCGCTCACCTCGGCGAGTTGTCGCAACAGGCCCGACGACTCGATTCCGGGAAACGATTCACGAAGCCTCGTGCCCACGAGCCGGTGGCGTTCGACCCCGAGCCAACTGCACGCGGCGGGATTCAGGTCGAGGTAGGTGAAGTCCACGACGCGGCGATCGTCGTCCCGCACCGGCTCGATGATCGCGAGCGGATCGAGCATGCCTTCGAGCGTCGCACGGAGCCGGAGCCGTTCGGCGGCGACGACCTCCTGGGCCTGCACTTCACGGTGGATGTCACGCCACCCCCCAACGCGGCCGACGACCGCCTGGTGCTCGTCGAAGACCGGCCGCAGGGAGACGGAAAACCACTGGTAGCCGTCGTCGACGACCTGCAGCAGCAGCCGCCCCTCGGTGGCCGCGGCCCGCGTCACCTGCTCCTCCATGGCCCGCAGGCGATCCCGCTCGTCCGGATGCACGAACTGCGAGAATCGCTTGCCGATAACTTCCTCGGCCGCGCGGCCGATCCGCAGCCTGACCGACGGCGTGATCCAGCGGATGACGCCGGCATTGTCGGTCTCCATCACGACGTCGGACGCATTTTCGGCGAAGAGCTTGAACCTCCGGGCCAGTTCCGGTTCGGCGGCATCCTCCCTGGCGACCACGAGCAGCGTGCGGAGCTCATCCTCGATCTTCCGGAGGCCGGTGACGTCGATCGTCACGCCCCCCATGGAAACGGGCTTTCCGTCCGCGGCATACAGGGCGCGGCCCATCGCGGCGATCCAGTGGTGCGATCCATCCGGATGCACGGCACGAAACACGGTGTGGTAATCCTGCCGTTCTTCGAACGCGCGGTCGATCGCACCCCGCACCCGGTCACGGTCTTCCGGATGAACGACCGAGAAGAAGTAGTCCAGGCTCGGGCTCCGTCCCGGAGGCAACGCAAACTGCTTCTTGGCGCGGTCCGTCCACTCGACGGCACCGGTCGCCAGGTC
This sequence comes from uncultured Chitinophagaceae bacterium, assembly GCA_964585575.1. Classification (GTDB taxonomy): domain Bacteria; phylum Planctomycetota; class Planctomycetia; order Pirellulales; family UBA1268; genus UBA4655. The sequence continues at coordinate 2,134 of CAZPEM010000210.1, forward strand.
CCAGAACCAGACGCCCACGTCGGCCAGTTCCGTCGCCCACCGGAGCGCCTCCGACCGGCGGGCGAGAGCGTCGCTCGCCTCGGTCAGCTGCCGACGCGCCCCGCTTCGCGTTCGTGACAGGGATCGCCAGAGCCATGCCACGGACGCAACGAGCAGGATGTCGGGGACGAGCGACACCGCCAGCCAGAGCCAGCGGGGCAGCGATTCGAAAGGCGGATCGAACATGGGATTCCCGGGCATGCGGAACCCTACGCCCGCACATCATGTCGGGGAAATGTCGGCGGTCGGGATGGGGCCCGTGTGAGGGTATTTTTCCGGGTCATTCGCCGCTCCGTAGAGTTCGGCTCTCGAGCCTTTTTTCCACGTGCGCAAGGTGTTCTATGGAACTCTCTCTGCCCCACGTCGTCATCCGAGTCTGCGGCCCCGGCGTGGGAACCGACCTCGTGGCGGCGCTCGGTGTCCACCCCGTCGAAGTGACGGAGACTCGCGACGCGTGGGAAATGCGCCGGGTGGCGGGCGGTCGACCGGCGCTCCTGGTGGTGCTGGTCGATCCGCCGGATGCCCACTCGGTCGTCGTCGAGACGTGGGCCGATTTCCCGGGCGTGCCGATCCTGATCGTCTCCGACTCGCCCCAGCCGTTCGTGCCGAGCGAGACAGGACGCAGCGGCTGGGTCGACACGGTCGGAAGCAGCCAGCCGGTGCAGGATCTCTGCTGGCTCGTGCTCGAAGCGGCGAGCCGCGCGGCGCACGTTCCCGGCATCCACGACCACCCCCTCGGACCGCACCGGATCGAGGTCGACGAGCAGGGGATCGTGTTCACCGCCACCATGACTCCCGACATCGCGATCGCAGCGTTCCTGCGGCTGCGTTCCGGCGACTCGCTGCCGTCGCTCGTCGATCCGCTCGAGCGAGACACGATCGCCACCGCGATCGAGCGGGCGCGCGCCGGCGTCGTGCAGTTCTGCACCGTGCGGCTCCTCGACGAGCACGGTCATCGCCACATCACGGCCCTGGGATTGCGTGGAATGGCCGCGAACCGGGTCGCGGTCCTCGCCCAGCCGCTGATATCCGGCGGACCGATCTTCGGCCGGCATGCCAACGATCGGGAGCCGATCACGGGCCTTCTCAACCGCTGGGCGATCTCTCGCGTGCTCGAATCCCGCGAACGAGGTGAACACGCAGTCGCCGGCGCCGCCGTGATCTTCGTATCACTGGACGACTTCGCGGCGATCAGCGGCTACATCGGACACGGGCAGACGGATCTCGTGCTTCTCGGCGTGGCATCGGCCCTGGAGCAGGTCTTTCCCCATCCGGCGGTCACGAGCCGCCTGATGGGAGACTGCTTCCTGGTCTCAATGGTCCAGTCGGAAGACGGCGAGCCGCTACGGCGGGCGGAGCGGTTGCTCGCGTTGCTTGGCGGCATCGACGTGCCGGGGTTCGCGCCGCCGTTTCCCCTTCGTGCCTCGATCGGCGTGGCCGAGGTGAATGGCGGCGACCACGATCTCGCGATCCGGCTCGCGGAGGCTGCCTCCGCCGCGGCCCGCGCGGCCGGTGGCCACCGGGCGATCGTCGCCGGCACCGCGGGGTTCACCGGCGACCAGGCACGGGAGCTCACCGCGAGCATGGATCTGGGCTCGTGGGAGGTGTGGCTGCAACCGGTCGTGCGGCACGGCAACGAACGCGCTGCATTCCACGAGGCCCTGGCCCGGTTCGACGGTTTGCGCCGACCACTTGCATCGCGGGCGGACTTCTTCATGGTCGGCCGGGCGAAGGGCCTGCTCGAACGATTCGACCGGATGATGCTGCAACGGAATCTCGAACTCCTGGAGTCGCATCCCGACGAACGGATCTCGGTCAACGTGAGCTTCGAGACGTTTTCATCGGCGACCTTCCCGGCATCGTTCCTCGATCTCATTCATCGGGTGCCCGACGGCTGCAGCCGCATCATCCTCGAGATCACGTCCCGGTCCCTCGCGGCCCCGGAGCCGCTGGTGCGGCCCCGCCTGGAGAGCCTCGCGGCGGCAGGCGTCGCGGTCGCGCTCGACGACTTCGGCAGCGGCATCTGTCGCCTGCGGTCCCTGACGCAGT
>CAZPEM010000211.1:0-3989 GCA_964585575.1 uncultured Chitinophagaceae bacterium
GGCATACGGGCAGCCCCGAACCCAACACGCTTGACGCTCACAACGAGCCGCCGCTCAGGAAACCCGCTTCGCGAGGCCGCGGCCGATGCGGTCGAGCGTGGTCGAGTGGTCGTCGAGGCCGATGTGGGCCCGGATGATGCTCATGCCGGAAGAGTCGGCGAGCGCCTTCGCGATCGCGGCATCGAATTCGCCTTCCGTCCGCACCTCGTATCCGGTGCCACCGCCGAGCAGCTTCGGCAGCAGCTGGTACTCCCAGGGGTTGATGTCGTTGAAGCTCCCCTCGTGGATGACCCGCTCGGTGCCGTAGCCCTTGTTGTCGAGCACGATCACGGTGACGGCGAGGCCGCGACGCACGATCGTCGAAAGCTCCATGCCGGTCATCTGGAAGGCCCCGTCGCCCACGAGCGCCACCACCTTGAGGTCGGGCCTCGCCATCTTCGCCCCGAGCGCGGCCGGCACGGCGAATCCCATCGAGGTGTAGTAGGCGGGCGCGATGAACTCCGTCTGGCCCCGGACGACCAGCTCGCTCGAGGCGAAGAGCGCGTCGCCGACGTCGGCGATCACGATCGTCTTGTCGTCGAGCGACTCGTCGAGCCGGCGGACGAGCCGGGTGGTCGTGATCGGCGCGTCGGCGTCGAGCACGTAGGGGCCCGCGGCCTCGGCCGGCCCAGGCGGGAGCTTCCGCTTCGCGGCCTTCGGCTTCGCGGCGGCCAGGGCGCGGATGAAGTCCTCGAGCCTGACACCGTGGTAGTGGTGGTGGCTGATCCGCAGTTCGGAACTCGTCGCAAAGATCGTCTTCGCGGCGTCGAGCTTGGCGGTGAAGATGCCGAGGTCGATGTCGGTCAGGAGCGTTCCCAAGAGGATCAGGCAGTCGCTCTCCTCGACGAACCTCGTCACCTCCTCGCGGCCGAGGGCCCCCTCGTAGAGCCCGACGTAGAGCGGGTGCACCTCACTCACGACGCTCTTGGCGAGCATGCTCGCCGCGACGGCGATGCCGGAGGCCTCGGCGAGCGCGAGCGTGTCGGCCTGGAGGCCCCAGCGATGGAGCTCCACGCCCGCGATGATCACCGGCCGCTTCGCCGCCTCGATCCGCGCGACGGCCTCCTTCACCGCCTCGGTGAGCGCGTCGGGGTCGCTCTCCTGGGGCGGGGCGTGGTAGGGCCTGATCTGCTCCGGCACGACCTGCACCATGTCGCGGGGCAGTTCGAGATAGACCGGCCGCTTCGTGCGGTGGGCGAGATCGAACAGCATGTCGACGTCGCGGAAGGCGGTCGCGGGGTCGGTCAGTTCGACGCTGGCCGCGCAGATCTTCTCGAACACCTCGAGCTGCGTCCGCCATTCACGCACCCGGTGGTGGAGCAGCGGATTGCTCGCCCGCTCGCGGAGGCCGGGCGCGCCGGAGATCAGCACGACCGGGCTCATCTCGGCGTAGGCGCCTGCGATCGAGTTGGCGAGGCTCAGGCCGCCGACGCCATAGGTGACGCAGACGGCCCCCATGCCGTTCACCCGGGCGTAGCAGTCGGCGGCGAACCCGGCGCAGTCCTCGCGGGTGCAGTTGACGAGTTCCAGCGGGCTCTTCTCGAGCATGCTGTAGAAGCCGAGCACGTAGTCGCCGGGCAGCCCGAAGACGTGGCGGATGCCGTAGTCGGAGAGCCTGCGGATGACGTACTGCCCGATCGAAAGCCCCGTCACGCTCTGGGCACGTTGCACCGGGGGCCGCTGCGAGATCGCCGGCAGTCCGTTGTCCAGGCTCGTCACGAGCGAGATCGCCATCATTCACCTCCGCTTTCCAGGATGGAATTTCGATCGACGATTCCACGGCTCAGCCGCCGTCGACGGGCGGCGAGCATCGCGAGCCAAAACCCGAGGAACGCCGCGACACAGGCGAGCACGACGAGCGGACGGCGAGCGTCGTGGTTGAGCGTCCAGGCACCGACGGCGTGAATCCCCCCCCAGGCGACGATGCCCACCATGATCAGCCGCAGAAGCCGCTCGCCGCCAGCGGGGTCGAAAACGCGTCCCATGCCTTCATTCTATGGGACCGCGCAAAAAAAAGGCCCCCGGAACGGTCCAGGTCCCAGGGGGGCGGAGAACCTGAACCGTTTCCGGGAGCGATTGGACTGCTGCCGGGCCGGGGCGAACGCCACTGGCGTCTCCCCGACGACGCGACGGACAGTAGGAAAGGGGGTTTCCCGGGTCAAGGCCGGTTGTTTTCCGGAATTTCGTGGACTTTTTCGTCGTCGCCCGGCGGCTATCATGCGGCCCCGGGTCCCGGAGCGGCCCCGCGAATTCCCCCGTCTTCCCGAGGAACCCCGCCATGAACATCGTCCCGTCTCCCCGGCCGCCGCACGCATCGGCCGGCGGCCCCCCGTCGATCGACGCATGGCGGGAGGTCTTCGAGTCGGCGAGCGGCTATGCCGATTATCTGGCGAAGCATGCCACGGCCGATCAGCGGGCGAGGTGGGACGCGTCGCACGCCCGCATCCGGCTCACCGAGGAGCAGAGAACGCTCGTCGGGTCGTTCGTCCGACGCATGCCGGTGCTCGTGCTCTCGGGCACATGGTGCGGCGACTGCGTGAACCAGTGCCCGATCTTCGACCACTTCGCATCGGCCTCGAAGGTGATCGACGTGCGTTTCCTCGATCGCGACGCGCGGCCCGACATTGCGGCGCACCTGAAGGTCTGCGGCGGGCAGCGTGTTCCGGTGGCGATGTTCCTTTCGGAAGATTGGCACCCGGTCGTGTTCTACGGCGACCGCACGCTCGCCGCCTACAGGGCGGCGGCGGCCGCGGAGTCGGGGCAGGCGTGCGCCAGCGGCGTCGCCGGCCCTGCGACAGACCTGCTCGCCGACGTGATCGCAGACTGGCTGCGGGAGTTCGAGAGGGTGCATCTCATCCTGCGGCTCTCCGGCCGCCTTCGCCAGTTGCACGGAGACTGAGGACAACAAGACTGGGGAACAGGCCATGAGCGACCGCGAACGTTGGACGGTGTACCCGCTGTTGTTCCTGACGATCGGCCTCGCGATGCGGGCCGTACTCGTGCCGCCGGCCATGATGGGCGACATCGAAGCCGTTCGGCTCGTCTGCCGCGAGATCGTCGTGGAGGACGAGGACGGCACCGTCGTGCTCCACCTCGGCCGGGTCGCGGGGGCTGGCGGGAGGCTGGAGATCAACGATCGCGAGGGCAACGCCCTCATGGCGGTCGGCAGCCGGCCGCCGCAGACGCCGGAGGACGAAAAGGACGGACCCCGGAACACCGCCGTGAGGCCGCGGGCGGTGATCGAGTTCGCGGGGCCGGATGGCGAGGTCGTCCGCCGGCTGACGGCCGAGACGGATGACGGCCCCTGACTGATCGCTCCGACTGTTGCTTTTGCAATACGCCCGGCAAAGGATAGCCCGGTCAATGGCACGTCCTCAACGGTCTTCCGGCTGATGAGCGACTGGTGAGCCTCGGGAGGAGCGTCCCGGGCGTCCGGCGCGGGTTTCTCGAAACGCCGCGTACCCGCTTGGGTGGCGTTTTTCCCGCGTCCGCAGCAGACCGCGTCCCAGTTCGCAGTTTGCCGACATGCGTGGGTCGCGTCCGGCACCGCCCAGAGCCTGTGAATAGCGATCGCTGGCAGTTCGTCGGGCGAGGCTTGAAAGACGTCGCGATCGTCATGGATCTGCATGAGCTCGCCCCAGTCGTTTGGCGGGCAACGAGCGGGCGACACCGGTGGCGGCCCGAGCGGTTCGCCACTCTGTATGAAGCAACACGGGCGTGAGGATTTTCCGGATCGGCCCCGGCTCGGCGGCATCTCCTTTTTGCATCGCTTCGGATCAGCGCTCAACCACCACGTGCACGTTCACGCCTGCGTAACCGACGGTGTCTTCGTGCCGCCTGCTTCCGACGCAGGGAGCGACGCCCCGCCGGCGTTCCTGCCGGCTCGGCCGATCACCCCGGCCGATCTGGCTGCGCTCACCAACCGCGTCCGCCACCGCGTGATCCGCTGG
>CAZPEM010000212.1:0-3930 GCA_964585575.1 uncultured Chitinophagaceae bacterium
CCTGCGCTGGTCAGCTACGCCGTCTCGGGCACACGGGCAGCCCCTCACGGTCAACTCTGCCGGGGTCGGGCAGCCCCTCACGGTCTTCACCGGGACGGCGAGATCGGGACAAGCGGGGGATTCGTGACGTTCGGCGGGAGCGGTGCGGGGGTCGAGGGTGTGATCGGGGTGAGCGGCACCGTCGCGGGCTGGGTTGGCGGAATCGGGCCCGTCTGGATCGGGACGGTCGGGGTGGGCACCACGGGAATCGGTGCCGCGGGAACCGGCACGGTTGGCGCCGACGCCGCGGGAAGCAACGCCGTCGGCGTCGCCGTGGGCGGCTGGGGAGTGGACACCGGGCGGACGCGGGCGGACGGGTTCGACCGGGCGTTGAGGTCGTTGATCAGATCCTGTACCTCGGAATGCACCGCAAGCCCGCGGTTGGAGAAGACGTCGGCGGGCGTGACGCCGAAACGGCCGTAGAGCATGGAGTTGGCGTTGTTGTCGATCGAGATGTCCGCGCCGTTGAGCGACACGCCGAGAAAGAGGCCGCGGCTGCGGGCATAAGAATAGATCTCCGCCCCGAGCCTCGCGTCGGTGCCGGCGTTGGCCTGTCGGCCGACAGGCCCGAGCGCCACCGAGGCGTCGGCGCCGAGCGTGACCTTCTGGCCGTTCATGATTCCTCGGAGGCTCTGCGGTGTCGCGAAGACGAGCACGATGTCGGCCGCCTGCACGCCCGCCTGGAAGCCGATGCTGCCGCCGCCGCACGTCACCATTACCGGCGGGCTCCACGTGCGGTCGGCGTTGCGGACGTGGAGAACACCCTTGCCGAAGTTGGCACCGAGAATGAATCCTCCCTTGATCATGTTGGGGAAGATCGCGATTCCCTCGGCGGACGAAAGCATGTTCGCGGGTATCGCCTCGACCGCGAGCCCGGAGAACTGGTCGAGCGTCTGCCTCGCGGCGACGACGGTCTGAAGCTCGCTCCCGCCGGCGGTGAGCTGGGCGACGGCGGGGCTTCCAGCGGCGAGGCAGGCCGCCAGAGCGGTCACGACGGCGACGCGGGGATGATCGTGTCGGGGATGCATGGCGACTCCTTTCGTCGGTGGCAAATCAGGCCTTCGTCACGATCCCGAGGGCCTCGAGCTGAGGCAGGCTCGTCATGACGAAGGCATCGCAGGCCTTGCTGACGAGTTCCCGGCGGGCGGCGGCGTCGGCCACGGCCTGCCCGTTCTGCTGAAGCGACCGTCCGCTCCCCGTCAGCCGCGTCTCGACCCGCTCCGCCAGGCCCTCGCGGCCCCGTGTCGCAAGTTCGTCGAGGATGGCCGCATCGAAATCCCCGAGCGTGTGTCCGGTGCCGCTCGACGTACTCGCCAGCGACAGCGGCCTGCCGCCGAGCGAGTCGGTGCGGAGAATGGCGGCGTTGAACGGCAGCACGACGCGGACGGCGTCGGACGCCTGCGCGGCCGCCGGCTTTACCGGGCCGGCCGTGACATCGAACAGGCCCATCGCGACCCCCGCGTCCACCGCCTTTGCGAGGTCCGCCGGAGCGGTTCCGCTCAGTTGCTGCGATGCGACGATCTCGGACAGCCTCATGCTGCCCTGGGCGAGCATCCCGAGCAGCGTCTGGTAAAGCTGCCCTTGGACGGTCGATGTCACGACGCCGAGGTTGACCTGGTAGGGCACCGTGACTCCGGGCCTTGCGAGCCGGAAGTGAAGATCGTCGATCTCGCGGAGCCGGTCATTGATCGTCGGCATCATCTGGGGTGCCTTCGCGTAGAGATCCCAGCGGAAGGCGGTGTTCGCGCAGAAGTCCTTGTGCGACTCGGTCACGAGGCGGTCTTTCGTCGTGCGAAACAGTTCCTGGAACTCGGGCCGAACGCAGAGATCCCAGAAGTTCGTGTGCACCGGCAGGCTGCCGACGAACGCCAGGTCGGCTCCGCGGAAGAGCCCGGCCACTTCGGCGAAGTAGAACGCCGTCCAGTGTTCGTTGAGGTATTCGTGGGCCACATAGCGGATGTCCTGCTTGAGGATGCCGTCGACGTAGGCGGCCGCACGGGGATTGTCCTCGAAGTACTTGCCATGCTTGTCACGCATGTAGACGAGATACGTGAGCGCCTCGCGGACCTTCTGCACGCTGTCGCCGGCCCGCAGTGCCGCATACTGTCGCAGAATCCCGCGGATCGGCTGCAGGTGGGCCCAGCCGGGCATCGCGTTGTAGCTCACGAGCAACAGCCCTCCGGCCTTCAGTCGCGACTTCGCGATCTCCAGCACGGCCTCGCGGACCTCGGGCGACACCCAGCTGAACACGCCATGGAGGGCGATGAAGTCGAAGTCGCCGATATCGTCGGGCAGGGTCGAGAAATCGGCCGTGATCACCTTGGCGTTCGCGAGATCGCCGGCTGCGATCTCCTTCTCGACAACCTTCGTATGGGCCGGATTCACGTCGACGCCCACGAACTGACCCTTGGGGTTGGCGGCGGCGAGTGTCGTGAGCGAGCGTCCGAGCCCGCATCCGAGTTCCAGGTAGCGAAAACCGTCGGCCATCTGCGGTGGCACGACCCGGTTCAGCGACGCGACATACCGCATCGCGACGGGCGACATGTTGGGGTAGAAGCCGGGAATGTAGGCGACGTCGGTGATGTAGCCTTCGGCGGTCATGCCTGGTTTCCTGGTGGGAATGTAGCGGAGCGGAGTTTACGGTACTTGCGTACGAGCCGTCTGCGGATGCTGTTCGCTTCGGCCGGGATCCGGTGGAGGCCGACGACCCTGCCGAGGCCGCCGCGGCGGGCCACCGGCTCGATCGGCGAGCTGAAAATCCGCCTGAATTGGCCGAGAATCGCGGCCGGATCGGCCCCATGGGGGACCCGGTTGCTTCGGTACCAAGGCCGCGAGAGGAGCTGCCGCTGCAGGTTGGGGCTCTCCTCGACGGCGACGACCCGGTCGACGAGGTCGTCGAGCGAGGCCGAGTCGTGGGCCGAGAGGAAGCTCGTGGTGTCGAAGTCGCGGCCGACGAGCGGGTCGCCCCAGTAGATCGGGATCGAGCCGGCGAGCATCGCCTCGGGGAGCTTCTCCGTCGTGTATCCCGGGTGCGACTCGTTCTCGAACGCGATCGTGAATCGGCACTCGGAGAGGAAAGCGTGCTTGTCCGCGACCGGTCCGCCGATGTTGTTGAACAGCCTGCCGCCGGCGTCGACCGGCTTGTACTTCGAGAGCGAGTGGAAGAACCGGTTACGTGTCTTGCAGAGCGGATTCGACACCACGAACCCGCAGAACCGGGGTTTGTCGGAGAGCACGGTGGTCGGGTCGATGCCATCGGGCTTCACGAGCCTCGCCGGGTCGAAATAGATCGCCCAGAGCGGCAGCCGGAAGTGCCTCGGATGGCAGGAGTGCTCGAATGTGAATGCCCAGTCGCAGGTGTTCCAGTCGGGGGCCATCTGCTCCCCGGTGAAGAAGATCCTCGTGCAATCGTGCCGCAGGTGGTCGCGGCGACCGCCGCCCACCTGCGAGTAAATCAGATAGTCGGGCCGCTCGACGATCTCGAGCCGGTAGGCGGGGGCGAGCAGCCGCGTGAAGAAGTTGTCCTTCGGATCGAATCCGTCCCAGAAGCCGGCGAAGCCGATCCGGACGGCGGGCCGATCGTCGTGCTCTCGGTTCATGGAGTCACACTATAAACGCTCGCCGGTTTTTGCTCGTGGGTGGAGGTTCGGGGCTGCCCGTGCCCCTCACGGTCGATGCTGGTCAACTCTGCTGGTTCGGGGCCGCCCGCATGCCCTCGCCGGACGCTCGCTACGGCCCTCCGGGGCCTTCGCTCGCTCGGAGCTGCCTGCGCTCTCGACATCCATGCCTCCGCTTGTCAGCTACGCCGGCTCGGGCACACGGGCAGCCCCGAACCGGTCAAACGTGGCACTGATTCTGGGTCCGCAGCCCCCGTGATGCTGCACGCGGGGG
>CAZPEM010000213.1:0-3914 GCA_964585575.1 uncultured Chitinophagaceae bacterium
TTTTCAGGAGATCGAGAACCCATGAGTGACTCTGACCTGTTCGACGCCGTGGCCCTGAAGACCGGCGAGGATTCCCACGAGATTCGGCGCCGCGGTTTCGTGCTGACCGGCCCCGAGGACTCTGGCTCTGATCTGGACCCGGAGTGCCTGCTGGACGTGCTGCTGGTCGATCTCCCGGAAACGGGCACGGTCGACTGGGACGCGGTGCTCGGTGACGGCGGCTTCCGGTCGCCGTTCTATACCCGTGCGCAGCAGGCCCGCCGGAAGGCCAAGGCCGACATGAGGGCCGGTACCACGAAGCAGGCGGCCCGAGCGGCGTGACCTGCTGACCGGCTCGAAGACTCCAGCGACCCCAACAAGTGACGGGCGTGGAGTGTGGCGGAGGTGCCCAAGCCTCCCTGCACCCACGCCCGTCGCTTTTTCACATCTGAATCGCTGAAGTCCGGGCATTTCATGGCGGCGGTGAATTCAACGCCGCCGTGAACCGGGCCTGAAACACCCCATTACCCCAACCACCCAACAGGAAATTCATCCCCATGCTGAAACTCCATGCGGGCGTCTCCAAGAAAGTCGGCCTGCCCGGCTTCTCCAGCGCCTCGGCCTCATGCACCATCGAGGCCGAACTCGATTCAAGCCTCCTCCAAGATCACGAGGGCTTTCAGGTCGTCGTGCAGCGGGCCTACCAGTCGTGCGAGAAGGCCGTCGAGGACCAGATCGCCCGGCTGACCCATGAAAGCCCGGACGACACCAACAGGCCGCAGGAAGTGATCGAGGTCCGCACCAGCCCAGCCATCCAAGGTGCCAGCGTGAACAGACTCCCGGCGGCCCAGTTCGCGAACCAGCCCAGTCCCCGCCCCGCTACGGCTTCGCAGGTGAAAGCCATCAGGGCCATCGCTGCGCGCCGGAAGATCGACCTTGTGGGGCTGCTGCGAGAGAGGTTTGGCCTGACCACCGCGGACGAACTCGGCATCCGGCAGGCGAGCAACCTCATCGACGAACTGAAGGGCGACGAGCCGACCAGCAGCCCCACGAACGGCAACGGAGCCTTCGCGACGACTGGGGGTGCTCGATGATCGCCGGGGCTGACCTGCTGCCGGTGCTCATGCCCGCCAGCACCAACCCCGCCAACGAGGTCGCCAAGAACCTCACCGGCCGGGACTACGTGAGTTGGTCGGCTCTCTCGACGTTTCGGACCTGCCCGTTGAAGTACCGGTTCAGATACATCGACGGCCTTCCCGAGGAGTCTGTGTCCAGCGCGCTCGTGTTCGGCACCGGGATTCACACGGCCGTCGAGCAGCACTACCAAGCCCTTCTGTCCGGCGACCCCAAGCCCGACCTCGATGCCCTGCTGTTCGCTTACCGCTCTGCATGGCTGCCGCACGAGCCGGACGCGATCTCATTCGGCAGCACGGAGACACGGGCCTCGCTGGATGCTCTGGCCGCGCGGATGCTCACGGCTTTCCTGAACAGCCCCGCAGCGAGCGTTCAGGGGCGGGTGCTGGGCGTCGAAGAAGAGATTCGCGGCATGCTGGTCGAGGGTGTGCCGGATTTGTACGGGCGGATTGACCTGCTCACGGAGGACTCGGACTCACTGGTGATCACGGACATCAAGACGTCGCGTGGGAAGTGGTCCGCCGAGCAGGTCGAGGATTCCGGCGAGCAGTTGTTGCTGTACTCGCACTTGGCCAGCGAGATCAGCCCGGGAAAGAAGATCGCGACCAGATTCTTGGTCCTGACGAAGACCAAGGAGCCGGTCGTCGAGGAGCATGTCCGGGAGGTCGAGCCGGGAAACGTGAAGCGAACCTTGGCGGGCGTGGAACGAGTCTGGCGGGCGATCTCGGCAGGGAACTTCTATCCGGCGCCGTCAACAGTCGGGTGCGCGGGCTGTGGCTATCGCACGGTCTGTCGCGCTTGGGCTGGCTGACGGGCTGGGGGAGAGATGGCGGTCGGGGTTGAAACACACCCCGGCCGCTTTTTTTAGCATTCAGAAGTCGGCAACTTTCCTACGGCCGGCCATACCCCGGCGCCGGTGCCTGCGGCCTGTTTTCCCAATACCGCTTCGCCTCCTGAATGGCCTCCAAGGACCGCTGGCATTCGTGGATCAGGTCATCCAACACCCGCTCCCCCTCGGTCCAGTCGGCATACCGGGTGCCGTCGATGTGCTGGGGGTCGTAGTCGTAAATCTGGGGCATCCTCTGGGACACCCGCCGCGCCTTGTAGAGGTATTCCAGATACGGCGACGCATACTCCTTTTTCTTGCGGCCGGAGTGGTATTTCGGATCGCCGGACGTGTTGCGCCGGATGTTTGCGATCATGGTCAGCAGCTTCTTGGCTTCGGGGCTGCTGTACTTGCTCGGGGTGGCCATCGGTAGTGCCCTCCATGGCTGATGGTGGTGAATCGCCGGCGGGGTGAGGTGCCGGTACGGGCGTTAACAGACCCGCAAAAATCGCCTTTTGAACGAACGAATGTGCTTGGTTTTTGTTGAGGTTTTGGCGCGGCTGTGAACGGTCTATGCCCATCATTTTACGGGCCTCAGGGCCGTAATCGGGCACGGTTTTCCGTGGCTTGGCGGCAAAACCCGATGGCCAGCGTGGGTAATAGCCGCTGTCCTTGGAGCGGCACGGCTTTGAACGGGAGCTCGCTGTACCCAAATTCCGGGAAGCGTCGTGGGGAATGAAATCGCGGGTTGGGGTGGCCATGAAGTCGATCATCATGCTGACTGCCTCCCACCCTTTTGCGCATGTCCGTTGGTGACCATCGGCGGCATGTTTACGACCATCATGAATCCCTCCCGGTCGATGAATTTCAGTGCCGCTTCGCGTAGGCCCTCGGGCAGCCGATCAAACCACCGGAGCCATTCGTAGGCCGTACCGGTGGGAACCTTGAACATCGCGGCCAAATCGGTGCCGCCGTACCCCGCCCGGACATGCAGGTAGGCCGCCAGCACTCGGCCGCGGTTGTCCCGGATCAGGGCGAACGCCTCATCGGGCGGAATGTCCTTGAATCGGGCAATACGCTGCTTGAGCTGCTCTTCCAGTATCTCGACCTGCGCCTTGGCTCGCTTGCGGTCCGGCCCGTGCATTTGAATCAGTGCCCGCAGGTTCTTCGGCCCCGGATCGGTCGCAAATCGGAGGAGCAAATCGAGGTACGTCAGCTGGTTGGCGATCCATTGCAACCAGAACGACGTATCGGCAAGGCCTACGGCTTCTGTCACCACGATGCCGCGGCTCTCCGCCTCGCGCAGCAGGTTGACCAACTCCTCCAGCCGCTCCTCCTGAAATCGGTAGCAGTTGAAGAACGAGTATTTCAGGAACTGGATTGCCTTGGTGACTTCGGTCGACAAGTCTTCATTCCCTGTCCCCAGACCTGGTGTCTCGCAGGTAGCCCTGTCGTCTCTTTCGAGATCGGCGTTTGCGGATTCGTGAAGTGGTTGGGGCGCTTCCATAACCTGAGGATAGCGCGGCTCCTTCATCGGCGCTACACTGCACGGATGATTTCCACTCGTTGCCATCACCTACCTGTTCTCTGCTGCCATCGCGGTGCCCTTTCGGGGGTTGGGGTTGGGCACGCCGAGTCGATCCCTGCCTCCCTTCGTGGATTTGCGAATCGCCCTGGCTGGGACGAATTTCAGACGGTTTTGACGGGCCTTCGACGGGAATGCCCTCCAGCCCTCCCAGTCGTCGTTCGGGCTTCCTGGCTCCCCAAAACTGTTCTGGGCCAATGCCTTCGGCGGGAAAAGCGGTTCGTGGTCCTCCTCAACGAGGACATGGGGGAACCGCAGGCCGTCGAGGTGCTCTGCCACGAGTGGGCGCACGCGCTTGCCTGGAACTTCGCCGTCGACCGGCTCATCAACGCGCTCGACACCGACCCTGTGGAATTCGAGCGGGCCTGTCACGACGAGGCCTGGGGCTGC
>CAZPEM010000214.1:0-3907 GCA_964585575.1 uncultured Chitinophagaceae bacterium
GAGCGGGGCTTTTGATTCGCGTCGCAGCAGCCTTCCGTGTCGCGACCTTCGTTCCCACATCCGCCGTTCACGGCCTCCTGTGGCTTGCCAATGTTCCCGATCGCCAGCGCCGTGAGGGCTTTTCGCAGTTTGTGGTTCGGCGCAAACACGCCGTGATACCGATGCCGGTGCTTGCGCGGCGGCGGGACGAGAGCGGCGAGGCGGTTCGAGTTCGTGCCACTGTGGGGCATGGCCGTGTACCTCGTCTATGCCATGCGTCGGGTGAAGTGCCCTCAGTGCGGCGTGGTGGTTGAGCAGGTGCCCTGGGCGACGGGGAAGTGCCATCTCACGACGAGCTTCCGTTGGTTCCTGGCTGGCTGGGCCAAGCGACTCTCGTGGCAGGCGACGGCCGATGCGTTCCAGACGACGTGGGAGGACGTGTTTCGCTCGGTAAAACATGCGGTGGAATGGGGCTCGCCCACCGTGACCTGTCGGGGATCGAGGCCATCGGTGTCGATGAGGTGCAGTGGCGCAACGGCCACACCTACCTCACGCTCGTCTACCAGATCGACACCGTGAAGCGGCTCTTGTGGGTGGCCGAGGAACGTACGGAGATGAGCCTGCGGGGCTTCTTCGAGTCGCTCGCGGGGGACATCAAGGCAGGCATTCAGTTTGTGGCCAGCGACATGTGGAAGCCCTAGTGATCGCCGAGCAGATCCCGTCCGCCCTGCACGTGCTCGACCGCTTCCACATCATGCGGAACATGAACGTGGCGACCAACGAGGTGCAACGGACGGAGATCGCCAAGATGAAGCAGGATGGGCACGAGCCGATCCTGACGAATGCCCGGTGGTTCCTGCTCAAGCGACCGGAGAACCTCAGTCCACTTCTCCACGTCTGCATACACTCCTCGTGCCTCGCTCTCGGCAGGGGGATATCGCGGCTTCGCCGCGATTCTCCTGACCGACATCGCTGCACAGTTGTGCGCTGCATTTTTCGACCGGCCGGGCTACCCCGCCCCGCGCTGCACTTTTCTCGACCGGCGTTCACAGCGGCCCCGAGCGGCCACGGGTGAAGACGTGGCCTTAGATGCCCGGCATTTGGGAGGTGGAACCCTGGCGCCAGCCGATCCCCATGCCCCATATCTTCGGGACGAAAAAACATCCGTTCTGCAGCGGCATTCAGCACCGGAAAGCAGCGTCGGGCGACCGCTAGCGGTCGCGGTGCTCACGCCGGAACTGCTCGAGTTCGTGCCGGAGCGGCTCCCAGTAGTCCCGGTCTCGGGCCTGCTCCGCCCGGACTTCAGCGTCGAGCGCCGCGCGGAGGTCGTTGAGCGATGGCTCCCGCGCGAGTCGAATCAGCGGCCGGCCTGCCGCCAGCTCGGCAGCCCGCGTCGGAAACAACCGGCAGAGTTCGACGAGTAATTCGGGCG
Organism: uncultured Chitinophagaceae bacterium; assembly: GCA_964585575.1. GTDB lineage: Bacteria > Planctomycetota > Planctomycetia > Pirellulales > UBA1268 > UBA4655. The sequence goes on from CAZPEM010000214.1 coordinate 1,412, forward strand.
TCCGGGCCTCACGCAGCCAGAAATCGACACGCTCATCCGTGGCCGCATGGGCATGCTCCCGATAATGGATCGTGACGAGCAGTTCGATAACCGGCCAATCTTTGCTCCGCTGCGTCTTCTTCGCTTGCACGAGATCCGGGATGCAGAGCAGGTGATACTCGACGCCATCTCCATCCACGAGCATCGTCCGGCGGCCCCACAGAGACAGGAATTCCGGCATCGCCCGCAGCCGGCTCATGACGTCCACCCGCAGGCCTTCCACGCCCGGTGCGCGGCACCGAAAGTGAACCGCATGCCCGCGGGCCAAAGCCGCCTGGTCGAACGGCGGCACGGCGATCCGGTCTGCCTGCAAGATGGCCAGGGCCGTCTGGAGACGGACGAAGTTGTCCGGTTCGGCGAGCACCAGGAAATCGATGTCCTTGCTAACCTGCGCCGCGCCGTAGAACACGCAGGCCTGCCCGCCCATGAGCAAGGTCCGGACGCCACTCTTCTGGAATGTCGAAAGGACTTGTCGGATCGGGGTCGGGGTCAAGGCTGCCTCCCATGGCGATGTACTCGACCAGCATCTGCTCACTGCGGGCGAATCGATCCAACGGCGAAAGGCTCAACCATTCCTTCCACTCGTCGGGCAGGTGTTCGTACGTCATCGCCTCAAGATAGCCCGGTCTACCGCACCTCCGCAACGATTTTCCCGACTCCGCGGCGCTGATCACATCCCAGCGTTTGGACTCAACGCCGGTCCACACCTGGCTGATCCCCGGGCGGCTACGTGCTCCCCCGACACAAGGCGGCCGACTGGGTCGGCCCGGGCCGCGGGCGGAAGTCCACGCGGCCGGACGCCAGCGGCGTCGTCGAGCTTTCCCCATTTGAGTTCCTCGACCGGCTCGCTGACCTCGTGCCCCGGCCGCGGAAGCATCGGCACCGGCCAGCCGGAGGCTGGCGTGGCGGTCGAGCCAAACCTCGGCTTTGGCTTCGACCGCCGGAGGCGGCGGGGGCCATGGATGGCCCTGCCGCCGTGAAGCAAGCCAGGCGTGTTCGCCCCGAATCACAAGCTCAGGTCCGCCGTCACGGCGCATGACAAAAGGGAATGTCGCCAAGCCGCGTGACGCCGCGACTGGTGGGCATGCGGTCGGCGGACATGCGGCGCGCGGAGATGCCACCGCCGACGGCTGCGACTTACGCGACAAACCGCCCTCCCACGACACCTCCCGGATTGCGTGGGCGAAACTCATGGCGCGGGTGGGGGAGGAGTTTCCTGTTGCGTGCCCGGGGTGTGGTGGCGACATCCGGCTCATCGCGTTCATCACCGATCCGGGGCCGATCCGGAAGATCCTGACACACGTGTTGCTTCATACAGAGTGCGAACCGCTCGAGCCTCCGCCCGTCTCTCCCGCCCGTGGCCCGCCGACCGACTGGGGAGAGCTCGTGCGGGTCCACTTTCGACCGGGCAATTTTTCAGGCGTCGCCCGACGAGCTGCCCGTGATCGACATCCGCAGCCACTGACGGGATCCCATGCCACGGTGCGGACGGCCCGCGAGAAGAGCGGTTTCAAGGCCGGTCTGCGCCGACGAGAAAAATCCGGCCTTGAGCGTGGATAGGAAGCTCTTCGGCACCTCAACGATCGGGCCGAATCCAGCCCGACCAGCTCTGCGGCTGCTCCTCATGATCCGCCCCGCTCGGCCGTCGCTTGCCGAAGTGCCATTGGCCGACCTTTCCTTACGATAATCCCGGTCGCATCGACGTCCTCCTTGGCGAGCAGGGCCGACAGTGTCCTGGGAGAAACGCGTTTGAGATTCGGCAGGGCAAGGAGCCCCTGCCGCCGCGCCAAGGCCGCCGCGATGACCACCGCGTCGGGGCCCGCGAACGTGGTCAGAGCCGGGAGCGAGCCTCCCACCTGGCGCGGGCGATCGCCGATGGCCCGGGCGATCGCGAGCGTCAGGGGCGTCTGCGCACAGACGGTTTCGGTCAGGCAGCCAATGCGGTCACCGAGGGCCGCAAAGATTTCCGGCACACCGGCCGCGGCGGCGATGCCGGCGTGGCAGTAGGTCCCCTTGAACTCCCCGAGTGCCCGAGCCGCCTCGGCGTCGAGCACGGACAGGTCGCCGAGGCTCAAGGTCTGTCTGTCGAACCTGGCCAGCGCCGTGGCCACGGGCAGATCGAGCCGGGTCAGGCCCCGCAGCGACAGGCCGGCGTTGCCCGACGCGAGCCTGCTGGCGACACGGGCGTCGAGCGTCTTCAGGCCGTCGAAGGTGACCAACGGGAATCGGTTGCAGCGGGCCAGCACGCGGGCCGTGTCCAGTTCCAGCGTCTGCAGGCGGTCGAGCGGCAGCCCCGGTGTGAATGCCCATTGGGGGTGATTCGGAGGCAGGAGGTTGAGGCTTCGCCCCGGGCATGTCTCCACCAGGGCGGCCGCCTCCGCGGGCGAGAGGCTCTCGATGTGGTTCGTATCCGTGGGCAGTTCGGCGGCGGTCGCGTGGCGGTCGCCGGCGAAGATC
>CAZPEM010000215.1:0-3896 GCA_964585575.1 uncultured Chitinophagaceae bacterium
ACATGATCGGCGCGAAGTCCCTTGAGGATGGCGTGCTGTGGGGCTACTGCGACTTTCTGAAGCGAACGCAGCCGAATGTTCCCCTGCCGCCGATCTACCGGTCAGCCGCTCTCATCGAACAGGCCGTTCAAGAGCGAAGCCGCTACGGGGACGAGGCATTTTTTCGTGGTCTGAATCTGTCCGGAGGCAACGCGGGTGGTTGGGGAGACGTTGACGCGGAATGGACGCCCGCACTGTTCGAAGCAGCCTTCAGGGCGGCCCCTGATACCGACGAGCACAAGTTACTCGTTGACAGCCTTCGGCAGCACTACAAAGCATCGGTACACGTGCTATCTGAGTACGTGGGCATCGACGAGGGGCTTTCTATTCTCTCGCAGCACGCGAAGTCACTCGGGTACGACGGCCTTGTGCTGTTTCTTGACGAGTTGATGCTCTGGTTGGCCGCTCACGCCTCCGACCACAGCTTCCTGCAGGTCGAGACGGCCAAGCTCGCCAAGCTCGTTGAGGCACAGAATGCCGACCGGCCAGTCCCCATCATCAGTTTCATCGCCCGGCAGCGTGACCTGAAGCAACTCGTCGGCGAAGTGCCCGGGGCGGAGAAGATCAACTACGGCGACTTCGTTCAGTGGAATCAGGATCGCTTCGGCATCATCACGCTGGAGGACCGGAACCTCCCTGTGATCACCGAGCGGCGACTCCTCAAGCCCAAGAGTGACGCTGCGCGGGCCGAGATCGATGCGGCATTCCAGCGAACTGCGGCCGTGCGGGCGTCCGTCAAACAGACGCTTCTCACGAGCGACTGGGACGACGCGATGTTCCGGCAGGTCTTCCCCTTCACGCCGGCGCTGATCAAGACCCTCGTGGCCGTGTCGAGCGTGCTGCAACGGGATCGCACCGCCCTCAAGGTGTTGAGCCAACTCCTCGTCGACCACCGAGACACGCTCAAGGTGACCGACCTCGTTCCCGTGGGCGACCTGTTCGACGTGCTCATCCACGGCGATACGGTCACCGACACCGACGTCATCACCCACTTCGAGAACGCCGAGAAGCTCTATCACACGAAGCTGATTCCGATGCTGGAGCGGCAGCACAGCCGTCGGCTCGAAGAGATCAAGGCGTTGCCCACCACCGACCCAGTGCGCCAGCGGTTCGAGGCCCACGATCGGCTGCTCAAGACCCTGCTGTTGGCGGCCCTCGTGCCCAACGTCGAGAGTCTGCGGGGAATGACCGCCGAGCGGCTCGCCGCCCTCAACCACGGCACGATCGCCGCCCCGATCGCCGGCCGGGAGGTGCAGATTGTCGCTGGTGTCCTCCGCGACTGGGCAGCGGCCGTCGGCGAAATCCAACTCTCCGGTGACCCCGGCAACCCGTCTGTATCGATCCAGCTCTCCGACGTCGATACGGACGACATCATCAGGCGTGCCCAGACCCAAGACAGCTACGGCAACCGGGTGAAGATGATCCGCAAGATCGTCTTCCAAGAGGCTCTCGGCCTCGAAGAGACGGGGTTCTTCGAGCACGAGCACACCTTCGAGTGGCGCGGCATCAAGCGGAAGGCCGGGCTTCTGTTCGCCAATGTCCGTGAAATGAGCATGGACCAGCTCGCCAACGGCTCCGACGACTGGAAGCTCGTCATCGACTTCCCCTTCGACCGCGAGAACTTCACGCCGCGGGACGACCTCACGACGCTCGACAACTTTCGGACCAGCCGCGGAGCCACCAAGACGGTCGTGTGGGTGCCGGCGTTCTTCTCGCAGCGCACGCTCGACGACCTCGGCCGACTGGCGATCCTCGAACACATCCTCGGCGGCGATCGGTTCGACCAGTACGCGGCTCACCTGTCGCCAGCGGGTCGACAGGCCGCGCGGCTGATCCTTGAGAACCAGCGGAACACGCTCCACGGGCAGGTCACTGCTGCGGTCAACACGGCCTATGGCATCGAAACGGCTGCCGCTGCTGGTGTCCTCGACCAGTCGATGGAACTGGACATCGCCGACCGGTTCCAGTCGCTTTCGCCGGGGCTGTCGCTGCGTCCGCCGGCGATGGCAACTCTGGCCGGTGCCCTCGAAAACCTGATTGGGCAGGCGCTCGCGTGGGAGTATCCCGCCGCACCCGAGTTTGGCACGTCGCTCACCACGAACAAGCTCACCACCGTCCTGAAGAAAGCCACAGAAGCCGCGCAGGCTGCCGATGGGCGGGCCGCTGTCGAGCGAGAAGACCGGCGGTTGCTGGAGCAGGTCGCAAACCCCCTGCTCATCGGCGATATGCCTCACGACGGCACGCACTTCGTGATTGGCCGCCACTGGATCAGTCATTTCACACCTCGTCGTGGCGCAGACGGTGGCCCGCTCACGGTCGAGAAGCTGCGGGACTGGATCAACCAGCCCAAGAAGATGGGGCTCACGCGCGAGGCCGAGAATCTCATCATCCTCGTCTATGCGGCCCAGAGCGGAATGTCGTTCACGATTCAGGGCGGCCCCATCGAGGGCTCGCTGACACGGCTGGACAACGCCTGCGTGCTCGTGCAGGAGGCACCACCTGATGAGGCCGACTGGGCGAAGGCCGTGCCGAGAGCAGGAAGCCTGTTCGGTGTGGCGGTATCCCAACTCTGCACGGCCGCGAACGCCGCAGTGCTCGGCTCGAAGATCAAGGAGATCGCCGCCGCCAATGCAGCGGGTGTCCGGCAATACACAGACCTTCTCCGGCAACGACTGGCCGGCCTCGGTGTAGCCCACGCTGCAGCCGATCGGCTGCAGACGGCCGACGCGACCCGGGCGCTCCTCGATTCGATCGTCCAGACGGATGAGCGAGGCGTTGTCGGAGCGTTGGCCCGGGCGGTGATTCCCACAACAGAGAAGGCGGTTGGGGAGTGTGTCAAAGGCGGCGCGTCATGGGTTCGCAGCCTCGACGGAGAGTTCTGGGGACTCGCCGATCGCGTAGCGGGTCTTGCAGACGATGTGAAGAACCGCGCGGCTCCGATTCTCGACGACGTGCGACAGGCTCTCACGCATGATTCGCACGTCGGGCTCACGTCACTGAACGATGTGATCTCCACGGCCTATCGGCGGCTGCTCGATGTCGTCGTGCCGCAGCAACCAGTCGTACGGCCAGAACCACGACCGGAGCCGGTTCCACAGCCGATCCCCGGTCCCGGCCCCACCCCTGCGAAGGTTCCGGCCGAAGGTCGGGAGGAGCGGCTCTCACCGGAGCGGGCAACGGATCGGATCGCCGAAATCCGCAAGAACCACCCGACGGCGGAGATCGAGGTGTCGATCAGCTGGAAGCCGAAGGGGAAGTGATGGCCGCCGCGCTCTCGTTCAACCAGATCAAGGCGGAAGTGAATGCGCTCGGCCGCAAGAAGCAGGTCGAGCGGCCGATCGGCATCCGCGCACCCAGCCGGTGGATCGGCGAGGCCGTTCATACCGACGGCGAGGCCGGCTACCTCATCCGGCAGTGCGATTCGCCGCTGGCCATGAGGCTGGCCCTGCGTGAGGCACCACCGCCCGAACTCTCCCGGGTCGTGAAAGTGATCGTCACGAACCTCCCGGATGCGGAGATCAGCCGAGACATCTTCGCCCGGCTCCATCGGCAGCGGCTCTTCTCGATCGACCGCTGGAGCCTCGTGCAGCAGCAGTTCGCTGCCGACTCGATCGATCCACAGCTCGTGCAGCACGATTGGCTGGCCGATGCCGCCATCGAATACCTCGGCAGCCGGCGTCCCGTGGCTGCAAAGAGCGGCTGCCTCGGTGCCGATACGCTCTGGCGAGAACTACTCGGCGCCGCCATCGGCCTCACCGTGGACGTCCCCGACGTTCAGAGCCTGCTGCGGTGGTCGCTCGATGCCGGCAATGTGCGCCGCTATCGCGAACTGCCGGAGCAGTTGCGCGACGCCATGA
>CAZPEM010000216.1:0-3880 GCA_964585575.1 uncultured Chitinophagaceae bacterium
AGCCCCTGCCGCTTCTCGAGCGACTGGATGAACTGCCCCGCCTCGATCAGGCTGTCGTGGGTTCCGGTGTCGAGCCAGGCGTCGCCGCGGCCCATGAGCTGCACGTTCAGCTCGCCCCGCTCCAAGTAGACGCGGTTGACGTCGGTGATCTCGAGCTCGCCCCGGGCCGAGGGCCGAATCGACCGGGCGACCTCCACGACCTGCTCGTCATAGAAGTAAAGCCCCGTCACGGCATACCGGCTCCGCGGCGCCTTCGGCTTTTCCTCGATCGAGACGGCCTTGCCCGCCGCGTCGAACTCGACCACGCCATACCGCTCGGGATCGGCGACGGGATAGGCAAACACGGTCGCCCCCCGCGCGTGGCCGCTTGCCGCCTCGAGCCGCTTCCCGAGATCGTGCCCGTAAAAGATGTTGTCGCCGAGCACGAGCACCGACGGCCCGCCGCCCACGAAGTCGGCCCCGATGATGAACGCCTGCGCGAGCCCCTCGGGCTTCGGCTGCACGGCATACTCGATCCGCATGCCCCACTGGCCGCCGTCGCCCAAAAGCTCCCGAAACCGCGGCGTGTCCTGCGGTGTCGAGATGACGAGCACCTCCCGCACCCTCGCGAGCATGAGCGCCGAGAGCGGGTAATAGATCATCGGCTTGTCATACACCGGAAGGAGCTGCTTCGAGACGGCGAGCGTCGCCGGGTGAAGCCGCGTGCCGCTGCCGCCAGCGAGGATGATGCCTTTACGAGTCATGCAGGATGTTTCCGGGGGTCAAGCGAGGATGGGTATTGTGGCCGAGGCAAAAGCGATGCGTACAGCCTCTCCATCTGCCGTCCGACGCTCGTCCACGTGTACTTCTCCTCGACGAGCTTCCGGCCTCTGGCTCCCCGCTCGGCCCGCTCGGCATCCGTAAGCCCCATCGCGGCCGCAATCGCACCGGCGAGCGGCTCCGCCGCAGGCTCGACACACCAGCCGCATGTGCCATCGATCTCCCCCCACGGCGTCGCCGTCGTGGTCACGACCGGAATTCCCGCCGAAAGCGCCTCCACGACCACGATCCCGAAGTTCTCGCTGCGGCTGGGCAACACGACGAGATCAGCCTGCGAAAGCAGCCGTGCCTTGTCGTCGCCGTAGAGCGGCCCGGCAAACACGATTCGCCCAGCCTCCGCCGCGCCCCCGGGCCCGACGACCACCGGGATCGAAAGGCTCCTGGCAAGCGTTTCCAATCGAGCCCGCGTTCCCTGCTCATCCGGCCCCGCGATCACAAGTTCCCAGCCGTGGCCCCAGCCGCGAGCCTGCCCGCCGGCAAGCCGGCCCCACGCCTCCACGAGCAGGTCGAGCCCCTTGAGCGGATGGAGCCTCCCGAGAGAGAGCATCCGCCGCACGCGGTCATCCCGCGTCGCAGGGCGACCTTCCCGAGCGGCCCCGCCCGGCAGATCGACCCCATTCGGGATCACCTCGATCCGCGGCCCTCCCGGCGGTTCGCCGAGGAACTCCCTGATCCAGCCGCGTTCAGCCTCGCTCGTCGCATGGATCGCGGCCGCGTGCCGCAAACACCGCCGGTCGAGCGGCCCGACGAGCCGCTTCTTCCAGGCCGAGTGCGCTAGCCTCACGGGATCAAGGCAGCCGTGCGGCGACATCACGAACGGCTTCCCGGCGTTGCGGGCGGTCTGGCAGCCCCACCACACGGGAAACGTCCAGTTCGAATGCACATGCACGAGATCCGCCGACTCGACGAACCGCGTGAGCCGCTTCATCCCGACCGCCATCTCCCACGACGCATACGCCGCGTGAGGCACCGACGGACCAAACCGCACGATCCTCACCCCCGCCGCCTCCGCCTCGTCGGCCGCCGCCGCGAGCCTGTCGCCGGGCGAGGCCACGGTCGCGATCGTCGCCTCGTGCCCGAGCCGCACGATCTCGCGAGCCAGCCGAGGCACCACCTCCGCCAGCCCCGCCGCCCCCGGCTGCAATCCCGCAACGACGTGAATCACCTTCATCCCGGGAGCATACCACCCGCGGGAATCATCAGCCCGCCCCCGCATCCCGGAAGCCCGAGGCGCGAGCCGAGAGGGGAGTTGACTCTCACCAGCGGTCTCGCGCTGGGGTTACGCCTGGCTTTCCCGGAGTAGTTCGGCGACGGCGTTTTCTTGATCTCTGTCAACTGATGGTTACGGCACGGGTCTGCTTACAGAACCCCAGCTTTTATTGATGACAGCATATATGCTAGCATAAGCGAATGGACATTCCGCGTATCATCGTTGATACGAATGTGATCGTGGCAGCTCTGACAAGCGCGACTGGTGCCAATCGTGACGTTCTTCGCTGCTGTCTCGCGGGGCTTGCCGAGCCCCTCATCGGCAACGCGGTCTTCCACGAGTACGAAAGCCTCGTTGCCCGGCCGTCGGTGAACTCCCGCTGCCCGCTTTCACCAAAAGAACGAGACGAGTTGATCGATGCGTTTTTGGGCACATGCACATGGGTGCGAATCACATTCCGCTGGCGACCGAATCTGCGGGACGAGTCCGACAACCACCTTGTGGAACTCGCCGTCGCGGGCGGAGCGTTAGCGATCGTGACAAACAACGTGCGCGACCTGCGGTCGGGGGAGCTCATATTTCCCGAGATTGGTGTTTTGACGCCGGCGGCATTCCTGAAGACCCTGAGGAGACGACGATGACGACACTCACGATTCGCATTCCGGACGACACGGCGGCCCGCCTGCGGCAGTTGGCGAAACATCGGGGGATCAGCCTCAACAAGCTGATGGAGGAGTTTTCGACGACAAGCCTCGCCGAGTTCGACACGGAAACCCGCTTTCGGCTGCGGGCTGCCAAAGCGTCGGCCAAGCGAGGACTTGCGGTGCTCGCCAAACTCGACGCAAGGCTTGGCAAGCCAGCCTCGAAGCGCAAGTCTTCCCGCAGGCGTGGGATGAAAAGCCCGGAAGCCCGACGCGCGAGCCGAGAGGGGAGTTGACCCCCGCCCTCGTATCACGCAAAAAGAAAACGCTCCCACGCAGCACATGCCTCGCGGTAGAACGCCGCGTAATCGAACGCCGTCGTGCGGCCGGGGTCCAGCCGCTCGGTGATGAGCCCGGCGAGCTCCGCTGGGTCGTCGCTACTGGGGATCGCGGGGCCGAGCTTGTTGCTCCACGCGGTCGAAACGATGGGCACTCCCCTTGCGATCGCGTCGAGGAGCTTCACCTGGAAGCCGCTGCCCGAGCGGGTCGGGTTCACGGCGAGGGCGGTCTTGGCGAAGGCGTCGTCGAGCCTGGCCGGATCGAGCCACCCGACATAGTTCACCCGCTCATGGAGTTGGCAGAGCGCCGCCAACTGCCCCCCTTCGTCGAGCCCCGCGACTGTGAGCCGCGCGGCGCCGCTCACCCGCGGCCACACCTCCCGCAGAAACCACGAGAGGCTCTCGACATTCGGCGAATACGAAAAGTTCGTCGTGACGAGCACGCTGCCGGGCACGGCCCCCGAGCGGTCGAGCATCCGCGGCCGCATGAGTGGCGGCAGGTAGCCGACATCCGACCGGCCGCCGAGCCGGTTGAGCTGTGTAACGTCGGCCGGCGAAATCGCCCCGACCCGGCCCGCGGTCGCAAGAGCCCGTCGCGACATCGCGCGCACCTTCGGCCGATCGATCGCGCAGGCCAGTTTCCGCAGAAGCGACTTCCCGACCGCGCGGGCCGAGAGCACAGCCGGCATCGCCTGCCGCACGATCTCATGATCGACATTCACCATGAAAAGCCGCGTGCCCTCGGCAAAGGCCTGCCCCCGATACGCCGCAAGCGCCCACGACGAGACGGCAAGCTCCACGGTGGGCTGCATCGTGGCCCGCAAAGCCTCGAGCCGCGCCACGTTCTCCGCCGTGGCCGCCTTCGCCATGTC
>CAZPEM010000217.1:0-3841 GCA_964585575.1 uncultured Chitinophagaceae bacterium
TCCCCTGGAAGACGACCAGGTTGATAGGCCGGACGTGTACGTGCAGCAATGCACTGAGCCAACCGGTACTAACGGACGAAAGCTTGACCACTCGTATCAAGTGCTCTCGCGGCAAACAGCTGCGAGCCAGCAACTCGCGCGGCGAAAGCCGCTGCCAATTACCACAACATCGATGGTTCTCGTCCGCCCCTCGTGGGCGGACGAGAACTGCGAAGCTCCGCTTCGCGCCTGTTGCTCGATCGCATCCATGCGATCGGGCCCAAACAGCCTGTCGCTCGATCGCATCCATGCGATCGGGGATAGCATTGCGAAGAGCTTCTGCAACATTTCCGGTGAACATATCTGGAAGGTCACACCCGTTCCCATCCCGAACACGGTAGTTAAGCTTCCAGAGCCGATGGTAGTGCCCAAAGCGCGAGAGTAGGTATCGCCGGATTTTTTACAACGCCACCCCGCGTTGCGGCCGCAAGGCCTGCGACGCGGGGTGGCTTGTTTTTCGGGGTGGCTTGTTTTTCAAAGTCGCTTAAAAATCTCGCGGAGCGTCTCGAGCGGCAGGCCGACGACGTTCGAGCCGCTGCCGGCCCGTAGCCGCAGCGGGATCGCCTCGTCCTGGTAGCCGCACGCCCCCGCCTTTCCCCGCCACAGGCCGCTGGCGAGGTAGCCGTCGATCAGGTCGCGGGAGAGCGGTTCCATTTCGAGTTCGCTCTCGGCGGCCGCGAACACCGGCTCCCCCTCGGGCCTCGGCCAGACGCAGAGTCCGGTCATGACCCTGTGCCGCCTGCCGGAGAGCCGTTCGAGCATCCGTCTGGCGTCGGCCTCGTCGGCGGGCTTTCCGAGGATCTCGCCGGCCACCTCGCTCACCGTGTCGCAGGCGACGAGCAGCCCCTCCGGCACTTCGGCCGCCACCGACCGGGCCTTCGCCCAGGCGAGCCGGACGACGTAGTCGCCGAGCGACTCCCCCGGCCTGATCAGGCCCTCCGCGGTCTCGGCCTCTTCCGGCGGCTCGACGACCCGTACGATCCAGCCCTCCGACTCGGCCAGCGCCCGCCTTCTCGGCGACCGACTTGCAAGAACGATGGTGCGAGGCGACGTTGGCATGATGGCTTCCCTCACGATACTCCACGAAGACGATTCTCTCATTGCCGTCGCCAAGCCCGCCGGCATCGCGACGGCGAACGTGCCGGCGGGGGAGGAGAGCATTTTCACGCTCGTTCGAAGGACGTTGCAACGCAGGTCTCGCACAAAAGAGCCGCCGAAGACCGGAGCGGACGCATACGCAGCACGTTCGGCAGGCGAGACGTTCCTTGGTGTCGTCAGCCGGCTCGACAAGCCGGTCAGCGGCGTCGTCGTGCTCGCCAAGACCCGTGCCGCCGCCGCCTCGCTCGCTGCGCAGTTCAGGGAACGGTCGATCGAAAAGACCTACCACGCGGTCGTCGAGGGGCGGTTTCCCTCGCCGGTCGGCCAGTGGGCGACCTGGCGGGACGTGGTCGAGCGGCCTGGCAACGACCGCGATCGACGGCAGGGGCGGGGCCGGCCGCAGGCTTCGGCCGCTCGGCCGGCAGACGCGGACGACGATGGCGAGGGGCGGGGAAGCCCGTCGGAGTTGCGGGCGAGGGTTCTCAGGCGATTCGGCGAGGTCTCGATCGTGGAGCTTCGGCCGCTGACCGGTCGGCGGCACCAGCTCCGCGCGCAGTGTGCCGCCCATGGCTGTCCGATCGTGGGCGACCGAATGTACGGTGCGAGACTGCCGTTTCCGACGGGGATCGCGCTCCATGCCCGTGAGATCGCCTTCGACCATCCCGCCACCGGTCGCCCCTGCCGGATCGCGGCGGAGTTTCCGGAGGCGTGGCGGCCGCGGTTCGCCCCGCTCATCGCCGCGATTCCCGAGCCGCGAGGGTAGACTGGCGTCTCCGGCGGGCTGCCGCCGAGACGTGGAGACACTTTTGATGTCGTCGCACTCCACCGGTTCACCATCGGCACGCGGCCGCCGCCGCTTCCGCGATACCGCCATCGCAAGCGGCCTGCTCCCTCCGCCCGACCTCGATCGTGCGGAAGCGATCGCCCGCGAGCGGCTCGGCGCGGCGGCCACGAGCGATGCGGTGATCGACGCGTCGACCGGCGACGTGCTCGTCGAGCAGGAGAAGCTCACCCGCTTCCAGGTGGAGCAACTGCTCCTCGGCCGCAGCAAGCTCACGCTCGGGCAGTACGTGATCGTGGACCAGCTGGGGCAGGGGGGGATGGGGCAGGTCTTCAAGGCCAGGCACCGGATGATGGGCCGCTTCGTCGCCGTGAAGGTGCTGCCGCGGGCGAAGTCGACGCCGGAGACGGAGGCGGCGTTTCGCCGCGAGATCGAGGTGCTCGGCCAGCTCGATCACGAAAATCTCGTGCGGGCCCTCGACGCCGGCTACGACGGGAAGGTGCACTTCCTCGTCACGGAGATCGTGCCGGGCCTCGACCTGCGTCGCCAGGTCACGAGGCATGGCGTGCTCGACCAGGTGATAGCCGCCTCGGTGATCGCGCAGGCGGCCCGCGGCCTCGCGTACGCCCACGCGGCAGGTGTCGTGCATCGCGACGTCAAGCCCGGCAACATCCTCGTGCGGGAAGACGGCCGGGTGAAGGTGTCGGATCTCGGGCTGGCTGGGTCCCTGCTCGACGGAGCCGACGACGTCGGAGGAAAGCGGGTGATCGGCACGATCGACTACACGGCCCCGGAGCAGATTCGGCATCCCGGCCAGCTGAATCCATCGGCCGACATCTACTCGCTCGGCTGCACGCTCTACTTCGCCGTGGCCGGCCGCGTCCCCTTTCCAGGCGGCACGCGGCAGGAGAAGGCAAAGCGTCACCTGTCGGAAGAGCCGACGCCCGCCCGCGCGGTCGCCCCGCAGATCACCGTCGAATTCGAACGGTTGATCGCGGAGATGATGGAAAAGGATCCTCGGCGGCGGGTGCCCTCCGCCAATGCCGTCGTGGAAATGCTGCGGCCGTGGACGCCCGCAGAGCCGGTGGCGATGCTGCGACCTGCCGCTCGAAGACCGCGGGCTGGCCGGAGTTCCGCGCCGAAAGCGGCGGTGACGAACCGCTCTGATTCCGGTGCCGATCGCGGTTCACCGAGCCGGGGCTCTGGCGAGGGAGCGGTCGAAGACGGTTTCGAAGACGGCCGGTCGCATGGCGAGTCGAGCTTCGGCACCTCGCAATCAACGCCTGCATGGCAACAGGCCGCCCAGGAGACCGAACTGCCGTTGTTCGAGTCGCTCGAGGGGCTCGTGCGGCCACCGGCCTCGGGCTCGGGGCGTATCGTCGAGTCGCTGCGACGGTCGGTCGGGGCGGTTGCGGCAACGCTCGGACGGCATGCGGAGATGATCGGCCGCGTTCTGGCGCGGGCGGCCGGCGTCGGATTTCTGTTCGGGCTCGCCGTCTCGCTTCTCCAATCGATGTTCGGTGAATCCTGGAACGAACTCGGCCTCGGGTTCCTCGACTTCTGGTCGGCGTCCACCGTCGTGTTTTTTGGAACGGCCGTCCTGCTCGGCCTCGCGGCCGCCGTCGGCGGCGACGGACCATCGAAAACCTGAATTCCCGCGGAAAACATCCGATTCTCGTTGACAACCGGCCCGTTTCCCCATACGAAAGCATCGGAAGCGGCGATCCTGATCGCCGTGGCCGGACGGGTAGCTCAGTTGGTAGAGCAACGGACTGAAAATCCGTGTGTCGCCGGTTCGATTCCGGCCCCGTCCACTGGATCGTTGACTCGATCACCCTCACGGCGGAAGGTCGGGCGGCGGCGGTTCGAGCGGACGGCTCGCCTTCGGTGACAACCAGGTCGCCCGTTCGACGACCACGAGGC
>CAZPEM010000218.1:0-3840 GCA_964585575.1 uncultured Chitinophagaceae bacterium
CAGTCGCCGTCGCCGAGCCGGCGGCGGATTTCCTGCGTGGCCGCGAAGACCGTCTCCTTGAGCAGGTGGCCGAACCGCACCCGGCCGCGGGGGCCGTCGTGGTCCACCGTCGCGGAGAGCGTCTTGTGGCAGCAGTGCTCGCTCCACGTCTGCGCGATCGTCTCCAGTTCGATCTCGAAGGGATCGCGACCGAGCCGGCGGTAGTGGTCGCGGATCGCCGAAAGCTCCGCGACGGTCAGGGCGAGGCAGCGGTCGCGGCTCAAGGCCGCCAGTTGCCGGTCGTCGAGCCCTTCGAGCGGGATCGCCTCGCGGGCGAAGGTCCATGGGCGGCCACCGGAAAGCCGCGTGATGGCAAGAGGCCCCACGACGACGTCGTGAACGGCGTCGCTTGCGAGCAGCTTCCAGGCAAGCCGATCGATCATTTCCTTCGCGAGCGGCGGCAGCCAGTATTTTCGCAGCGAACGGACGGCCGTCGGCGCAAGTCCCAGGAGGTGCATCGCTTCGCGGGCGCTTTCCGCGGCGGGATCGGTCACGCCCGCCCGAGGGAGGACATGAAGGAGCACCGGCAGCCCGGCCGGGCCCTCGCAGAGCCTCGCCTCTCCCACCGGCCCGACCCGGCACTCCTCCGTGACCGGGTCGCGGAGCAGCTGTTCGGCGATCCGCGTGGCATCGTGCTCCGCGATCGGCCCCTCGACGAGCCAGCCCACGCCGGTGCTCGCCCGCGTGCAGCCATCGATGCCGAGCGAACGGGCCGCGGCCACGACCGCTCGTGCGGCATGGTCCGAGGAGTCGAGCCGGAACCGAACGTCAATTTCCCACAGCATCCCTTGTTCCCACAGCATCCCGGGCTTCCTTGCCTTTCTCGAGCAGCGCGACGAGCTGCCGGCGGTTCCTCGTCTCGATCGCCGCGAGCAACCGTTCCGTGTACTTGGCGACCCGGGCGAGCGACGAGCCGACGTTGCCGGCGTTGTCGAGGAGGATGTCGGCCCACAGCTCGGGGTCGCCCGACGCGATCCGTGTCGTGTCGCGCCAGCCGCCCGCCGTGAACCGCCGTTGCTCTCCCTTCGTGGTCGCGGCGATCGCCGCGGCCAGCACGTGGGGCGCGTGACTCGTCGTCGCGAGGATGCGGTCGTGCTCCTTCGGCGTCGTGACGTACACCGTCGAGCCGAGCGAGGCCCAGAACGCGCCGACCGCCTCGACATCGGCCTTGGGGGTCGAGGGCACCGGTGCGAGCACGGTGATCCGGCCTTCGAAGAGCCGCTCGTCGGCGGCCGCCGGGCCGCGGCGGTGGCTGCCGGCGATCGGGTGGGCAGGCACGAAGCGGGCCCGTCGCCGCTTCCTGCGGGCCCACGCCGCCGCGATCCTCGCCTTCGTGCTGCCGGCGTCGGTCAGGAGCGTGCCGGGCCTCGCCGCGGCATCGACCGCTTCGAGGACCGCGGGGATCGAGCCCACGCCGGTGGCCACGACGACGAGGTCGGCGTCGGCGACGCCGGCGGCGACGTCGAGCGAGGTGTCGGTGACGGCCCCGAGCTTTCTCGCCTCGCGGAGGGTCGCCTCGCTGCGGCCGATGCCGACGACCCGGCCGGCGAGGCCCCGGGAGAGCAGGCAGCGGCCGATCGAACCACCGATCAGACCGGTGCCTACGACCGCGACAGAACGCCAGAAGGGCCTCATGGTCGGTTGGTGTACCACAGCCGACCGTATGATGGTAGCGTCCCGGCCCCGCCTCGATCCGACCCGCCGTCGCGAGTGTGACATCATGACCGTTCGATCGACCGTTCGATCGCTCCCAGCCGCCGCGCAGGCTTTGATCGCCGCCTTGTTCATCGGCGCCGACGTGCGGGCAGAGGAGCCGCCGAGCCCTGCGTCGGTCATGACCGCCCGCGGCTACATCCGTCACTCCGGGGCATGGAGGACGCCGCAGGAGATCGAACTGCTCGAGCGTTCGGAGCGGGCGACGAGGGCCCAGAAGGAGTGGGCCGGGAAGCTCCGCCGGCTTCGAAGCCAGGTGGAGGACCCGGCGTTGTCGGCCGCCGCGACGGAGGCGATTCGCGAGCTGGTCGATCCGCACGCCGTGCCGGCGGTCGTGGCGGAGCTTGCGCGGGAGCCCGTGCAGGCGGTGCGGGTCTGGTATCTCGAGGCGCTCGGCCGAATCGGCTCCGCCGACGCCGTCCGCGGCCTCGTCGTCACGGCGATCGACCACGCCGATCCGGAGACGAGGCTCGAGGCGGCGGGGGAGCTTGCCGCCCGCCATGCGAGCCAGGTCGTGCCGACGGCCGTCGCGGCCCTCGGCGACGCCGACAACGCGAGGGTGAACCGGGCCGCGGAACTGCTGGGCAGGCTGGGCGAAGCCTCCGCGGTCGCCGCGCTCATCGCCGCGCTCGAGACGCGTCACAAGGTCGTCATTTCCGACGGCTCTCCCGAGGGCTCGACGACGGCCACGTTCACGCCCGCTGGCGGCGGCCTGTCGCTCGGCGGCAACAAGCAGACCCGCATCGTTACCGTGCGGAATCCATCGGTTCATGCGGCGCTCGTCGCCCTCGCGGGCGTCGACTTCCAGTGGGACACCGTCGCCTGGCGTTCCTGGCTCGCCAGCCGCGACACGCCGGCCAACTTCGATCCACGCCGCGGGTGAGCGGTCGGTGCGAGCGGTTGGTACAATCGCGGCGTGACGAGCCGGTACGACTACGACGTGATCGTGATCGGCGCCGGACATGCCGGCGTCGAGGCGGCCTGCGCCGCAGCCAGGCTCGGGGCTCGGACGGCGCTGCTCACGTCGAATCTCGACACCGTCGGCCAGATGAGCTGCAATCCTGCGATCGGCGGGGTGGGGAAGGCGCAGCTCGTTCGGGAGGTCGACGCCCTCGGCGGCGTGATGGGCCGGGCGATCGACGCGACCGGCATCCAGTTTCGCGTGCTCAACCGGTCGAAGGGCCCGGCGATGCACGGGCCGCGGGCGCAGGCCGACAAGAAGCTCTACCAGATGGAGGTGAAGCGGCTCGTCGAGGAGACCGAGGGGCTCGATCTCCGTCAGGAGACGGTCGAGGAGTTGATCACCGAACCGCTTGCCGGCTCGCACGGCGGGCCGCCAAACCTTCGCCATCGGATCACGGGCGTGCGAGTGCGGGGGGACGCCGAGTATCGCGCCGGTGCGGTCGTGCTCACGACCGGCACGTTCCTCCAGGCGGTGATGCACGTCGGCGAGGCGAAGACGCCCGGCGGAAGGGCGGGGGAGGGGACGACCTCGGGCGTGAGCCGTTCGCTCGCCTCCCTCGGCTTCCGCATCGACCGCTTCAAGACCGGCACCCCCTGCCGTCTGTCGGCTTCCGGCATCGATTTCACGCTGCTCGACGAGCAGCCGGGCGACGCCGACCCGCAGCCGTTCTCGTTCCTCACCGACCGGATCGAGCAGGAGCAGATGGCCTGCTGGATCACGCGGACGACGCCCGCGATCCACGACCTCATCCGCGCGAACCTCCACCGGGCGCCGATGTACTCCGGTCAGATCGAATCGACCGGCCCGCGGTACTGCCCGAGCATCGAGGACAAGGTCGTGCGGTTCGCCGACCGCGAGCACCACCAGCTCTTTCTCGAGCCGGAGGGAAGGCAGACCCGGGAGATCTACGTCAACGGCATCTCGACGAGCCTGCCCCGCGACGTGCAGGATGCCATGATCCGTCTCGTGCCGGGACTCGCCGCGGCGCGGATCATGCGATACGGCTACGCGGTCGAATACGACTACTGTCCGCCCGATCAGCTCCATGTCACCCTCGAATCGAAGGCGGTCGCAGGGCTCTTCCTGGCGGGGCAGATCAACGGCACGACCGGCTACGAGGAGGC
>CAZPEM010000219.1:0-3839 GCA_964585575.1 uncultured Chitinophagaceae bacterium
TTCGTGACGCTTCCGCCCGACATGTTGAGCGTGCCGGTGCCGCTGTACCCGACGAACAGATTGTTGACATTCGCCCACGTGCCGCTCGCCACGGTCGCCGTGCCCCTGCTGCCGGCCATATAGCCCAGGTACCCAATGGTGTTCGTGACGCTTCCGCCCGACATGTTGAGCGTGCCGGTGCCGCTGTACCCGACGAACAGATTGTTGACATTCGCCCACGTGCCGCTCGCCACGGTCGCCGTGCCCCTGCTGCCGGCCATATAGCCCAGGTACCCAATGGTGTTCGTGACGCTTCCGCCCGACATGTTGAGCGTGCCGGTGCCGGAGAAGCCCACATACAATTCCTCGCTGTTGACCCACGTGCCACTCGAAACGGTGGCGGTACCGCGGCTTCCCGCGTTGTAGCCCAGATAGCCCCACGAGTTGGAGACGCTTCCGCCCGACACGTCGAGCGTGCCGGCGCCGCTGCGCCCGACGAAGAGAACGCCGCTGCTTGCCCACGAGCCGCTCGAGACCGTCGCCGTGCCCGAACTGCCAGCCGAATAGCCGACATAGCCATTGGATCCGGTCACAGCCCCGCCGGTGACGGAGAGTGTGCCGATGCCATCCCACCCAACTAAGACATTACCGCTATTCGCCCACGTACCGCCCGAAATCGTGGCCGTGCCCCTGCCGCCCGCATTCGTGCCGAGCGCGCCGCCTTGACTGGTCACCCTGCCCCCAGTGACGTTGAGGGTGCCGGTGCCGTCATAGCCGATGAAGAGATCACCGCCATTAGCCCACGTGCCGCTCGAGACCGCGGCACGGCCCGCCGTGCCAGCTTTGTAGCCAAGCACTCCCAAGGAGTTGGAAACGTTGCCACCTGCGACCGTGAGCGCGCCGATTGTCCCGCTGTAGCCTACGAACAAGGTGCCGGTCCCGCTCAGGATCCGCAGCGATCCCGCAGAAACGGATGTCGTCATGTCGAGATTGATCGCGTTCAAATACACAGTCGAACCGTCCCATGCGGAACCCAACACATTCAGCGTGCCGCTATTGGTGAGCAGTAGCGAACCGGTGCCGGAGACGATGTTGACGCTATTGGGATTCCCAAGCGTGAGAGTTCCAACCGACTGGTTGAACTGCAACGTGCCGTTGGTGATCACGGAACCCGTGACGCTGGCGCCATCGTTGAGCACAACGGTATCGCCGGGCGCGATCGCTCCCCCTTCCCAAGTGCTCGTGTACGTCGTGACGCCAGCGAGGGCAGCCGACGGTGTTGTGAGCAGGCCAATAACCTGCAGCGTTAAGACTTCGGCCAGGAGACGCATCGAATGCGATGTGCGGAAAACCATAATCGCGAGGGGAGCGCCGGTCGAAAGGCGCAGAACCTATGTGATGCCGCCTGCGGGGCGGTTGGGGAGATATACCTCTTGGGAGTGTATCACTGGGCATGCTGATTGGGCCAGTCGGGATCCAACCGGCGGAGGCGCGGCGTGCGCAATGCGCGCATGAACCTCCAGTAATCAAGGCGGCAAACGCAGCAGAATCGGACACTCCATCCCCAAAAAGTGACGAATCGGGCACGAACAGGGACGAATCCGCAGGCCGCGATCTTCAGCGAACGCGGTTGGTCGTCGCGACGGTGGTGGGTGCTTGCAGGAGCGGTTCTGGAGAGGGGCTAGCGACTAACACTGGGGGGAAATACACCCCTGACAGCCGTGGGTGACAAGAACCGCCACACCCTCCGATTGTTTGATGAAAACGCAGCGATTTTGGCCCCAAAAGGCGACTATCGGCTGGTCGCATCCAGCGCGGGTTGGGGGCGATGTCTGGTGGCTCTGAAAGATCACCCCGCCCGACATCGCCGATTTGGGAACCGGGAGCCGACACCCCAACATCCGCACCCATGCCGACCAAGTTCAGCACTCATGTCGACCAACATCGGCACCAATGCTGAACCGGTACATTCTCTTCTATATCTCTCTCTTCTCTTCTTCTATCTGTTTATGGGGCATCCCTCTCGGCCCCATCCCGCTGCTCGATAGAAGCCCGCCGTTCATCCGGGATTTTTGCCCCCTTATCCCGGCTCATGGTGGCAGGCGGCTCCACGGTCGTCCCAGTGGCTGATCGGGCTTCCTAGCGCCCCAAAAGCGTCACCAGCCAAGGGGTTTTCCAAGCCTGAGCCGCCACCAGTCTTCGCGGCCGGGCCTTCCATCCAACCTTCACGGAGATCGCACGTACCGATGTCCACAGCAACCACCACCGAACCCACAACCGGCCAGCGATCCACGAGCCGGACCACAACCCAACCCACCAACACCCCGACAACTCAACTCGAACGCTCCGCCGCCAACAGGCTACGCGCAACGATGGCCGCCGTAAAACTTTCCTTCACGTGGCTGGGCGTTCGTAAGACCCTCGCCCCAGAACAGCGCACGACAGCGGCCCGAGCGTTCCATGCTGACCGGGAACTGCTCTCGGCCTCGAAACTGATCCTCGACACGAAGAACCCCGCCTACCGCGCCGTGGCTGCCGTCAGGTCCGAGGCTTCTTCCTACTGGCGAACGGTCACGCTGCCGTTCCCCGAGGCTGGCATTCGGCTCCTTCCGCAGAGTTCGCTCGGCATGTTCGCGAACACCATGCAGACATACCGCGAGAGGCTCCAAGAGGCCGCCAGAGAACTCAGTGCTCAGTACGACGCGATCAAGAGTGAAGCCCAGCGGCGCCTTGGCACGCTCTTCAACGCCAGCGACTACCCCAGCACGCTCGACGGCTTGTTTGACCTCGAAGTCTCGTACCCGACCATCGAGCCGCCGAACTACCTCATGGCCTTGCACCCGGAGGTCTATCAGCAGGAGCAAGCCCGGGTCCGTGAACGCTTCGAGAGTGCCGTCGAACTGGCCGAGCAGGCTTTCGCCACGGAACTCCAGCGGCTCGTCTCGCATTTGGCCGAGAGACTCACCGGGCTTCACGACGGCCAGCCCAAGGTCTTCAGGGATTCGGCCGTCGAGAACCTCCGGGAGTTCTTCGAGCGGTTCCGGCGGCTGAACATTCGGAGCAGTCCGGAACTGGATGCCCTCGTCGAACAGGCCCAGCAGACGATCAATGGGGTCGAGCCGCAGACGCTCAGGGACTCGAATCGGCTCCGGCAAATGGTCGCCCGGGACTTCGAGCAGATTCAGGCGGCCGTGGGTGACCTGCTCGTGGATCGTCCCCGCAGGAACATTCTCAGGCGCGGGCAGACGGGAGCGGGAGTATGACCGGCGACATGGAACTGGTTGTCGGCTGTGATGGTGGCGTCCGGTGCATCTACGACGAAGCGCTTGACCTAGGCGAGATCGGGAAGTTGCAAATCACCCGGGCCAGCCATGTTGAGCCAGATGTCGAGGGCTACTGGTGGGCCGATATGGGACCGTCAGGCGGGCCGGTGCTGGGGCCGTTCAGGAGCCGGACGGAGGCGTTGGCAGCGGAGAGGGAGTGGCTGGCTGAGCACCTTCAACCTATGGCCATCACTTACCCTGCCCCGGCCTGACCTGCTCACCCTCGGCATCCTTCACGAGCCATTTTCCGTCTTTCTTGTGGAGCAGGACCTTTACGCCCGCGAGAACTGTGCCCGGCGTTCCCTTGTCGATCACGTTGCCAGTCACCCGCACGATGAGATTCGCCACGGCTTCGGGGGGCTTCTTGGCAGGCTCAACGGCCACACCGCACTTCGTGATCACCACCTCCGTCGGCCGCACCTGCTTGAGGACCCGCTCGGCCTCTTCCCGCAGCGGTCGAAGGTCGGGATCGAGGGCAGCCATGATCGTCGCGACATCCTGCTTCTCTGCCGCGCGGGCCAGCCTAGGGAACAACGC
>CAZPEM010000220.1:0-3809 GCA_964585575.1 uncultured Chitinophagaceae bacterium
GAAATTGATGAGCCCGATGATGCCGTAGACCATCGTGTAGCCGAGGGCGACCAGCCCGATCAGGGCGCCGTTGGTGAGCCCGATCGAGCACTGCTGCAGAAAAAATTCGGTGTCGAACATCGATCGGCCGTCAGGGGGTTCCCGCGGCTCCCCCTTCCCCGCCGAGCACCTCCTCGAAGCGGAACTCGCCGCCGCGGACGACGCTCACCGTCAGCGTGGCGAGCGTCGTGTCGCCGTTGGCGTCGAAGCCCCAGTGGCCGAGCGCCCCGTCGAAGTCGCGTATCGACCGGACCGCTTCGGTGATGGCACGGCGGTCCTTCCGGCCGACCTCGCCGATCGCCCGGAGCACGACGCTCGCGGCCTCGTAGCCGTAGACGGCATACGCCTCGGGGGGCTCGCCGAACCTCTTCCGGTAGCGTTCCACGAAGTCGCGTCCCTTCCCCGTGAGCTTTTCCGGCGGGAGCCCGCCGAAGGTCACGAAGCATCGTCCCTCCAGGTTCGCCGCCCCCGCCGACTCGATGAACACCTGCTCCCGACAGCCGTCGGGCACGAGCAGCATCGCCGTGATGCCGGCGCTCGCCATGTCCTTCGCGAGCTGGCCCCCCTTGCTCTGGGTCGTTCCGCCGAAGTAGACGAGATCGGGCGACTTCGACTTGATGCTCGCCATGAGCGACTTGAACTCCTGCGCCTTCGCATCGATCGAGTCGTGGCCGAGCACGGCGATGCCGATCTCGCGGCACCGCTCGTCGAAGAGGTCCGCGAGGCCTTTTCCGTAGACCTCGTTGTCGTCCAGGATGTACACCCGCTGCACGCCACGCTTCTTCGCCCAATCAGCGGCGAGCGGCCCCTGGAGGTCGTCGGCCGGCACGACCCGAACGTAGTTGATCCGGCCCGTGGGGCGGTAGACCTCCGGCTCCCCAGGCTCGCCGAGCCCCGGCTTCGTCAGGCCCACGGCGGTGTTCGCCGGCGAGATCATGAGCAGGTCGCCGAGGTTCAGGATCGGCATCGACACCTTCGCCGCCCCCGAGTTGTAGGTGCCGATGTAGGCGACCACGTCGGGATCCTGGAGCGCCCTCCGCGCGTTGGCGGCCTCCGCCTCGCTCGTCCACTGCCCCGCCGCGGCCGTCGCGTCGTCGAGGTCGAGGTAGTCGATCGTGAAGGGCCCCGCCTTCCCGCCGGCCTCGTCGATCGCCATCCGGATGCCGCGGACGAGCGCGTCGGTCTGCTGCTTGGCGCTGCCCGTTCGGGGCAGGCTCGACACCAGCCGCACCCGCGTGGGGTCGGCGGGACGACACCCCGCGGCCGCCGCGAGGAGGACGGCCAACAGCAGGGCCGGCGGCACGACAGCCCGAAAATGCTCGCGATTCATGCAAATGAATGTAGAATCGCGTCTGAAAAGCCGTCAAACGGACATTGTCACCGAACTGTCATCGGCGGCCGCGATTCCGGGTCGCAAGGGATCGACGAAGCTGCACCGTCGGCACACACCGCATGAACAACTCCGACGACGGGGCCGTGGTCGTCTGTCAGATGGAGGTGATCCCGGGCGACCCCGAGGCCAACTTCCGCCGCATCCTCCGCGGCATCGACGAGGCCGCCGATCGCCGGGCGTCGCTCGTCGTCTTTCCCGAGATGGCCCTGCCCGGCTACCTGCTCGGCGACGAATGGGAAAACGACGCTTTCCTCCGCGACCTGTCGGCGATGAACGACGAGATCATCGCCCACACCCGCGGCCGCACCGCCGCGGTGTGGGGCAGCGTGCGGCCGGTGTTCGGAGACCACTTCCCCGTGCTCGGACGCGTGCCGCCGCTCGGCGGCCGCGGGGAGGACGGCCGCACCCGCAAATACAACGCCGCCTTCGTGGCCACCGACGGGATGCTCGTGGGCAACGGCGCCTTTCCGGGCTTCACGCCGAAGTCCCTCCTCCCGAAGTACCGGGAGTTCGACGACGAGCGGCACTTTTACTCGCTCCTGAAGCTCGCGCAGGAGATCGGCGTCCCGCCCTCCGACCTGCTCGAGCCGTTCGAACTCGTCATCGCGGGTGTCGCGAGGAAGGTGGGCGTGATCCTCTGCGAGGACATGTGGGACGACGACTACGCCTTCAAGCCGGTCGACGTCCTCAGGGCCAAGGGGGCCGGGATCATCCTCGACCTGTCGGCCTCCCCCTTCGGCATCGGCAAGCAGGCGAAGCGCGACCGCATCCTGGAAGTTCAAAGCCGGGGCTGCGAGTTCTACTACGCCAACTGCACCGGCGCGCAGGACAACGGCAAGAACGTGTTCGTCTTCGACGGCGCCAGCCCGATCTACGTCGACGGCCGCAAGGTGGCGCAGGGACCGGGCTTCCGCGAGGCGACCGTTACGAAGTCCACGCCCGTCGAGCCCGATGCCTTTCCGCCGGAAACGGCCGAGATCGCCAAGGTCCGCGCCGCGGTGGTCGCGGGCCTGCGGGCGACGCTCTCGCGAGTCGGGGCGTCGAAGGTCCTCGTCGGCCTGTCGGGCGGCATCGACTCGGCCGTCGTCGCGGCGCTGGCGGTCGAGGCGATCGGGCCGAACAACGTGATCGGTGTCACGATGCCGAGCCGCTACAACACCGCCACGACCCAAAGGCTCGCCGCGGAGCTCGCGGCCGGCCTCGGCATCCGCTTCCTCGTCGCGCCGATCGAGGAGTCCGTGGAGGCGACGCGTCGGCAGATCGCCGGGCTCACGGGCTCGCCGGTCGCGGGGCTCGTGGACGAGAACATCCAGGCCCGGGACCGAGGCAGCCGTCTCTTGGCGGCCCTCGCTGCCCAGATCGGCGCGAGGGAACGCTGCGGCGTGGTGTTCACCAACAACGGCAACAAGACGGAGGTCGCCCAGGGCTACTGCACCCTCTACGGCGACGTGAACGGCGCGGTGGCCCCGATCGCCGATCTCTACAAGACGCAGGTCTACCGGCTCGCGCGGCATCTCAACGCGACCGGCGGCGGCCCGATCCCAGAAGGCATCCTGGCGGTGAAGCCCTCGGCCGAGCTCTCGGAGCTGCAAAATCCGGAGCGGGGAGGGGGCGACCCGTTCCTGTTCGAGTACCACGACAGGCTCCTCTCGCAGTGGATCGAGCTGAGGCGCGACCCGGAGGACATCCTCGCCGACTTCGCGGCCGGTTCGCTCGAGCGGTCACTCGGACTGCCGGAGGGCAGCCTCGTCGTCGGCGATTTCTTCCCCGATGCGGCGGCGTTCATCGACGACCTCGAGCGATGCTGGAAGCGGTTCAAGGGGAGCTTCTTCAAGCGTGTGCAGGCCCCGCCGATCGTCGCCGTGAGCAAGCGGGCCTTCGGCTTCGACCTCCGCGAGGCGCAGACGGGCGGCCGCTTCACCCGCCGCTACCACCGGCTGAAGGAATCGACCCTGGCCCGGACGACGACCGGGTGACGCTCCCGAGGCCCGCCCCGCACGTCATCGCCGAGAGTTGCCCGCTTCTGGTCACCGACGGTTGATCGCCGGAGCCGCATCGACGTCGTCGGCCGCATCGATGAGCAGGTCGGCAAGCTGGTCGATCTGCATCTGCATGACGTCGACCGGCGAGCGGAGAAACGACGGATCGTCCCAGAGCGACGACCTCAATCGCGCGATCTCGACCTTGGCCTCGAGCTGCCGAATCGCGTTCTCGGAGACGGCCGTCGGCTGCCGCCGGTGAACCGCGGTGGCGGCCTCGAGTTCCTTCTCGGTGATGCGGACCATCGCCCTCGCCGCAGCCCGCTGCATCTCCAGGGCGTTGCCATGGGGATGCTCCCGCGTTGCCGCGACCTGCGATCGCAAGACGTCGACCCGGT
>CAZPEM010000221.1:0-3799 GCA_964585575.1 uncultured Chitinophagaceae bacterium
AAGCCGCACACGCAAGCAAGGCCTTGACGGCGATAGATTTCATAGCAGGAGAACGGCAGCGATCAATGGCTCGCGGCCCACGGGCGACCATCACCCACGGCGATGCCCGCGAGTCCATTGCATCGCGTGGTTCCGGCACAACCGTGGCGTGGAGTTGGCCTTCTACCCCGCGACGCACTGATCCTACCAGCACTCAGGGGCTGCCCGCCAAGAAAGATGGCCCGCGGCAAAGGGCCCGGCCCACCAAACGACTCCTTGGCGATGAATCAAATGGGGACGAAGGCCAGCGCCGCTCCGCTTCAAGTGGCTTGGCTCTGCATCGAGCCCTTACCGCTTGGCCTCGCCTCGATGAGCCCATGCCGCAGCGGCCCATACCTCTACGACCTCTGCCTATTCAGAGATCAGAGAAGAGATGGCCCGCCTGCGGCTCTCTCCAAGATCGCACCTTCCTCGCAAGCGACAAAGAAGGGGCGGAACGACCCCGATCAATGGCTCGCGGCCACAGGATTATCCACGCCGCCGAGCTTCACCGCGAGTCCATTGCATCGGGTGGTTCGGCAATTGGGCGAGCAACTTCACTCGCGGACTCGGGAAAGTGACTTCCGACCACCATCCTATGGACCATCATATAACGCAATCCAAACGCGGACCCACTGGCCGTAGTAAGCAATCGCGAGGCATTCAAGGACAAGGAAAGCAATGAAGACGCTTCGACTGCGATGTGTGCCACCAAAGCGAAGAGCAAGATACACGCACGGAATCCAGAGAAACGCGAACGTCAAAGCGCCACCGAGCGTTTCGCCGAGCAACTGTAGAAGCACGTGGAGTTCCATCAGGGTAGCCACATCGACGGCTGATGCTTCACAACCAAAGCCTTACCCGGCAAGCTGCCGAACGTTCGCGATCAGCGGCACGCGACCTTGGACTTTCCATCTAAACCGATTTTATCGCGTGTCCGCTGCATCGCTTTGTTCGGCCTTTTGCTCGTCTTTTATCCGCCTCTCACGCTCACTCAGCCACTCAGGCACGATGAACTCCTCAGTAACGCTTCCATCCGGCTCCTGAATAAGTTCCAGCGTCTCGATGAGCGGAATGTCAACGTCTTTTTTCTTCAGTAGGGCCGTGAGAGTCTTGGGGGAGATTTTCTTGAGGTTTGGAAGTGAGAGTGGGCCTTTCCGTGTGGCAAGGGCTTGGGCGATGGCGACGGAGTCGGGCGAGTCGAGGGCGCTGACATGAAAGAGGTTGCCCTTCGCGATTGCCGCCTGAGCCAGTGCGGTATCAGGAGTGAGCGGGTTCTCGGTCCAAAACGAGTCTCTTACACGTTCCCGCAGCTGCAACTCGCCCGTGAACTCCACGAGCGCCTTGGCGGCGTCGGCGTCGAGCGCGGTCAGGCCGTAAAGGTGGAGGCAACCGCCCTTGAACTCCGCGAGTGCTTTGGCGGTGTCGGCGTCGAGCATAGTGAGGCCGTCGAGGGACAGCATTCGGCACTGGACTTCCGCGAGCGCCTTGGCGGCAGCGGGGTCGAGCGCGGTCAGGCCGTCAAGGTGGAGGCAACCGCCCTTGAACTCAGCGAGTGCTTTGGCGGTGCCGGCGTCGAGCGCGGTGAGGCCGTCGAGAAACAGCGTGTCGCCCGTGAACTTCGCGAGTGCTTTGGCGGTGTCGACATCGAGCGCGGCGAGGCCTGTGAGCCACAGCACGCTGCCCTTGAAATCCGCGAGCGAGTTGGCAGTCTCGGCGTTGAGCTGTGTCAGGCCTTTGAGGGACAGCCAGCCCTTAAAGTTTGCAAGCGCCTTGGCGGTGTCGGTGTCGAGGGTAGTCAGGCCCTCAAGAGACAGCGAGGAGCCCTTGAACTCTGCGAGTGCCTTGGCAGTGGTGGTGTCAAGCGTGGTCAGGCCGTCGAGGGACAGCATTCGGCACTTGCACTCCACGAGCGCCTTGGCGGTGTCGGTATCAATCGCGATGAGGCCGTCGAGAGACAGTACGTGGCCCTTGTACTCCGCGAGCGCCCTGGCGGCGGCAGTATCGAGCGTAGTCGGCCCGTTGAGGGACAGCGATCTGCCCGCCCGCACCCCGACCGCAAGGGCCTTGGCGGTGTCGGCGTCAAGCGTTGCCAGCCTGTCCAGGTGAGGATGGTAAGCCTTGGAATCCGCGAGCGTCGTAGCAGTTTCGACGTTGAGTGCGGTAAGGCCTCGCAGCAACAGATGATCACCCTTAAACACAGCGATTGCCTTGGCTGCGTCGGCGTCGAGTGTGGTCAGCCCATCGAGGACCAGCATTCGGCACTGGCATTCTGCGAGTGCCTTGGCCGTATCTGAGTCGATCTTTGTCAGGCCGTTCAGAAGCAGTACGTCGCCCCTGTACTCGGCCAGCGCCTTTGCGGTTCCGGCGTCGAGCGCGGTCAGGCCTGAGAGCACGAGCGGCCCTTTGTCATAACCCGCCAGTGCCTCGGCTGTTTCCCGATCCAGCGACCTAAGGCTGTTCAAGGGCAAACATCTGTGCGTTTGCCATTTCAACACGCCCTTGATCTCAATCTCAAAAAAGGCCACCCCCTTAAACTCTTGCGCAAGTTTCCGGGCCTGCTGCGGCGTCAAGCTCTCTAGCTGGTTGGTGTCCTCGGGCCATTCGTCGGCCCGAACCGTCAGGAAACCAGCCGACAAAAGCGACACAAGCACACCACAACCAACCGCGACTGAAAGAAGGAATCTCATGAAGCGGCTTGGATCTGAAGAGTAGTGGACGCAAGTGTGGTAATAGCGGAACGAGATGAGGTACTGGGGTTTTTGTCGCGGAGCATGATTAGCCGAACGGTTGCAATCAGCGGCTCGCGACCTTATGCGGACCACACCGACCGATTTTATCGCGAGGCCGCTGCATTGCGTGGTTCGGCAATTGGGCGAGCGACTTCACTCGCGGGCTCGGGAAAGTGACTTCCGACCACCATCCTATGGACCATCATATAACGCAATCCAAACGCGGACCCACTGGCCGTAGTAAGCAATCGCGAGGCATTCAAGGACAAGGAAAGCAATGAAGACGCTTCGACTGCGATGTGTGCCACCAAAGCGAAGAGCAAGATACACGCACGGAATCCAGAGAAACGCGAACGTCAAAGCGCCACCGAGCGTTTCGCCGAGCAACTGTAGAAGCACGTGGAGTTCCATCAGGGTAGCCACATCGACGGCTGCTGCGTCACAACCAAAGCCTTACCCGGCAAGCTGCCGAACGTCCGCAATCAGCGGCTCGCGACTTTGGACTTTCCATCAAGAACGATTTTATCGCGAGTCCGCTGCATTGCTTAGTTCGCCAACCCCGCGTTAAGACCGGGAACAAACAGGTGATAGAGAAGAGCCACGCCATTCATGCAGATTGTTGCCAGCAGATATCCGAGCACCACGTGCAGGGCCACATACCCGCCCCCTCGCCAGCCCCGACTCCAAATCACATAAACGGGCACCAACAGCGCCGCGACCAAGAAAAACCACTGCTGCGATAAGAGGGGCACCGCTCGACCACGAGCGCGAGCGTCCGCTATCACCCACCAACTGGCCATGGCGTAGAGAGCGAGGGGCACCATGATGTCTAGCCGCGACGGAACCGTGGGCCACGCGCTGCGAATGCCCCACACCGCAAAGAGCGAGTAGTACGCGAGTAGAAACCATCGGGTGTGGCGGAAGCCTCTACCTGCTGTCGCTTCCGATGTGGGCTTTCCAACCACTGCTTCAACGCTCATGTCGCTTTACCCGGCGAACGCTTGAGCTGATCAGCGGCGGACCCACGATCCTCTACACCGCTGGATTCT
>CAZPEM010000222.1:0-3766 GCA_964585575.1 uncultured Chitinophagaceae bacterium
CGAGCCATGCCACCGGCGGCGTGCGGATGGGGGACGTCGGCGCGGTGTCGGCGGCACCGCTCGGCAACGCGGCGGTGCTGCCGATCAGCTGGATGTATTGCCGGATGATGGGAGGGGCGGGGCTCCGCCGTGCGACCGAGGCGGCGATCCTCGCGGCCAACTACGTGAGCGCGAGGCTCCGCGACCACTATCCCACGCTCTATTCCAGCGACAATGGCCGGGTCGCCCACGAGTGCATCCTCGACCTGCGGCCGCTCAAGGAGACCTGCGGCATCACCGCGGAGGACGTCGCGAAGCGGCTCATCGACTACGGGTTCCACGCGCCGACGTTGAGCTTTCCCGTGCCCGGCACGCTCATGGTGGAGCCGACCGAGAGTGAGACGCTCGACGAGCTCGACCGGTTCATCGAGGCGATGATCGCGATCCGCGAGGAGATCCGGCGGGTCGAGAGCGGAGAGTGGCCGAAGGACGACAACCCGCTCAAGCACGCGCCCCACACGGCCGCGGCGGTGGCCGCATCCACCTGGACGCACCCGTATTCGCGGGAGGTCGCGGCGTTTCCCGTGCCGGGGATCGAGCGGAGAAAATACTGGCCCCCGGTCGGCCGCGTGGACAACGTGCACGGCGACCGCAACCTCTTCTGCAGCTGCGTGCCCGTGTCGGCGTGGGAGTGAGGCCCTTCAGCGACGCCAGAGCAGCTGCGCCGACAGGCCGAGCCCCGGATCGAAGCTGACGACGTCGGTGCGGCCGGAGAAAAAGCTCGTGCCCTGGAAGAGCGTGCGGTCGAAGATGTACGACGCCGCGACCTCGAGCGTGAAGCCGCCGCCGAACGACCGCTCGATGCCGGCGGCGGCCCGCTGGTCGAACACGTAGAACTGCTCGGTGTTGCGGATCCGGTCGGCCAGAAAATAGATCTGCGTGTCGGTGCGGTAGGAGGCGACGAACGCCGTGTTGTCGCCGAGCCGGCGACGGGCGTTGGCGTTCACGTTCACGAGCGGAAACCAGTTGAACGAGAGCGTCCAGTCGTCGTCGGGCCGCCATTCGGCCGACGCGGGGATGCCGAGCTTCGCCTCGAACGATGGATCGGGCCGCCACGCATAGGCGATTCCCGGCAGCGGGTAGGGCAGCTGCGACGTCGGCGAATAGAAGACGCTGAAGCTCCATTCGTCGCGGGCGTTCGCCGCGGGGCGGTTGTAGAAGGCGATCGCCATGAGCGTGAGGTCGCGTCCGGCCGCGAAGGGGCGGTCGCTTGCGGAGCCGAAGAGGAAGGTGCCGCCGAGCGTTCCGCCGCCGCCCACCACGCCATCGAGCGGCCGCACGTGCATGAACCCCGTCTCCACGAGCCAGAGCTGATCGGGCACCGGATCGCCGGAATCGGGAAGGACCGCGTCGGTCGCCAGTTCCAGTCGGCCGAACTTGGCGATGCCGACCGTGAGCGGCTTGCCCTCGGCGGGGATGCCGATCGGGACGCCGAGTCGGGCGAACTCGGCGTTCATGCCGAGCGTGGCGTCTTGGCCTGAGACCCTCGTGGGCTGCGCCCAGAAGCCGCCGATGGAGAAGGGTGCGGAGCTTCCGTATTCCGGTCGCCGACCCCGCGAGGGCTGCACGGCGAGCGGGTCGGCATCCGACACCGGCTCGCTCGCGTAGGCATCCTGCTCGAGGTTGAAGTCGATCGGCGGCAGGGCGGCCAGCCGCGGCAACGGATCGCGGATGGCGGCGGCAGCGGAATCCGCTTCCCCGGACGCCGTCGCACGCAGGTCGAGTTGCGGGGGAGCGACGCACGCGCAGAGCCAGGCCGCGACGAGCGCACTCGTCGAAGCGGGACCGTGCGGTCGGGGGCGTTGCCGGGGGCGTCGCATCGCCGCGGAAGGGTACCGACGTGTACCGCCCGCGGGTACACCAATCGCGAGCCGGAACGCGGCCGGCTTTCAGCGGTCGGCGGATTCCTCGACCACGATCCGGCCGCTGCCGGGGATCGCCTCGACGCAGCGGGAGCCGAGCAGCTGCGTCGGCGTCAGGAAGCCGGCCGGGCCGCCGCCGGCGAGGAGCCGCCGCACCGCCAGCAGCACGCCCTCGACGGTGACGTCGTAGGCGTTCGCGGTTTCGACGCGGGCCGTGATCGTGCGGCCGCTCACGTCGCGGGCCTCGCCCCAGATCCATGTCCGCGTCGCCGCGCGCCGCGTTTCGTCGGGCCCTTGCACCGACCGTTCGATCCGCCGTTTCAGCCACGCCTGCGAGCCGTCGCCGGCGAGCCACCCTCGCAGCGATTCCGCGAGCCGCATGCCGAATGCCGCACCCCACGGCACGGCGAGGTAGACCTCGATGTTCGGGATGCCCGTCGTGGCGAACGCCGTCGAGACGTCGCCCCACGGAATGACGACCGCGTGGCGGCGTCCCCTGCCGAAGTCGATCCGGCGGGTCCGCGACCCGAGCGGCACCGGGACGAGCCGGCCGTCGCGACGCACGAGGCAGCCCGTCCGCAGCCCCTCGACGATGGTCTTCGCCGTGCCGCGGGAGACGGAACTGTCGGTGTCGAACCCGAGTGAGAGGTGCGTGGCGGCTCTCAGTGTTTCCCTGAGCACCGCCGCGAGGCAGTCGGTGGGGATGACGTCGAAGCCGACGCCCGGGCAGACGACGCAGCCGGCCGCTCGGGCCTCCGCATCGCGGGCCCGCGCGGCCTCGAAGACCTCCACCTCGCCGGTGATGTCGACGTAGTGAGTGCCGGCCGCGAGACAGGCCGAAATCATCGGATCGCTTGTGGCGGAGAAGGGCCCCGCGCAGTTGGCCACGACCGCGATGTCGTGGAGGGCCGCACGGGCGGCCGCCGGATCCACGAGGTTGAACGAGCGGGCTTCGAGACCGGTCCGCTTTGCGACCGCCTCCACCGCCGAGGCCCGACGTCCGGCAAGGACGGGCTCGAGCCCCTGCCGTCGCGCGGCCTCGGCCACGAGCAGGCCCGTGTAGCCGTTCGCGCCGTAGATCATCCATCGCGTTTTCATCCGCGGAGCATACCCCGGGGAGTGGGCGATCGCGGATCGATCGCGCGGCCGCGATCCGGCGAAAGTGTCCGCCGCGGAATCGAAAAAATTCGCATCGCGCACGGGACTCCCAACCTGCCTCAACCGGCCGGAACGATCCGCTCCCAGCCCGCAGCGTCGGCCGCAGATTCCGCAGTGTGTCGCGAGGGCAGGCTGCCGGCCGCGAGCCGTCCGTGGGACGGCTTGCCGGGGGGCCGTAGGAATTGGTCGTGCGAAAGACGAGGCTGCCATGGACGGCATGACGAAAGGGAGTCTGACGCAGGCGGGATGGGCCGAGGCAGCGAGCCATCCGTCAGCACCGGCGACGGTGCTCCTCTCCCGCGTTCTCCTGGGCCTCGCCACCGGCGGGTCGCTGGCGACGGCCGGCGAGCCGGCCCCGACCTGCGAGGCCGGCCGGCGGGTCTATGTGACCGGCATCGTCGGCTCGTCGCTCGGCGGCGATGCGGGCCCGAGCGGCAAGGGATGGATCGGCGACCTCGCGAGCCCGACCGTCGGCGGCGATGCGGCGATCGGCGTCGCCGTCGATCGGTCGCAGAGCTTTCTGAAGGGCGCTACGCGGCTCGAGTTCGAGGGCCGCACACGGTCGCGGTCGGCGGCGGGCGTCGAATCCTCCGCCAGCGACCCGTCCACCATGAACAGGTCCACGACGAACCTGTCCACGACGAGCTGGTCTACGATGGCGAATGTCTGGCGGGATGTTCCGATCACCGATCACCTGGGCCTCTACG
>CAZPEM010000223.1:0-3740 GCA_964585575.1 uncultured Chitinophagaceae bacterium
CCATGCCAGCCACCCGACGCGGATTTCTCGCCTCCTGCGGCACGACGGCCGCCGCCGGCGCGATCCCCTACTTCTTCTCGACCCCGCGGACACTCGGCGACGAGACGAAGGCGAAGAACGACCGCATCACGCTCGGACTCATCGGCTCCGGCAGCATTGCGAAAGCCAACATCGGCGCTGCCAAGGATTGGATCGACCTCGTGGCGATCGCCGACGTCGATGCCGACCGCGCCGAACAGTTCAACGCGAAGTTCGCCGACGGCAAGGCCGCCGTCCACTCCGACTACCGCCACATTCTCGAGCGGAAGGACATCGACGTCGTCCACGTGGCCACACCGGACCACTGGCACACCAAGCCCGTCGTCGAGGCGATGCTCGCCGGCAAGGACGTCTACTGCGAGAAGCCACTCACGCTGACGATCGACGAAGGGAAGCTCATCCGCAAGATCCAGAAGCAGACCGGCCGGATCGTGCAGGTGGGCACGCAGCAGCGGAGCGATTTCGAGCACTTCGTCAAGGCGATGGCGATCGTCGCCGAGGGACGGCTCGGTCGCATCAAGAAAGTGCAGGCTGCGATCGGCGCGGCCCCCTCGAGCCCCTCGATCCCCGTGGCGGACGTGCCGAAGGGCCTCAATTGGGACCGCTGGCTCGGTCCGGCGCCGGTCGCCGAGTATCGCTTCCTGACCGATCCGGAAACCGCCGGCAAGGAGACGCAGCAGAAGACCAACTGTCACTACGGATTTCGCTGGTGGTACGAGTACTCCGGCGGCAAGCTCACCGACTGGGGCGCACATCACGTCGACATCGCGACGTGGGCACTCATGCTCAACGGCCAGACGGCCGGCCCGACTGGCATCTCCGGCTCGGCCGTCCACCCCGTCGCGTTCAAGGACGGCGTGCCGGTCGAACGAGACCGCTACAACACGGCCACGTCCTTTCTCTTCAAAGTCGACTTCCCGGGCGGCACGCAGATGGTGATCCGGGACGACACCGAAAACGGCGTGCTCATCGAGGGCGAAAAGGGCTCGATCTTCGTGGCCCGAAAAAAGCTCTCCGGGGCTCCGGTCGATGCGCTGAAGGATGACCCTCTGCCCGAAGCCGCCCTCCGGCGGGTCTACAAGAACCTCCCGATGCAGGACAACGAGCGGAAGGGGCACTGGGCGAACTTCTTCCACTGCGTGAAGACCCGGCAGGAGCCGATCTCCGACGTCCACTCCCACATGAAGATGCTGAACATCTGCCATTTGGCCGGGATCTCGGCCCGACTGGGACGGTCGCTCGCCTGGAACGACGCCGCCGAGCGGATCACCGGCGACGACCAGGCCGACGCCATGCTTTCCCGGCCGTATCGCAAGGGCTACGAGATCGAGCATGCCGCCTCGTGACGCGATCACGAGCCCGTCGAATCCGCACATCCGCGCGACGGCCCGGCTGCGGTCGCCTGGGGCACGCCGGGAGACGGGACTTTCGATCGTCGATGGAAGGCGAGAGATCGAGCGGGCGGCGAAGGCTGGCGTCGAGATCGTCGAGCTTTTCGTCGCGGCCGACGACGCCGCGAGGCCGCCGGAGGAGTGGATCCGGGAAATGGCGTCCCGCGGGGCGACGGTGACGCAGCTCGCCGAGCGTCCGCTCGAACGGATCGCGTTCGGCGAAAGAAACGAGGGCGTCGTGGCCGTCGTGCGATGGCGTGGCATCGCGCTCGCCGAAACGGCCCGCGTGGAGGGGGCCCCTTTTTTCCGGACGCACGCGCCGCTCTTCATCGTCGAGGGCGTCGAGAAGCCCGGCAACCTGGGCGCCATCATCCGCACCGCCGACGCCGCCGGGTTCGCCGGCGTGATCGCGGCCGGCGGACAGACCGACGTCGCCAACCCTGCCTGCATCCGCGCGAGCCTCGGCACGGTCTTCTCCGTGCCCGTGGCGGAGGCGACCACGACCGAGGCGATCGCCTGGTGCGCTGCGACGCGGCGGCACGTCGTCGCGGCAACTCCCGACGGCACGCGGCCCTGGCACGAGGGCAGGCTCACCGGGCCGGTCGCGATCGTGCTCGGCAGCGAGGCGAACGGTCTGTCGCGGGCCTGGAACGATGCGGCCGCCTCCGGCAGGATCGATCTCGAGACCGTCCGACTGCCGATGCTCGGCCTTGCCGACAGCCTCAACGTGTCGGCGACCGCCGCCGTGCTCGCCTACGAATCCCTTCGCCAGCAGGCATGCCGATGACGCAGCACCATGCGTCCGTATCGTCGCAGCCCCCGGCCGGTGACGAGGCGGCCGTCTTCGATCGCCTGGAGCGTCTTGCCACCACCGAAGGCGTCGCCGCGACGCTGCATTCACTCGCGACGTGGCTGGCCGAGTCCGGTCGCTGGCATGCCCTCTTCGACGTCCGCCTGCTCGAGGCGAGGCTCTCCCTCGGCCTGCCGATTTCGGGCGATCTCGGCGGCGTCGACCGGTCGATCCGGGAGAAGCTCGACGAAGCTTCGCTCGCCGCCTGCCGCGAGGCGGGCTGGCCGCTCCTGGACGAGGGTCGGCCGGCGGCCGCGTGGATGTATCTCCGCGTGGCGGCGGAGCCCGCGGAGGTGGCAGCACGTCTCGAGAGGCTGCTCGGCCGGGAGGATCTCGCCGACCGCGAGGAGCTCCGCACGGAGATCATGCAGTTGGCACT
Organism: uncultured Chitinophagaceae bacterium; assembly: GCA_964585575.1. Taxonomy (GTDB): domain Bacteria; phylum Planctomycetota; class Planctomycetia; order Pirellulales; family UBA1268; genus UBA4655. The sequence goes on from CAZPEM010000223.1 coordinate 2,660, forward strand.
CTGGGAGGGGATCGACCCGGCCCTGGGCTTGCGGCTGGTCATCGAGGACCACGGCACCTGCAACGCGATCACGGCCTACATGCAGGCGGTGGCGAGGCTCCCTGCTGCGAGGCGAAGGCCCGCGGCCGACGTCCTCGTCGATCATCTCCACGGCGAGTGCATCGAGCGGGGTTCGCACGTCGATCTCTCGCACCTCCACAGCGTCCTCGAGATCGGGCGGGAATGCATCGATCCAGCGAGGATCGCGAAGACCCTGGCCCTCGCGGACTACGGCCGCGGCGCGCCGGAAGACATGCTCATGCCCGGCGAGCCTCCCTTTACCGAACTCGCCATCGCGTCGCAGAAGTTCTTCGGCGCGCAGCTCGGGCAGGATGTCGATGCGGCGGTCGCCTACTTCGAGGCACAACGCGATCGGTCTCCGGACGATCCCGCGCCGGCCGAATGGCTCGCGATCCTGCTCTGGAGGATCGGTCGGGTGAAGGAATCGCTGCGGATCCTCCTCTCCCGCACGCCCGGGTCGGAAGGATTCTCGACGGGGCTCCTGCCGTCGATCGTCGATCTCGCCGTCGCGGCGGACGACCTGCCGGCGGTGCTCGACGCCTGCCGCAGGTGGAACGATCCGGTCACGTTCGCGGCGGCGGTCGCCGCTCACCAAAACTTCCAGAGTTTCCAGAAGCTCCGATGAGAAGGGCTGCGGGGCCCGCAGGCGTGGCATTCCTCGCAGGGCCCGTGCGTCGCCCAGCCGAGATGCTCCGGCGGCTCGAAGCCGGCGTTCGGGGCCATCTGCCATGGGGCGAGCCGGTCGGGCATCTCCCGGACGCCGTTGCGGCCGACCCAGCGGTTGCAGGAATCGCAGGGATCCGGACACCAGCCCTGCGCGTGCTGCTCGCCCCAATACCGCGGGCCGCATCCGGTACAGGGCCACTCGGGCGGATGGACGAGGTCACCGCCGGCGAAGGCGGCAGCCGCGGAGATCACCGTCGCGAAGAGACACAAGCTGCGAAGGATGCGCGACATCGAAAGCCCCCGACCGTGATGAATCCACCGGTCGTATCGGCAGAAGCGACCGGCGGCTTGAGAG
>CAZPEM010000224.1:0-3715 GCA_964585575.1 uncultured Chitinophagaceae bacterium
TCGTCTGCTGGTTTCTCGACCGCTACCGGCTCGAGCGGGCGGCCGAGGCGGTCGCCGGGACCGCGGCCGCGGCCTCGCTCGTCTGCAGCCCCGACCTGCCGGCCGGCCCGTGGGATCTTGCGGTCGTGCCACTTTCGAAAGACGGCGAGGCGGAGCTCTCCAGGGAGATTCTCCAGTCGGCCCTCGTGAACCTCCGCATCGGCGGCAGGCTCGTGACCGCGATCGACAACCCCCGCGACACCTGGCTCCGCGAGCAGTTGGCCGACACGGGTGAGCGGGTCCGCGTCAGGCCGTCGGCCACGGCGAAGCCCGAGACGGTCGCCTACGTCGTCGAAAAGACGCGGGAGCCCGTGAAGCTCCGCGACTTTTCCTGCGAGATCGTGTTTCGAGATCGAGAGCGGCTCCTGAAGGCGTTCACGCGGCCGGGCGTCTTCGCCCATCGGCGGATCGACCCCGGCGCCAGGCACCTGCTCAACGCGGTCGATCTCGCCCCGGAGACACGGGTGCTCGACGTCGGCTGCGGATCGGGCTGTGTCGCGATCGGGATGGCGGCCCGCGATCCGACCGTGAAGGTGCATGCCTTCGACTCCTCCGCCCGAGCGGTCGAGTGCACGCTTCGCGGCGCCGAGGCCAACGATCTGTCGAACCTGACCGTGTCGCTCGAGGCGTCGGGCGACGTGCCCAATCCGGGCGAGTGGGATCTCGCGCTTGCCAACCCGCCCTACTACGCCGACTTCCGGATCGCGGAGGCGTTCGTCGATTCGGCCTGGCGGGCCCTCGCGCCGGGCGGGACGTTGCTCGTCGTCACGAAGCAGCCCACGTGGTATCTCGAGCATCTCCCCGCCCGCTGGAGCGACGTGCAGCGGGAGATCGTGAAGACCTACCACCTCGTCGAGGCGGTCCGGCCGTAGGGCCCTGATGCATCGGCCTACTGGATGAAACGGCCTACTGGTTGACGTGCACGACCGTCGCGGGCGGGAAGCCGTTGAAGTGGGTGGAGCTCGCGGCGGAGTAGGCGCCGATGTTTTCACTGTAGAGGTAGTCGCCGATCTCGAGCTCCGGCAACTGCTCGGCGAGGCTGATCGTGTCGAGGGCGTCGCAGGTGGGGCCGAAGACGGCGCAGATCTGCGGCGTGCCCTTCTTGAAGGCCTTCAGGTGGTAGGTGCAGTGGTCGAAGATGATGCCCGAGTAGGTGTGGTAGACGCCGTCGTCGACGTAGTAGCAGAGCTTCTCCCCGCGGACCGCCTTCCCGATGATCTTGCAGACGGCCGTGCCGGAGGAGGCCACGAGGAAGCGTCCCGGCTCGGCGAGGATCTCCACCTCCTTGGGGAAGAGCCGGTTGAGCTCGTGGTTGATCTTCTTCGCGAGCACGCCGAATTTCGGCACGCTGGCGTCGTAGGCCGCCGGGAAGCCGCCGCCGATGTCGAGCAGCTTGAGCGTGTAGCCGCGGGCCTTCGCCTCGGCGAAGACGTTCGCGCAGAGGTGGAGGGCCTGGATGTAGTTCTCGTGGTTCGTGCACTGGCTGCCGACGTGGAACGAGAGCCCCTCGACCACGAGATCGTGCTTGTGCGCATGCTCGATGAGGTCCACCGCCTCGCCCGGCAGCGCGCCGAACTTGCTCGAAAGCTCCACCATCGAGCCCGTGTTCGGGACCCGCAGCCGTAGCGCCAGCCCCGCGTGGGGGGCGTGCTTCGCGATCTTCTTCACCTCCTCGTGGTTGTCGTAGGTGACCAGCGGCTTGTACTGGTCGAGCTCGCGGAGCGTCTCGATCGGCTTGATCGGGTTGGCGTAGATGATCTTGTCCCAGATGAAGTCCTGCCGCTCCTTCGCCGGGAGGTGCTCGATGAACTGGTGGACCGTGCGGAATTCCTGCACGCTCGCCACGTCGAAGCTGCCGCCGAGCTTGTAGAAGGTCTCGACGATGTTCGGGTCGCTGTTGACCTTCACCGCGTAGTAGACCTGCACGCGGGGAAAGTGCTTCCGAAAGAGGGCGTAGTTTTTCCGCAGCTCGGCGTGGTCCACCACGAAGAGCGGCGTGCCATGCTTCTTGACGAGGGAGAGGAGGGTTTTTTGGTTCACGTGGTGGTTCAGTCGCCGTCGGTGAGGAGGAAGTTCTTGAACTGCCAGGGGTCGTCGCGGTCGATCTTCGGGTCGTTGTAGCCGGGGAAGGCGTTCTTGTAGTGCTTGAGCGGCGTCCAGTCGCTCGAGACGGAGAGAAACTTCCCGAGGTAGGGCTTCGCGATGCCGAGGACGTATTCGTGCGGCAGGTCGTCCGGAACGACGACGCCCTTTTCCGGGTTCTCGATCATCCACATCGTCGCGGCCACGACGGAGATCGCCACCTGCATCGTGGTCGCGTTCTGGTGGGGAACGAGCCGGCGCGACTCCTCGATCGAGAGGTCCGATCCGCACCACCAGCTCGTGTAGGGATGACCCATGAGGAGCGCGCCCAGGATGTCGGAGCCGCTCGTGATCTCGTCGGTCATGATCCGGATCCGCGGCTGCAGCTCGTAGTCGTAGCCGCGGAGCTCGTGGAGGCTCGCGATCGCCGAGTCACACGGGCAGTAGGCGTAGTGCACGGTCGGCCGGTAGACGACCTTCTCCCCCTCGCGGACGGTGAGCTTTTCCGTGATCGTGAAGGCCTCGCCGTGCCGCACGACCATGCCGATGATCGAGTAGTGGGGAACCCAGCTGACGACGTGGGTGTTCATGCCCATGCGGGCGAGGCAGATCTGGCTCTTCGGCCCGTAGGCGTGGTGGAAGGCGAAGGGGGGCAGTTCCTTCTCGTGCGTGCCCCAGCCGAGCTCGGCGGTCGTGGTGCCCTCCTCGCGAAAGCCCTCCACGCTCCAGGTGTTCACGAACTCATCGACCTCCTTCGGCCGGTTCGTGATCTGCGTGTCCCGCTCGCTGCAGTGGATCACCTTCACACCCAGCTCATGCGCCAGATGGTTGAAGGCCTGCGACTTCGCGTGCGAGGCGATCCGCTCGGCGGCGGCGCCCGTGAACTTTCGCTCGGCGAGGCACCGCTCGGCGATGTCGAGCAGGGCGTGCTTCGTGAAGTGGCTGATGAGCCCGGGATTGGCGCCGTGCTCGAGCACGGCCGTCGGCCCACGGTGTCCCCAGCTCTCGACGAGCCGGCGGACGTTCATGTGCCGCCAGTAGAGCGTCAGCTCCGTCGGGTGGGCCCCCTTCGAGTGCTCGTAGGGGTCCCAGAGCTCGACCGACGTGTTGAGGTACCGCACGCCGTGGTCGTGGCACCAGGAGAGGATCTCGAGGCAGTCGATGTTCCAGGCGAGGTCGATCAGGATGTCGCCGGCGGAGAGGTGCTGCGAGAGGACGGCCGCGAGGTTGCCGGGCTCGATCTTCCCCTCGACGAAGTTCACGCCGCGGGCGACCCAGGGAGCGATCGCCGCGTGGTCGGGCTGGAAGTCGAGGATCGTGATCTTGCGGGGATCGATCCGGACGTGGTCGAGGAGGATCGGGAGCGTGCAGCGGGCAACGGCCCCGAAACCGACGAAGAGAACGCGGCTGTGAAACTCGAGCATTTCTGCATTCAGGTCCTTGGCGGGAAAAAACGATTCCGTGGCGGGACGGGATTATACGGGTTCCGCAGCCTGACGGTTCGATCCAGCCGAAGGATCCCCGGGGCGAGAGGAGCAAAAATCGGGGCGGAGTGATTCGAACACTCGACCTCCTGGTCCCAAACCAGGCGCGC
>CAZPEM010000225.1:0-3631 GCA_964585575.1 uncultured Chitinophagaceae bacterium
CGATCTCGACGACCAGGCTGCGGCACATCGCGCCGCCCGGGCTCTTGGGATGCGCTTCGGCCCCGGCGGCGGCGATCTTCCGGGCCTCGACGAGGTCGCCAGGCTCGCCCTGGCCTTGATGCTGCCCAGTATGTTGCCCGTCGCCCTGCCGGATGAGACTCGCGAGGTGAAAGCGGCCGAGGGAGGCCGTCTCGTGGTCGCCCGCCCGTTCGATGAAGCCGCGGAGGGCCGCCTCCTTGCGGTCGAACAGATCGCCCGCGTCGCCAGCGGCCACGGCCACGCCGCTCGCCCACAGGATCCGATCGAGGTCGGCCGCGAGGAAGGCCGTGCGTTCGGCGTCGGTCTTGTGGAAGGCGAGGAGGTCGCGATACAGCCGGATCGTGTCGAGGAGCGGCGAGTCGGTGTCGGTGACCTTCTGGTCGGCCTCCGGCTGCCAGTTCAAAAACTCCTCGGCCGTGCCGAGGGCGGGTGACGTGGCGGCGACCTCGAAGGCGTCCTCCGGGGCCACGAGCCCGCGCTCGCCGGAGCTTGAAAACTCGATCGCGTCGCGGACGATCACGTCCCACACCGTGGGCCGGTAGGCGTCGGCCATCGTGCCCTTCTCGATGACCGCCGACCATGCGGCGACCGGGAGCTTCTGGAGGGCGGCCCGCTCCGGGCTGCCGGGAGCCCCGACCGCGACGGCGAACCGCTTGCGGATCTCGGCGACGATGCCGGGTAGATCCCACTCGGCGAGCTTCGTGAGGTCTTTGGTGTCGGCGCCCCCCTGCGTCCGCTGCTGATAACGCCAGCGGTTCATCTGGAAATAGCCCCAGGTCCAGTTGGCCCGGATGGCCTCGAGCACGTGTTTGGTCTCGGCGGGCGCCTTCTCGATCGCGGCGGCGAGGCGGATCACCCGCTCCGGATCGTCACCGGGCCGGTCACCCGTCTCGGCGAGCACCCGCGTGGCGATCGCCCGGGCGGCCTCGTCCCAGGCCTGGGCCTGCACGGCGGCGGCCTCGACTCCTGCGAGAGCCTGAAGGGCCGTCTTCGGCTTGCCCTCGTCGAGCGCCTTCTGCACGGCCTTCCAGGCCGCAGGCCGGTCGGCGGGGGCGGGCACCTTGTCATCGCCGTCGATCGCTCGAACCATGAACGCTCCTCCAAGCAGGGACAGCATGCCGCACAGGGCGATGATTCGGCGTGATGCCCCGGGGATCAAGCCAGCGACCATCTCGGATTCCAGGATCACCGGGCGTTTCGGGCGTGGCATGAGCTGGGCCTCGGATGGATGGACGTCTGGGGAACCCGCGACGCAAAATCTACGCGTCGCCCCCAGTCAACGGCCAGACGACCCGGGTGTTACAACCAAAATCTGCACCCGAGACGGGCCTCAGCCCTGCCCCGTCCACCGCTTCACGACGCCGGAATCGATGCCGAAGAGGTCGAGGGCCCGGCCGACGGTCTGCGTGACGACGTCGTCGAGCGACTGCGGCCGGCCGTAGAAGGCGGGTACAGGCGGCATGAGGATCGCGCCGTTCTTCGTGGCCTGCGCCATGAGATCGATGTGGCCCGCGTGGAGCGGCGTTTCGCGAAAGAGCAGGACGACCCGCCGTCGCTCCTTGAGCTGTACGTCGGCTGCCCGCGAAATCAGGTCGTCCGTCAGGCCGTGGGCGATCCCCGCGAGCGTCTTCACCGAGCAGGGGGCGACGAGCATGCCGTCGGTCTGGAACGAGCCGCTCGCGATCGAGCAGCCGATGTCCTTGTGGGAGTGGACGACGTCGGCGAGGGCCTCGACGTCGTGCGCCGAAAGCTCGGTCTCCTCGGCGATCGTCCTCGCCGCGGCGGACGACATCACGAGGTGGCTCTCGAAGCCGCCGAGCCGCTTGAGGAGCTCGAGCGCCCGGATGCCGTACGCCGCCCCGCTCGCTCCCGAGATCCCGACGATGATGCGTCTCACGGGGCGGTCCTTGTCGAATTGGCGGCGGTCACTCCGCCAGCGCGGCGAGCAGGTAGGGGGCCGGCTCGTAATGCTCGATCACGACCTCCGAGCGTCCGTCGCGGATCATCCTCGCCTGCGTGACGTCGATTTCAGGCGTCTTCGTCGGCGAGAAGAGAATGTCGTCATGCGTGGCGTTTTTGCGGTTGGCGAAGAGGTCGGGCGTGAGCCGGCCCCCCAGATGATCGCTGCGACCCGTGGCGACATGGAGCGTGCCGAGCACCTTCTCGTCCTGGATGTCGCGGCCAGAGACGGGCAGATCCTGCGTGCCGAAGCCGAGCTCGCCGAGTTCGCCGGTCACCGGATCGGTTCGCAGCTTTTTGTTGTAGGACTCGACGACGTCGGGATCACCCGACCGCCAGTCGGCATGGACGATCCGGCCTCCCTCCACCTCCATCACCGCGATCGTGCCATCCTCGAGCCGCATCGGGAAACGCCCCTCACCGCCGGTGGGCACGAAGTAGACCTCTCCGGCCGGAAGGTTCGCGACATCGGGCTTCTTCCCGAGGCAGAGGCCATGGCTCTTCTGCGCCTCCTGCCCGCCACACTCGAGCCGCAGCGAACACCGCTCCCCGTCGAGGTCGAAATCGATCTCGAAGGCATCGGCTCGCGTCAGGCTCGTGCGGAGTTTCTCCGCCTGCCGGCTCACCTCGTGGTAATCGACCGCCAGGCCCGTTCGCAGGATGACGTCGTTGAGCCCGTGGAGGGTCGCGCCGCGGAAGCCGTATTTCTTGGCGAACGCCGTGAGCGGTGCGGTGGCCGAGTAGGTGGAGATGCAGAGGATGAGGTCGTAGTTCGGATAGACGTCCCGTTCGAGCGACACGGTGCGGCCCGCGGCGTCGACCGCCTCGTCCGGCAGGTCGAGATTGCTGCCGCCGGTGAGTTCGTAGGCGAACATCTCGCCTCCCGTGAGGCCGAGGGCGGCGAGGTCGCTTCCCGGCGTTGGCGCCAGCAGAGCCCTGTGAAACACCTCGTAGGCATGCCGCTGGATCGACATCGCGGGATCCTGCAGGAAGGCGTAGTCCTTCATCGCCGAAGTGTCGGCCAGATCGATGAGGATCGCGACCCGCTGGCCCCGCTCGGGAGCGAACACGGTCTTCAGGAGACGGGACAGGTCGAACGTTGGGAACTCGTCGATCGACCGGCGGTGGAGGGGCCGGGCAGCTTTTTGAATCATGGTGATTTATATATACGTCGCCGTTTTGGGGAATGTTTGGGGAGGCGGCGATTTTTTCGGGCCCGGCCGTGTGGCAGCGGGTAGACCGGGCCGCAAAGCCACGGGCTCCTGGCAGGGTGCCGACCGTCCTCCGGCGGCGTGGCTGTGGCCGCATTTCGTGATAGAATTCAGCGGTTTTGTCCGGCCGCCCGGGAGCACCTCTGCGCATGATTTCGAACGGCTGGAGAGGGAGTTTGGTTGGCGGTGCGACGCCCGTGATGGCGGCCCTGATCGCGGCCGTCATGGTGTCGCCCGTCCGTTCCGCGGATAGTGCCAAGTCGCCTTCGGCCGAGAGGCCGCTCCAGTTCAACCGCGACATCCGCTCGATCCTCGTAGAAAACTGCTTCGGCTGCCACGGGGCCGACAGCGCGGGCCGCAAGGCCGACCTCCGGCTCGACGACCGCGACGCGGCGATCGAGAGCGGGGCCATCGCTCCGGGG
>CAZPEM010000226.1:0-3595 GCA_964585575.1 uncultured Chitinophagaceae bacterium
GGGGGAGCGGACGCATCGTCGCTACGGCGAGGATACGCCTGATGCTCCTCAACGTCCGCTCCCCCGGCGTTCAGCATCAATGTGCCTGTGTGACCCTTTGAGCACCACGTTAGACCGTTCGGGGCTGCCCGTGTGCCCGAGACGGCGTATGCAGACAAGCGAAGCAAGGATTGCGCAGCGAAGTCTGCATCCGAGCGAGCGAAGCACAGGATGTGCGCAGCGAGCGTCCGGCGAGCGGCACACGGGCAGCCCCGAACCCAGCAAACCCAGCGTCACACTGGGCAAGCTGGAGCGATCGTTCAAGTTTCGCGGGCCCTGCGACCGATACAAACGTCACGGTGGGCCGCGCGCCCGCCAGAGACCGCTCCCGGAACGCCCATGGCCACCGCCCTTTCACCCGACGCGAAAGCACCCGCCAGCGGCTTCGCCGACTGGCTCGCCGGGCGGATCGCCGAACTCGGCTCGCTCGTGCTCGACGCGATCGCCGGGCTCGGCGACGTCGCGATCTTCTCGCTGAAGACGATCGGCTGGCTGTTCACCCGGCGACCGCGGCGGGACGTGCTCCTGCCGAGCCTCTACTCGATCGGCGTGCTCTCGCTGCCGGTCGTCGCGCTCACGGGCCTCTTCATCGGCATGACGCTCGCCGTGCAGAGCTACTCGCAGTTCAAGGCGCTCGGCCTCCAGACCCGGCTTGGGGCCGTGATCAACCTGTCGCTCGTGCGGGAGCTCGGGCCGGTGCTCGCGGCCACGATGCTCGCCGGCCGCGTCGGCAGCGCCATGGCTGCGGAGCTCGGCACGATGCGGGTGACCGAGCAGATCGACGCTCTGGAGAGCATGGGGGCCAACCCGATCTACTACCTCGTGGTGCCGCGGTTCCTCGGCTGCCTTCTGCTCATCCCGGCGCTGACGGTCATGGCCGACTTCATGGGAGTGCTCGGAGGCTACCTCTACTCCCACTTCCTGCTCGGCATCGACTACCACCACTACTGGCACAACTCGCGTGAATACGTCGATGGGTTCGACCTCGGCATGGGCATTTTCAAGAGCTTTTTCTTCGGGGCCGCGATCGCACTCGTGAGCTGCCACCGGGGCTTCCACTGCGCCCCGGGCGCCGAGGGCGTGGGACGCGCCGCGACGAACGCCTTCGTGCAGAGCTTCGTGATGATCCTCGTGCTCGACCTGTTCCTGGGTATCTTCCTCGACGACCTCCATTCCTACCTGCGACCGGAGGGCCCGCGAAAGCTGCTCTGACGCAGCCGGAGGCCGCCCCGCCATGCCAGCCACCGCCACGCTCCGACGCCCCTCCCCCGACGGCCATGCCGGCCCGGTCCTCCGCACCGAGTCGCTCTGCGTCCGGTTCGGCCGGCAGGAGGTGCTCCGCGACATTTCCCTCGACATGCCAGTGGGCGAGACGCTCGTGATCCTCGGCGAGAGCGGCTGCGGGAAGACGGTGCTCCTGAAGACGCTCATCGGCCTCATTCGCCCGACCTCGGGCACCGTGCTCTTCGAGGGCCGGCCGCTCGCGGATCTGTCGGAACGCAATCTCGCCCACCTCCGCACGAAGTATGGTTTCGTCTTCCAGGGGGCGGCCCTCTTCGACAGCCTCACGATCCACGACAACATCGCCTTCCCGCTCCGCGAGCACACGCGGCTGCCGGAGCCGGAGATCGACCGGATCGTCGAGTCGCTCCTGGGCGAGGTCGGACTGCCATGGGCGGTCGGCCGCAAGAAGCCGGCCGAACTCTCCGGCGGCATGCGGAAACGGGCCGGCATCGCCAGGGCGCTTGCGCTCGATCCGGTGGTGATCCTCTACGACGAGCCGACCACCGGACTCGATCCGATCATGAGCGACGTCGTGGCCGAACTGATCCTCACGGTCCGCAGCCGGCCGAACGTCACGAGCATCGTGGTCACTCACGACATGCGAACCGCCCGCAAGGTGGCCGACCGGATCATCATGCTCTACCCGCTGTCACGCCTGGGGCCCGACGAGCCGCAGATCGTGTTCGACGGCCGCCCGGCCGATCTCGACCGGGCGACCGATCCCCGGGTCCGCCAGTTCGTCGAGGGGCACGCGGGCAACCGGCTCATGGAACTCCGCGACGAGCAGCGTCGCGCCGACGGAGGATCGCGATGAACGACCGAACCGTGCAGTTCCGCGTTGGGGTGATGGTGCTCGCCACGGCCATCATCGCCGGCATCCTGATCGTGCTCTTCGGCGACCTGCCCTCGCTCGTGCAGGGAAACTACCCGATCCGCATGCGGTTCCTCGACGCCCGGGGCGTCTCCACCGGCACGCCGGTCCGCAAGAACGGCATCCTCGTCGGCCGGGTGACCGATGTCACGCTCGACGAGCGGGGAGGGGTGATGGTCATGGCCGACATCGATTCCCACGTGCCCCTCTACCGCGACGAGCAGCCCCGGATCAGCGGCTCGCTCCTCGGTGACGCCGAGATCTCGCTCGTGCCGGGCCGCGTGGTCCCGCCCCGAACCCGCCTCCAGCCTGACGACGTGCTCGAGGGCATCGTCGTCCGCGATCCGATCGAGGCCTTCTCCACGCTCGAGCCGAAGCTGTCGACCGCGCTCGACTCGCTCGTGGCGGCGAGCGAGACCGTCTCCAAGCTGGCCGTGACGATCGACAAGACCCTCCTCGGCGACGACGATCGGTTCGACAAGCTCATCGGCAAGACCGAGAAGGCGCTCGACGACTTCAGCCTCGCCATGACCGGCGTGAACGACATCATCGGCGACGAGGCGGCGCGGCGACGGATGAAGGAATCGATCGGCATGCTCCCGGACGTGCTCGGCGACCTCCGCACCGCCGTGAAGGGAATCGGCGCGACCGTCGACTCCGCCGACCGCAACCTGCGGAACCTCGAGGGGCTCACCCGGCCGCTCGGCGAGCGCGGCGAGCAGATCGTCACGCGGCTCGACTCCACGATCGGCCGCCTCGACGAGGTGCTCCTGCAGGCCTCCGGCTTCGTGAAGTCGCTCAACGAGTCCGAAGGCACGCTCGGCCGGCTCGTCCGCGACCCGAAGCTCTACGAGGAGCTCTCCGCCACGGTCTCGAACGTCAACCGCATCAGCCGCGAGCTCCGGCCGATCATCAACGACGTCCGCGTCTTCAGCGACAAGATCGCCCGCCACCCCGAGTCGCTCGGGGTCCGCGGCGCCCTCGACCGTCGGCCGGGCCTCAAGTGACGTAATCGGGTTGCTTCCCGGTCGGTGATGCCACTGCGGTTCGTCAAGCGTGCTGGGTTCGGGACTGCCCGTATGCCACTCGCCGGACGCTCGCTGCGGGCATCCATGCCCTTCGCTCGCTCGGATGCAGACGGCGCTGCGCAATCCTTGCTTCGCTTGTCTGCATACGCCGTCTCGGGCACACGGGCAGCCCCGAACCGGTCAAACGTGGTGCTCATTGGGTCACACAGGCACATGGATGCTGAACGCCGGTTTGCCGAGCTATGAGCACTTGTCGAGGAGGCGGCGGCTCTTCGAGTCGAGGGCCGAGCGATCGCGGATGAGGAAGCGGATGCCGTAGGTGTCGGTGATCACGATGCTGCCGTCCCGTCGCCGGTCGATCGCGTCGGCATTC
>CAZPEM010000227.1:0-3485 GCA_964585575.1 uncultured Chitinophagaceae bacterium
ACCTCACGCTCTACTGGCGGCACATGAACCTGCGGCGGATGATCGCCGGCTGGAAGACGCCCGGGCCGACGGCGGTGCTCGAGCACGGGGCCAATCCCGGTCTGATCAGCCACTTCACCAAGCATGCCCTGCTCGACATCGCCGCGGCGTGCCTGGAGGAGAAGAAGTTCGCGGGGGAGCAGGCGGAGCGGATCGCCCAGCACGCCACGAGCCACGCCTTCAACCACTTGGCCCACGAGCTGGGGGTGAAGGTCATCCACTGCAGCGAGCGCGACACGCAGATCTCCGACCGGCCCAAGGAGGTGGACGAGTTCGTCAACACCTGGAGCGTGGAGGGCTTCCGCGAGGAGGGCACCACGACCGCCGAGATGGGCTGGGGCACGCACGAGAAGGAACTGCCCCCCTTCGCCTACGAGCACGCCGACGGCCCGCGGAGCCAGATCTGCCTGGCCCGGATGGGCATCAACACGCAGGTCGTCAGCTGGGTGCCGCCCAACCACACGATCGTGGGTATGGTCGTCCGTCACGGCGAGGCCTTCAGCATCACCGAGAAGCTCTCCGTGCGCGACGCCGCCGGCAAGACCGTCTACCGGCCGACGGTGCACTACGCCTATTGCCCGTGCGATGCCGCCATCGCCAGCCTGTGGGAGCTGCGGGGCAACGATTACCGGCTCCAGCCGAAGATCCGCATCATGACCGACGAGATCACCAGCGGCGCCGACATCCTCGGGGCGCTGGTCATGGGGCATCCGCTCACGAGCTGGTGGTGCGGCACCGATCTCTCGATCGAGGAATCGCGGCGGTTGGTGCCCGGGCAGAATGCGACGACCATGCAGGTGGCCTGCTCGGTGGTCGCGGCCACGATGTGGATGATCGAGAATCCCGACCAGGGCGTGAAGCTTCCCGACGACCTGCCGCACGACTACGTGCTCTCGATCGCGAAGCCCTACCTCGGCAAATTCGTCTCGGTGGCCAGCGATTGGACGCCGCTCAAGCACTATTCCAACGCGTTCCACGGCTACAACCGCCCGGCGATCGACCCCGCCGACCCGTGGCAGTTCAAGAACTTTTTGTTGACGGATGGCGACTGACATGAACCAGAAAACCCTGCTCGATCTCGCCAAGCAGCACGGCACGCCGCTGTTCGTCGTCGATCACGCCGAACTGCGGAAGAACTACGCCCTGTTTCGCAAGCACTTTCCCCGCGTGCAGGTCTACTACGCGGTCAAGGTCAACAGCGACCCGGCGATCGTCGAGACGTTCTACAAGCTCGGCGGCAGTTTCGACGTGGCGAGCATCCAGGAGTTCCGCACCGTCTACCAGTTCATCGCCAAGCTGCCGGCGAAGGAGCGGCAGGACTTCATCTGGGACAAGATCATCTACGCCAATCCGATCAAGCCGATCGAGACGCTGGAGGAGCTCGACCGCTACAAGCCCCTGGTCACCTACGACAACCAGGAGGAGGTGAAGAAGATCGCCAGACACGCCCCGCACGCGGGACTGGCCCTGCGGCTCCGGGTGCCGAACACCGGCTCGATGGTGGAGCTGTCGAGCAAGTTCGGCGCCCTGCCGGGCGAGGCGGTCGACCTCATCAAGTATGCCCACGACCACGATCTCGTCGTGGAGGGGCTCTCCTTCCACGTCGGCAGCCAGTGCACCAACCCGCAGAACTTCATCCAGGCGCTGCACCTCTGCGCCGGCATCTTCAACGAGGCGAAGTCTCGCGGCTACAACCTGAAACTGCTCGACATCGGCGGCGGCTTTCCGGCCGCCTACGACGAAACGGTGCCGAAATTCTCGGCGCTCGCCAAGAAGATCAACCACGAGATCGACCGGCTGTTTCCCAAGGAAATCGAGATTCTCGCGGAGCCGGGGAGGTTTCTCGTGGCGTCGGCGGGGAACGCCGTCTCGAAGATCATCGGCAAGGCCTTCCGCAACGACAAGCTTTGCTATTACGTCGACGACGGCGTCTACCACACCTATTCGGGCGTGATCTTCGACCACTGCACGTATCACCTGAAGAGCTTCAAGAAGGGCACGCCGCAGATCTGCGCCGTCTTCGGCCCCACCTGCGACGCCCTCGACACGATCAGCCTCGCCGAGCAGTTGCCGGAGCTCGAGATCGGCGACTACCTCTACAGTGAAAACATCGGCGCCTACTCCGCCGCGAGCTCCACCCACTTCAACGGCTTCCCGCCCGCCAAGGTCGTGCACGTCAACCAATAGCGCACGAAAGCCCGCAGCGCAAGCAAGGTCCAGCCGCCCTCCACTCCAACCACAGCCGCCCCCACCCGCCCCGCGAAAAAGCCCGCTCTCACCTCGCTCGCGCGTCGGGCTTCCGTCCGGGCTCGCGTCACCGCCGCCAGAGCAGCTGCAGCGAGAGTCCGAGGCCGGGATCGAACCGCACCAGGTCCGTGCGGCCCGACGTGAAGTTCGTGCCCTGAAAGAGCTGACGGTCGAAGAGATACGACCCGGCGAACTCGAGCGAGAAGCCCCGCCCGAGCAGCCTTTCCACCCCCACGGCCGCCCGCTGATCGAAGACGTAAAACCGCTCGTCGTCACGGATGCGGTCGGCGAGGAAGTAGATCTCCGTGTCGCTGCGGTAGTAGGCCAGCATGAAGAGGCCGTCGGCCAGCCGGCGGCGGGCCATGACGTTGAAGTTCACGAGCGGAAAGTAGTTTGCCGAGATCGTCCAGTCTTCCGTGGGCCGCCACTCGATGGCCGGCGGCACGCCGATCTTCGCCTCGAGCGTGTCATCGGGCCGCCAGACATACGCGATGCCGGGCAACGGATAGGGCAGCTGCGACGTCGGCGAATAGAAGACGCTATAGCTCCACTCGTCGCGGTCGTTGCTGGCGGGCCGGTTGTAGAAGCCGACCGCCATGAGCGTGAGATCGCGGCCGGCGGCATACGGGCGATCGCTCGCCGATCCGAAGAGAAACGTCCCGCCGAGCGTGCCGCCGCTTTGGAGCGGACGGATGTGCATGAAGCCGGTCTCCACGAGCCAGAGCTGGTCGGGCACAGGCTGCCCGGAGTCGGGCAGGATGGCGTCGGTGGCCAGTTCGAGCCGGCCGAACTTCGCGATCCCGATCCAGAGCGGCTTGCCTTCCTCCGGGATGCCGAGCGGCGCCGACACGCGGGCATACTGCGCATTGATGCCGAGCTCCGCCGGCTGGCCCTCCACGGCGACGGCCGGCGCCCAGAAGCCGCCGATCGTGAACGGCGCCGACGATCCGAACGGGGCCCCGGCCTTGCGCTTCGGCGCGATGATCTCGGGATCGGCGTCGGAGAGCGGCTCGTTGGCGAACGAATCCTGGTCGAGATTGAAGTCGATCGGCGGCAGGAGCGCAATCCGATCTTGCCCACAGGCGGCCGCCGCCCAGAGAGCGACGCAGACCGCGAGCAGGAGAATCGGTTTGAGGGGCGATCGCATGGGGGCGAGAGGATAGGGTCTCGCCGTCGGCCGGGGAAGGCAGGCGAAAACA
>CAZPEM010000228.1:0-3476 GCA_964585575.1 uncultured Chitinophagaceae bacterium
GCGTCGAGGCCCGCGGCAAAGAGCCGCATGCCGGCTGCGGGCTCGACGGCATGGGTCCCCGTGAACGAACCGAATGCGGGGAGCACGAAACATCCTTCGTGCTCGACGAAGCACCGCTCCGTGAGCCGGCCGCCGCTCGGCGAACGGATCGCGAGCCGCGGATGGAGGTGGCCGCAGAAGGTGATGCGGCGATCGCGTGCGTCAGGATCGGTCGATCCGTTCCGTTCTCCCGGATCGCCGGCATCCCGAGGGTCGTGGACGAACCGCAACTGCTCCTCGACGAGCTGCGGCACGACGAGATCGAGCCCGAGCGACGCCGGGAGCTTCACCCGCCGGTCGTGGTTGCCGAGCACGAGCACGGTCTCAACCGCCGCGATCCCCTCGCGAAACAGGCGGAATTCGTCGAGCACCGCCGTCGTGCAGCCGCTCGCGGCGTGGAAGAGGTCGCCGAGGATCAATAGCCGCCTCGCGGCGGTCGCCTCCACGAGCCCGCGGAGCCTCGCGAGATCCTGCTGGGCCGATCCCTCCGGCACGGGCAGGCCGGCCTTGCGGAAGGTCGCGGCCTTGCCGAGGTGGAGATCGGCGACGAGCAGCGACCGCGAAACAGGCAGCATCGCCGCGCGGCCGGGCAGCAACTCGACGCGGATCCGCGAAGAGCCGTCGCCGACGTCGATCCCGATCGCACTTCCAGGCTGCCGCTCCATCGCAAAGCGTTATAGCGTGTCGCAGGACTCCGCCCCAGGCGAGCGAGGTTCACGGAATGCCGTTCGTCGTCGACACGAACGTGCTCATCCACGCCGCCGATCGCGACGCCGCCGAAACTAGGACCGCGCCACCGAATCATCCCTCGGCCTTCCCCGCCCGCCCGCCGCGGCCTCCAACTCCGCCGCCATCTCCGTGATCCGCTCGAGCCAGCCCTGGCTCGTGAAGCGGTTCTGGATCTGCTCGGCCCAGATCGGGAAGGCCAGCGGCGTGAGTCGGCCCGGCTCGACGACCGCAAGCTCCCGGCCGAGCATGCGGTCCACGGCCGCCGCCAGCCGCTGAAACTCGAACTGCTGCTCGAGCACCTCGCGGCGGGCCTGCGCGAGGAGCATGTTGCCCGGATCGTGCTCGGCGAGCACGTCGAAGATGAGGCCGGCCGACGCCTGGAGGTTGCGGCTCGAGACCCGTCGCGACGCCCCCTTGCCCCCGTCCGACACGAGCCCCGCCACGCGGGCCACCTCCTTGAAATGCCGCTTCGCCATCTCCGTGCCGTTCACGCAGGCGAGCAGGTCCTCGAGCAGGTTCACGGGCGAGAGCACCCGTCGCCAGAACGATTCGTGCGTCGCTCCATCGAGCCCAGAGCGGCCCGAGATCTCGAAGCCCCAGTCGTTCACCGCGAAGGTGAGCGTGCAGGGGGAGGACTGCGCGATCCGCCAGGCCACGACCGCCGCGAGCCCCTCGTGCGCGAGCCTCCCCTCGAACGGAAACACGAACGCGTGGACGCCGTCCTTGAGCGAGACGACCTCGACGAGCAGCCGCTCGGGCGAGGGCAGCTCGCTCCAGGCCGCTTGCGTCGCCAAAAGCGGCCGCACGGCCTCGAGCTCGGGCGAAGCATCACGCCGGTCTGATCCGCGTGATCGACCGCGCGATCCTCTGCCGGATCGCCCGGCCGGCTCGCCGGCATCAGCCACGATCGTTTCCACGGCCGAGGCCAGGAGCGTCGAGAGCGGCATCCGTCCGCCGTTCCACCGCGGCACCTGCAGGCCGACGGGCCCGCGGCCCGCCCGCTTCACCCAGGCCGTGAGCCCGTCGAACCGAAAGAGCGACAGCGGCCTGCCGGCGAAGAGAAACTTTTCTCCCGGCTTGAGCCGCGACACGAACGACTCCTCGACGGTGCCGAGTCGGCCGCCGCTCGTCCACTTCACCTCCACCGCCGCGTCGCTCACGATCGTGCCGATCGTCATCCGGTGCCGCCGCGCGATCTTCTCGCCCGCCACGTACCAACGGCCGAACCGTTCGCGGATCCGCGCGTAGTCGGGATAGGCGCCGAGCGCCGGGCCGCCCCGCGCGGCGAAATCCATCGCCCACTTCCACGACCGCTCGTCGAGATCGCGGTAGGCCGCGGTGGAGCGGACCTCCGCGAAAAGCTCCTCCTCGCGGAAGCCGCCGCTGCAGGCGACGGTGACGATGTGCTGCGCGAGCACGTCGAGGGCGCCGGTGAGCGGCCGCCTCGCCTCGAGCGTGCCGTCGGCGATCGCCCGCCGCGCGGCGCCGCACTCGACGAGTTCGAGCGCGTGCGTCGGCACGCAGACGAGCCGGCCGACGGCGCCGGGGCGGTGGCCGCTGCGGCCCGCCCGCTGGAGGAGCCGCGCGATCCCCTTGGGGCTGCCGACCTGCACGACCTGCTCGACGGGCCCAAAATCCACGCCGAGATCGAGGCTCGAGGTCGCGACGACGCACCGGAGCGTTCCGCGGCGAAGCCCATCCTCGGCCGCCTCGCGCAGTTCGCGGTCGATCGAGCCGTGGTGGAGGGCGACCGCCTTCCGCCAGTCGGGCCGCGCCTTCGCGATCGCCTCGTACCACCGCTCCGCCTGCGAGCGGGTGTTCGTGAAGACGAGCGTGGTGGCCGCCCGCTCGATGGTGGCGATCACCTGCGGCAAGAGCCGCATCCCCATGTGGCCCGCCCACGGAAAGCGTTCCATCGGCTCGGGGATGAGGGTCTCGACGACGAGCGTGCGATCGACATCCGCCTTCACGAGCCGGGCCGCGGCCGACCGACCGGGCCCTACGAGCGCCGCCGCCGCCTCGTCGAGGTTGTCGAGCGTGGCCGAGAGGCCCCAGCTGACGATGTTCGGGGCGATCGATCGCAAGCGGGCGAGGGCCAGCTCCGCCTGCACGCCCCGCTTCGTCGAGAGCAGTTCGTGCCACTCGTCCACGACCACCATGTCGAGTTCGGCGAACATCTCGTGCGCGGTCTCGAGCGACAGCAGGATCGAGAGCGTCTCGGGCGTCGTCACGAGCGTCTCCGGCAAACGCTCGCGAAGCTTCCTGCGGGCGGCGGCCGACGTGTCGCCGGTTCGCAGGCCGACCTGCCAATCGACACCGAGAGCCGCAAGCGGCTCGGCAAGCGCCCGCGCCGTATCGGCCGCAAGGGCCTTCAGCGGCGTGATCCAGACGACCCGCAAGCCCCGCGACGCCGCCGGCGCGACGCCCGACGCAGCCGCCCGCGCCACCGCCGCCAGCCACACCGCCAGCGTCTTCCCCGTGCCGGTCGGCGCGTGCAAAAGACCGCTCTCACCACGCTCCGCCGCCTCCCACACCTCACGTTGAAACGGAAACGGCCTCCAGCCGCGGGAGGCATACCAGGCGTCGATGGTGGAGAGGAAGTCAGACATTGCGGTCACACCGAAGCCCGAGCCGCAAGTTTCCCTGCAGGCCGAGTGTGACAACACCCGGCAGCCCCGAACCCGCCGGAGTTAACCGGAGCAGACCGT
>CAZPEM010000229.1:0-3441 GCA_964585575.1 uncultured Chitinophagaceae bacterium
CGGGCGCGGTCGATCCCCGCCTGCTCGGTCGGGCTTGCGGGATCGTCCCGCAGGCCGGCCGTGTCGACGAGGTCGATCTCCCAGCCGTCGAGCACGACCCGGGTCTCGACGAGGTCACGGGTCGTGCCCGGCTCGCTCGCAACGATGCTCCGAGCAAAGCCGGCAAGGGCGTTCACAAGGCTGCTCTTGCCGGCGTTCGGCCGCCCCGCCACGACGACCCGCCAGGGCCGCGTGAGCCGCAGTCCGAGCGGCGACCAGGCGAGAAGCACCTCCGCGCGGCGGCCGGCCTCGGCACGGTTCCCCTCCGCGGCGAGTTGCCGGATCGCGTCGATCTCCGACTCGAGCAGGCCGGGCCGACGAGCGTCTGCCCCCGCCCGTTCGCCCGGGCGGGCGGAGAGCTGCCGGCAGAGGATCGCCGCCGCCTTCGGGCCCGTGGCCGTCGCGAGGGCGATGCGGGCCTCGACCTCGATCGCGGAGGAGCCGAAGTCGGAGGAGCCGGTCGCGGCGAGCCAATCCGGCCAGGGGAGCCGCCGGCAGCCGGCCGATTCCAGATCGGCAAGCACCCGGTCACTCGCTGCGAGGCCGCCGTGCGGGTGGATTTCGAGGCTCGTGGCCGACCGCTTCACGACGACGAGGTCTTCCGGCGGCATCCCGACGGACGTCGCCAGGGGATCGTCCGCGGTCTGGCCCCACTGGCCGAAGACGACCGATCCATCCCCGCGATCGGCGAGCGGCCGCCCCTTTGGCCGGAAGAACCGCGACAGGATCTTCTCGCTCGCGTTTCCGTCGATGGCGACGACGGCGAGGGCCGACCGGCCTGGCGCGGTCAGGAGAGCGACCACCGGCAGTTCACGGGGAATCTCGGCCGCACCGCCCTTGCCGAAGGCGACAGCGGGTGTAGAACACGCAGGATTCATTTCACTCGCCACTCTACTCCACGGGGAAATCGTCACCATGGCCAAAAAGAAGAAGCCCGCCGCCGCGAAGCCCGCCACGAAGAAGGCCGTCAAGAAAGCTGCCAAGAAACCGGCCAGGAAAGCCGCCAAAAAGGCCGTCAAAAAGGCAGTGAAGAAGGCCGCCGCGAAGGGCCCGGAATGGGCCAAGGAGGGATCTCCAGCGCCCGACTTCACGGCGATCGCCCACGACGGCTCGAAGGTGACGCTCTCGTCGCTCAAGGGGAAGCCCGTCGTCCTCTACTTCTATCCGAAGGACGACACCCCCGGCTGCACGGTCGAGGCCTGCGGCTTTCGCGACTCGCATGGCAAGCTCGGCAAGCACAAGGCGGTCGTGCTCGGCGTCAGCCCCGACTCCCCGAAGAGCCATGTGAAGTTTCGCACGAAGTACAAGCTGCCCTTCACGCTCCTCGCCGACGAGGATCACAAGGTGGCCGAGGCCTACGGCGCCTGGCGGGAAAAGAGCCTCTACGGCAAGGCCTACATGGGCGTGGCCCGCAGCACGTTCGTGATCGACGCGGCCGGCAAGGTCGCGAAGGCGTTCACGGCCGTGAAGCCCGAGGGACACGACAAGGAAGTGCTCGCGGCCGTCGCCGCCCTGAAGTGATGCGGCGAGCGAGGCCACGCCTCCTTCCCGACCCGCACGATCGCGTCAACCGGCCGCAAGCCGACGGGGTCGCCACGCAAAAACCGGCGTGGCGGCCCCGTTCGGCCGCAAGTCGCTGGGCATACTGGAAGGAATGAACACGCTGCTGTCGAAACTCGCGGTGCTCGGGGTCGTCGCAGGCGGGTTCTATGCCACCGGCGACCTCCCGCGGTTGATCGAGCGAGGCCGCAGGATCGCCGAGCGATCGAGCGTGCCGCTGCCCGACGCCGGGAGCCCGGCCACCGTCGCACCGGTCACCGTCGCCCCCGCCACCGCGCCGTCGGTCCAGGAGCCGCCCCCAGCGCCGAGGTTCGAGCCGCCCCCGCCGGCCGTGGCCCATACCCCACCGGCCCCGCTGATCCCACCCAGGCCCGAACCGGCTGCACCGCCGGCCGCCCCCGCGTCCGACGAGCCGACCCGCATTCCGATGCCGCCGCTCACCCTTGAAACGATCGACCTCGCGTCGCTCCAGCCTGGCCAGCGGGTGCTTCTGCTCTGCGGTCGCAACGTCATCGCGCTCGACGTCGTCGACGGCCCCGCCGGCGAGGTGCTCGAGCATGCCCATGCCTGTCACGCCGACCGCACGGTCACGATCGCCGCGACCGCGGCCCCGCGACGGCTGGTCGTCATCGGCTGCTCGGCCGGATCCGCCCGCTCAATCCCGCGGGGCGACCGGCGGATCGCCCGCGGCGAGTGGCTCCACTCGATTCCGTCCGGTGGCGGGGGCAAGTCGGCCGGCGAGGCCTTCGGGCCGATCGAGGCTATAGGCCTGGAATAGACCCTCACGGCCCTCCCCAGCTGCCGCAGGCGAAAGGCCAGCGAACTACGCCGGCTCGGCGGCCTCTTCGGCCTCCCGCTCGCTCGACCAGCCGACCCGCTTCTTCGAGAGGCCGATCTTCCGATCGTCGGTGTCGACCCGCAGGATCTTCACCTCGAGCTTGTCGCCGACCTTCACGACGTCCTCGGCGTTCTCGATCTTGTCGTCGGAAAGCTCCGAGATGTGCAGCAGCCCTTCGAGGCCATCCTCGAGCCCGACGAACACGCCGAAGTTGGTGATCTTCGTGACGGTGCCCTTCACGACGTCGCCAGACTTGTAGCGGCCAGGGATGTCGGTGGTCCAAGGATCGTCGGTCATCTGCTTGAGCCCCAGCGCGATCCGCCGACGCTGCTGATCGACCGAGATCACCTTGCACTCGAGCTCCTGCCCCTTGTCGACCATCTCGCTCGGGTGGGTCACCTTCCGCGTCCACGACATGTCGGTCACGTGCAGCAGGCCGTCGATGCCGTCGTCGATCTCGATGAACGCACCATAATTCGTGAGGTTTCGCACGACGCCCTTGACCACCGCTCCCGGCGGGTAGTCGGCGGCCACCTTCTCCCAGGGGTTCTGCTGGGTCTGCTTCATGCCCAGCGAGATCTCCTGCTTCTCCTTGTTGATCGCGAGCACGACGACCTCGACCTCGTCGCCCGGCTTTACGAGCTCCGACGGGTGGCTCACCCGCTTCGTCCAGCTCATCTCGCTGATGTGCACGAGCCCCTCGACGCCGTCCTCGAGCTTCACGAACGCGCCGTAGCTCATCACGTTCACGACCGTGCCCATGCAGACGGTGCCGACCGGGTACTTGTCGGCAACCTTCGCCCACGGGCTCGCCGTCCGCTGCTTCGTGCCGAGGGCGATCTTCTCCCGCTCGCGGTCGATGTGCAGCACCTGCACCTCGATCTCCTGGTCGATGGCGACCATCTCGCTCGGGTGGCCGATGCGGCCCCACGACATGTCGGTGATGTGCAGCAGGCCGTCGATGCCGCCGAGATCGACGAACGCGCCGAAATCGGCGATGTTCT
>CAZPEM010000230.1:0-3430 GCA_964585575.1 uncultured Chitinophagaceae bacterium
AGCAAGGATTGCGAAGCGAAGTCGGCATCCGAGCGAGCGGACCACAGCGATGGGCGCAGCGAGCGTCCGGCGATGGGCGGGGTCGCTCGAAGGAAACGGACAGCCCCGAACCCAGCAGCGTCAGCCCCGTGCCACGTGCACGAGCATGTCGGCGGCCGCGTCGACCTCGTCGAGGTCGATCCACTCGTCGGCGGTGTGGGCCTGCGCGATCGAACCGGGCCCGAACACGACGCACGGCACGCCGGCCGCCGCGTAGATGCTGGCGTTGGTGCCGTAGCGGGCGGCGATCCGCTTCGAACGCCTGCCGATCGCCGTGCCGGCGGCGAGCAGGGCCGCGGCGGAGCCTCCGGCCGCATCCTCGGGGAGGCCCGCGCTCTCGAGGAACGGCTCCTCGTGCTCGATCCGGGATTCCCAGCCGAACGGTTCGACGGCCGCCGCGATGCGGTCGATCACCTCCGCCCGCGCCTCGTGCGGCGATTCCCCCGGAACGACGCGGCGGTCGATTTCGAGCACGACGAGATCGGGCACGAGATTCACGCCGGTGCCTCCGTGGACCGTCCCGACGCTCAGGGTCGGCGGGCCGCAGGGATGGCCGGGGAATCGGGAGAACAGCTCCTTGGCCAGCGACTCGATCGCGAGGACGGCTCGGGCCGCCGGATAGATCGCGTTGTCACCCTGTTCGGGGAAGGCGCTGTGGCAGGCGCGGCCGTGGACCAGGATTCTCCAGCGGATCGCCCCCTTGTGGGTCGTGACGACGTCGAGCGACGTCGGCTCCGCCACGATCGCGGCGGCGGGCCGGCCGGGGATCAGCCGCCGCGCGTGCCGCTCTCCTTCTGAGAGGGTCGATGGGTCGGCCGGCGTCGTCCAGAGCCGCGCGACGGCCTTCGCGCCCGTGAACCCGAACTCCTCGTTCACCGTCGCCGTGAAGACCACGGGGCGATGCCTGCCGCCGGCCGCCGCGAGACGGTCGAGCGCCACGAGCATCGACGCCATGCCCCCCTTCACGTCGCAGGCGCCGCGGCCGTAGAGGCGGCCCTCGCGGACCGTCGGCGTGAAGGGCTCGATCGTCATCCCCTCGACGGGCACGGTGTCCTGGTGCGCGTCCCAGAGAAGCACCGGGCCGTCGGCCGGTCCCTCGGGCGGGTCGAGGCGGGCGACGACGTTGTCGCGGCCGGGCGCCACCGGCTGCCTCGCCCAGGGAATGCCCGCCGCGGTGAAACGCTGCACGAGGTGGTCGGTGACCCGACCCTCGAGATACTCGGGTCCGGCGACGGTGCGACCCATCGGGTTGACGCTCGCCCGTCGGACGAGGTCCGCGAGCGCGGCGACGTGGTCAGGCATGGCGTCAGCGGAGCTCCCGGTCGAGGAAGGCGTAGCCGAGGGCGTCCATGAACGCCTTCTGCCGGTTGTCGGCGGCGCCGCCGTGACCGCCCTCGATGTTCTCGTAGTAGAGCACGGGAGCGCCGATCGTGAGCAGGCGGGCCGTCATTTTCCTGGCGTGGCCGGGATGGACGCGGTCGTCGCGGGTCGAGGTCGTGATGAGCGTGGGGGGATAGGGGCCCTTGTTCGCCGCGACGAGGTGATACGGAGAAAACGCCTTCATGAACGCCCACTGCTCCGGATCATCCGGGTTCCCATACTCGTCCATCCAGCTCGCCCCGGCGAGCAGCGTGTGGTAGCGGCGCATGTCGAGCAGCGGCACCTGGCAGACCACGGCCCCGAAGAGATCCGGCCGCATCGCGAGCATGTTGCCGACGAGCAGGCCGCCGTTGCTGCCCCCCTTTGTCCCGAGGTGCTTTGGCGACGTCACCTTCCTCGCGACGAGATCCTCCGCCACCGCGATGAAGTCCTCGTAGGCCCGCGGCCGCTTGGCCTTGAGGGCGGCCTGGTGCCACGTCGGGCCGAACTCGCCGCCGCCGCGGATGTTGGCGATCACATACACCCGCCCCTTCTCGAGCCAGGCCGCTCCGGCGATCGGCTCGTAGCCCGGCACGAGCGGGATCTCGAAGCCTCCGTAGCCGTAGAGCAAGGTCGGCGTCGAGCCATCGAGCGGAAGCGTCGCCGGGCCGATCTGGAAATAGGGAACCCGCGTCCCGTCCTTCGACACCGCCTCGTGCTGGCTCACCCGGAGCCCCTTCGAATCGAAGAAGGCGGGCGACCGCTTGAGCGGCTCGACGGCCGCTTCGCCCACGCGGCCGAAGGAGAGCGACTGCGGCTCGAGCGAGCTGGCCGTCACGAGAAGAAATTCATCGCTTTCGAGATCGTCCACCGGGATCGCCGATGCCGTGCCGTTTTCCGGCACTCCCGGCAGCGGCTCGCGCTGCCACCGGCCGTCGCGAAAGGTCATCGCCGCCACGCGGCTGCGAACGTTGTCGAGCGTGGTGACGAGCAGGCTCGAGCGGGTCGGGGCGGCCGCGACGAGCGAGGAACGCTCCGTGGGTTCGAAGAGGGGCTCCATGCCCCGTTCTCCGGCGAGGAACTTCTCGAAGGGGATGGCCAGAAGCGAACCCGCGCGGTAGGTCTTCCCGGCCGGCCGCCAGTCGCTTCGCAGTTCGAGAAAGAGCCATTCGCGGTGGACCGTGGCGGTGGCGTCGTCGGGCTTGTCGATCCGCACGAGCGTGCCGTCCCGCCGGAAAAACAGCTCGTTCGAATAGAACGTCATCTGCCGCAGGACGAACTCCCGCTCGAAGCCCGGCGTCGGATCCTGCCAGGCCATGACGCTCATGTCGTCGTGACGCCCCTCGAAGACGGTGGTCGCCTCGGAGAGAGGCGTGCCGCGGGCCCACTCGCGAACGGTCCGAGGGTAGCCGCTGGACGTGAGCGATCCCGGCCCGAAGTCGGTCGCCACGAACAGGCTGTCGGCGTTTCGCCAGGTCACCCGGCTCTTCGCCTCGGGGAGCGTGAACGCCTTGTCGGCCTCCGCGACGAACGCCTTCCGAGCGAGGTCGAACTCCCGCACGACGTCGGCATCCGCGCCGCCCCGCGAAAGGGCGACGAGGCAGCGGCGATCCTCCGGCTCGAGCACGGTCGCGCCATGCCAGACCCAGCCCACGCCCTCCTCGGCCGCGAGCGTGTCGAGGTCGAGCACCGTCTCCCAGTCCGGGCTTGGCGTGCGGTAGCTCTCGAGCGTCGTGCGCCGCCAGATGCCCTTCGGATGCCCGGCATCCCGCCAGAAGTTGTAGAAGCGGTCGCCGATCTTCGTGACCATCGGGATCCGGTCCTTGGAATCGAGGATGGAGCGGATTCTCGACTCGAGCGTCGCGAAGTCGGGCGAGGTGGCGAGCGACGCGGTGGAGTCGGCGTTGCGGGCGCGGACCCACTCGAGCGGCTTCTCGCCGGTCACGTCCTCGAGCCAGAGAAAGGGGTCGTCCATCGGTTTGCGATCGTCGGCCGCGGCCGGCCCCGTGACAAGTCCGCAGGCGACCGCGAA
>CAZPEM010000231.1:0-3406 GCA_964585575.1 uncultured Chitinophagaceae bacterium
TGTTCGTCTTCTGGCTGTGGCCGTGGCCGAAGCCGGGGTTCACGCGGAGCGTGATGCTCGCGCCGGGCATCCGCTCGGCCAGCTGCTCGATCATGTCGGACGAGCCGCAGTTGACGTGGAGACCGTGCGTCACCACGGCGTCGAGGCTTTCGCGGTCGAAGATGTCGGCGGTGTAGACGATCGGGTGGACCGGCGGCAGGCCGTCGCTTGCGGCAGCCCGCGGGGCGTGGGGCGAGTAGCCGGCGGCGAGAGCCCGGTGGATCTCGCCGGCGCTCACGGCGTCGACCATGACCCCGAGCCGCCGCAGGAGCCCGAGCACGGCCAGGTTGGAGCAGGCCTTCTGCGCGAAGCGGATCGTGTCCCACGCCGAAAGATCTTCGCACCGCCTCCGGATCATCGCGGCGTCGTAGACATAGAGCGGCGTGCTGTATTCGTGGGCGAGGTCCGCGATGCCCACCCCGGCGATCTGCCGGCGAATGCCGCCATGGCCGGCCGTCATCGTCTCCGTGCCGGCAATCATCGCGCGGCTCCTCCGAGCGGGCCCACTCCGATCGGCAGGCCGCCGCCTCCGCCGGCCCCCATTCCCGAGGCCGCTGCTGCCGCCTTGAGCACGCCCGAGTCGGCGGAGAGCTGCCAGGCGACTCCACGCTCGATCGGCCGCACCTGGAGCTGCACGATCGAGCTTTCCGACGCGGCGGCCGCCTTGGCTGCGGCGGCGAGCCGCTCGGCCTCACCCGCACCCGATCCCTTTGCGGCCTCCGCCGCGACCGCGAGCCACTGGTCGGCCGACACCTGCACCGCCGCCATCGGGCGGCCATCCTGCGCCGGCGGCGCCGGCTGCTGGCGGAGCTGTTCGAGCCTCGCCCTGGCATCGCCGCCCACGAGTATGTGGCAGGCCTCGGGAGCCACCGCGATCGTGGCCTGGAGCGTTTTGCCGAGCATCGCGGCGGCACCGCTCTTCGCAAGATCGACGGAGAGGCTGTGGAGCGTGGCGTCTCCGACCCGTCCGTCATCGAGCTTCACCTTTACAATCGGGGGAAGTTCGGCATCGGGCCCGAGCAGCTTCCGCAGCGACCGCTCGAGCCCCGCCCCGTCCTTCACGTGCATGCCGCTGGTGAACTCGATCGACGGCGGCTCACCCTCCGCGGCGGCATTCACGATCGCCATGCTGCCGTCGAGCCGGCCGCTCGCCACCGCCGCCTTCGCGACCGATCGCATCGATCCCGCGAGCAGTTTCGTGATTGGGTCGGAGGAGTCGACGGAGGAGGAAGCGTCGATCACCGCGCCGATCTGCGCGGCGGCCTCGGGGGGAATCTGCTGGGCGACGAACCCGCGGGCCATCGTCTTGCCCGCGGACTTTGGCATCGGCACGGTGAGCGGCGACCCACCGAGGGTGGCGGCGGCTTTTGCGGCGGCCGATCCGGGAAGGCCGACCGAACGCATCTCGACGAGCAACCGGTTCTTCGCGTCGTCGAGCCGCAGCCCGAGCGTGATCGACTCGACGTCTCCCAGCGAGCCGAGCGCCGCGACGAGCGCGGTCGGATCGACGGGCTGGCCCATCTGGGCCGACCGGGCCGAGGCGGCCTCGATCTGCTTCGCGAGCTGCTCGCGGAGCGGCAGCGGCATGCGGCTCGGGAAGAGTCTCACGGCGAGCGTGAAATCCTCCGAGAGCGGAGAGATCCACTCCGTCGGATCGTCAACGCCCGTCTTCGGCCCCGCCCCGTTGCGCCCCGTCGAATCGGGCGTGAGGATCGCCCAGCCGTTCTTCGTGACGACCCGCACGACCCCGCCGGCAGGCACGGTGATCTTGCGGTCGTTGCCATCGGCTTCTGCCGGCCCGACGACGCCCGCGAGCGAGCCGAGCAGTTTGTCGACGTCGGTCACGGGCAGGAAGGCGGAGCCGCCGACGGCATTGCCGTCGGCCGTGAGCACGACGCCGAACGGACGCTTCACGTCGAGGCCCACGAGCCCGCGGCCGCCGGTGATGCCGGTGAGCATCGACTCCGCGAGGATCACGAGCGTGGGATTGCCGACCTGCGTGCCGAACCAGGCGAGCTGCTTCCGAAGATCGGAATAGCCGTCGCAGGCCACGACGGCGATCACCTCCGGCTCGGCCCTCGCCACGGATGCCGGCAGCGTCGCGGCCGCAAGGCACGACGCGACGAGAACACGAACCCGGTCAACCGGCATGCGGGCGAGGATGGACATCGACGGTCTCCTGCGGGATCGATTTGGGCCTCTGGAGACTCTGTTGTACGGGAGGATCGGCGTCGTTCGCCAGTGGCTCGTCACCGCGGCGGCGAAGCGGCGGTGATGTCGCCGGGAATGTGCTTCAGCGCCGTCGTGAGGATGGTATCCTGCGCGGATGGAAGAACTCGACCGCGCGATCCGACGCCGGCACCGGCTGCAGCTGGCGCTCTTCCTGCTCACCTGCGGCACGACCTTCATGGCCGGGGCCGCCGGCTGGCAGCCGCTCGTGCCGGGCATCGACGACGGCGTGGCGGAGGCGATCCGGTCGCACGCCTCCCGTGGGCTCCTCTACATGGCGGCCGTGATGGCCGTGCTCGCGGCGCACGAGGCGGGGCACTACGTCGCGGCGAGGCTCCACGGCATCCCGGCCACGCTCCCCTTCTTCATCCCCGTGCCGATCCTGCTGACCGGCACGCTCGGCGCCGTGATCGGCATGGAGGGCGCGCGGGCCAACCGGCGTCAGCTCTTCGACATCGCGATCGCCGGGCCGCTCGCCGGGCTCGTCGTGGCGATCCCCGCGATCGCCTTCGGCATGCTCGACGGCACGGCCGATCCGAAAAGCCCCTTTGCGATGCCGCTGGTCGCCACCTGGCTCATGGAATTTCTTCGCCCGGACCTCCCGGCGGGCATGCGGCTCGCCCCGAATTCGCTCTTCATGGCCGGCTGGGTCGGCCTGCTCGTGACGGGGCTCAACATGTTTCCCATCAGCCAGCTCGACGGCGGGCATGTGAGCCGGGCGGTCTTCGGGCCCGCCTCGCGATGGCTCGCAAGGGGTGTGCTGCTCGCGGCGATCGCCGCGATCGTGGTCTTCGGCCGCTACAACTGGATCGCGCTGGTGGTGATCGTGACGCTCATGGGCACCGACCACCCGCCGATCCGTGAGGACGGCGTTCCCCTCGGAACCGCGAGGACGCTGCTCGGGATCGCCGCGCTCCTGATCCCGATCGTGACCTTCATGCCGGAGCCGCTCCTGCTCGACTGACTCCGACTTTTGCAGTCCGCTTACGCCGGCTCCTGGGCAAGGGCAGCCCCTCACGGTCGACTCTGCTGGTTCGGGCCTACCCGTGCCCATCGCCGGACGCTCGCTTCGCCCATCCTGGGCTTCGCTCGCTCGGATGCCGACTTCGCTCCGCAATCCTTGCTTCGCTCGTCTGCA
>CAZPEM010000232.1:0-2161 GCA_964585575.1 uncultured Chitinophagaceae bacterium
TCACGGCGCAGGAGGGGCGGGCCGCCGCCGGTCGCCCGTCCACCGGCCCATCTTCTCCTGAAAATCCCGTCGCCTCGCGGCCATCTTCTCCGCGGCGACCATGAGCTCGGAGCGATCGAGCTTGCCGTCTGAGTCGGCGTCGAACTCCATGAGGCGGTCGACGAACCTTTCGGGCTTCGGGCCTTCCGGTCGCGGCCCATCCGGTCCGGGGGGGCCGCGGAACTCACCGCGGCCCTCGGGCGGTCCCGGTCGGCGATGCATCCAGGGCGGCATCTCCGGCCGCATCTCCTCACGGTCGAGTTTTCCGTCGCCGTTCTTGTCGAGCGTCTTGAGCGCGCTCGCCGCATTCGCAATCTCCTCGCCGGAGATCACATGGTCGCCATTGGCATCGAGCGCGCGGCGGAGCGGGTCGTGCGGCGGGTGGTGGGGGCCATGCGGGGGCCGGGGGCCGTCGTGGGGCGGCGGCCCGGGCGGCGGGCCGACCTCCGGCTGGGCCGTGGCGGTCGATGCAAGGGCGAGGGCGAAGAGGCCGACGGCGAGAGCCGAAGCGGCCGACAGCGGAATACCGGGGAGGTGTTTCATGGCAGGTGGCTCCTGAAAAAAGGGGGAACAACAGCCTTCAACGGCAACCGGGCGAAAAGGTTTCGGTGGGGCTCGCGACTTGGATGCGGAACGCCCGGGGTGCTTCGCGACGGAGCGTCTGCCCCCCCGTCGGCAATGTGGTGGCTTTCCGTCAGGGCGACGTCAGCGGTTCGAGCGTGAGCGGGTCGCGGAGCGGCAGGTGTTTCACCTTCCCGCCGAAGAATTCCCCCATGCTGGCCCGTTTCCCCAGGTCGCCGGGCGCGATCTCGTCCCAGTCGCCCACGACGAGGATCGCCATCTTCGACGGGTCGAGGTGCTCCCGGGCGACGCGGCGAAGGTCCTCCCGCGTGACCGCCTTCACCTTGTCGCGGAAGGTCTTCCAGAAGTCCTTCGGCCGCTTCGTCCACTCGTCGGTCACGAGAACCCGCAACAGCTGCGGCTTGCTCTCGAACTGTCGCGGGAACGTCTCGATCATGCTCTGCTTCGACGTCTCGAGCTCCTCCTCCGTCACGAGGTCCTCGCGGACCTTCGCGATCTGATCGACCACGATCTTCGTCGCCAGGGCCACCGTCGGGTTCTTGCTCTCGAAGCCGGCGCGGAATTCGCCGGGGTAGTCGACCTTGGGCGCGAGCCTGGAATTGGCCGAGTAGGCCAGCCCCTCGTTGCTCCGCACCTGCTGCATGATCCGGCTCGTGAAGCCGCCGCCGCCGAGGATGTCGTTGAGCAGGAGGAGCGGGATCGCGTCGGGATCGTCGCGGGTGATCGAGCGGCAGCCGATCGCCACCTTCCCCTGCGGGATCTTCTTCGGCACGTGGTAGAGCCCAGGCTCGACCGCCGCCGTCGGCGGCACGGGATCCGGGGCGACGCCGCTCCTCTCCCAGCCGGCCAACGCCTTCTCCAGCTTCGCGAGCATTTCCTTCGGCTCGAAGTCGCCCGACACCGCCACGATCACGTTGCCCGGGTGAAAGATCCGGCGATGGAGGCCGGCGAGCTTCTCCTTCGTGATCGCCTCGACCGTCGCGGCGGTCGGCTCGCTCGCCTCGAAGTGGCCTTCGCCGTAGAGCAATCGCTTCCACTCGCGGCCGAGGATCGAGGAGGCGTCGTCGTTTCGCTGCTTGAGCCCCTCGATGGCGCGGGCCTTCGCCGTGGCGAGCCTTCCGTCGTCGAAGCCCGGGTTCCGGAGCATGTCGAGGAACAGGGCGAGGCTCTCGTCGAACGTGCTCGCGAGGCAGTTCATCGTGGCCGTCGTGAACGTATCTCCGGCCGAAACTCCCGCCTGCGTCGCGAGGAAGTCGAGCGTCTCGTCGACCTCGGCCGCCGGCTTCGATTTCGTTCCACCCTCGCGGACCATCGTGGCCGTCATGCCTGCGAGGCCGGGAACATCCGTCGGATCGAGCGACGACCCTCCCTTGAAGGTCATCGAGACGTTCACGAGCGGAAACTCGTGCGACGGGGCGAGGTAGACGACGGTGCCGTCGGGCAGTTGGTGGCGGAAGTCGGCGGCCGCGGGCGGCTCGAATGTGAGCGGCGAAAAGCGGATCTCCTCCGGCCTCCCCGGAAGGCCGCTTGCGACGCCCTG
>CAZPEM010000232.1:2261-3344 GCA_964585575.1 uncultured Chitinophagaceae bacterium
TTGGATACTCGTTTCTCCGTCGATGCTTGTGCCGCTGCACCTTCGCCCGGCGGCTCGCGGCGATCGCGGCGCGGCACGAGGGCGAGGACCGCCACGAGGGCCAGGGCGAGAATGACGACGATCGTGCGGGCGTTCATGCGGTTTCCTTTCGGGCTCATTTGCCGCGGCGGTAGATCGCCACGCTGCGATTCGTCGGCGAGAAGTATTTCTCCGCGACCCGCTTGATCTCGGCCGCGGTGACGGCCTCGTACTTCTTCGGGGCGTCGTTGATCTCCCGCCAATCGAGCAGCGCCTCGGCGAAGGCGAGCTGGATCAAGAGCGACATGTTGTTCTGCAGGCGGCGGTAGTTGTTCGCCGCGACTCGGTTCTTCACCTTCCGCAGCTCCTTCTCGGAAACCTCCTCGGCCTGGAGCTTCGCGAGCTCCTCGTACCAGGCCTTCTCGAGATCGGCCGGATCGGCGTCGCCGCGGGTCTGGGCCGAGAAGGAGAAGAGCCCCGCGTATTTCCGGGTCTCGGACGACGACCCCGCGGAGGATGCGATCTGTCGGCCCTCGACGAGCCCCTTGTAGAGCCGTCCGGTGCGGTCGTTGAGCACCTCGGCGAGCATGTCGAGCGGGTAGCTGTCGGCGTGGCCGGCGGGCACGGTGTGGTAGCGGATCTCGACCGACGGCGGCACGTCGCCCGAGGCGTTCATCCGCTGCTCGGCCGTCTGGTCGATTTCGATCGTGACGACGGGAGGCGGGGAATTCTTGCCCGGGGTCAGGCGGGAGAAGTATTTCGTGATCTGCTTCTTCGCCTCTGCCGGGTCGAAGTCGCCGACCACGACGCCGAAGAGGTTGCCGGGGCGGTAGTAGACGTTCCAGTAGTCCATCGCCTGCTCGAAGGTGTAGCTGTTCAAGTCGCTCGGCCAGCCGATGACAGGCCAGGCGTAGCCGCTGGCCATCCAGAACATCGCGTCGAACTGCTCCTCGAACCGTCCGGTCGGCGTGCTCTCCGTCCGCAGCCGCCGCTCCTCGTGGACGACGTCCCGCTCCGAGTAGAACTCCCGGAAGACGCTGTCGTGGAGCCGGTCGCTCTCCATCC
>CAZPEM010000233.1:0-3341 GCA_964585575.1 uncultured Chitinophagaceae bacterium
GTCCGCGTGATCCCGGTGAGCGAGAAGAGCGAGGCCTATGCGCAGGCCGTGAAGCAGCGGCTCGAGGCGGCGGGCCTGCGGACGGGGATCGATCTCGCGGCGGAGAAGCTCGGCGCGAAGATCCGCACGGCGCAGCTCGAGCTCATCCCGATGATGGTCGTCTGCGGGCCTCGCGACGAGGCGGCGGGCACGGTGAGCCTCCGCGATCGAGTGGATGGCGACCTGGGCGCGATGAGCCTCGAGAGTGCGGTCGAGCGGCTCCGCGACGAGAACGCCCGCCGCGCCGTCCGCCACAAGCCGAAGCCGCTCGTGATGCCGGGGGGCGGCGACGCCGAGGAATCGGCCGAGGAGTATTGATCGGCCGGGAATTATTGTTCGGCCGAGGATTATGGAGGCCGGGACGACCGCGAGCCATGCCCCGCTACGTTCTGCTGGAGCACCGCGATGCCCCGGACGATCCGGCGGGGCTTCATTACGACCTCATGGTCGAGGATGGCGACGCCTGCCGCACCTGGCGGCTCGCTGCCCTGCCGCCGGCCGGCGGGGGCGAGGTCGAGGCCACGGAGATCCCGAGGCACCGGCTCGCCTGGCTCGATGCCGTGGAGGAAGACGTGTCGGGCGGTCGGGGAAGGGTGCGACGCATCGCCGCCGGGACGGGCTCGCTTGTCGACGCGGCCGCGGTCACGGTCGAGATCCACGATGGCCCGTTCGCCGGACGCCTCGCGATCATGCCGGCAGGCCGGGATGATCGATCTGCATTTGACCGGGGAAGCATTTCGGACTAGCCTAGCTAACATGATTAACGTCAACATGCACGAAGCCAAGACGCGGCTTTCGGAGCTTGTGAAGGCCGTCGAGGAGCGGGGCGAAACCGTCATTCTTCAGCGGCACGGCAGGCCGGTTGCGGAGATCCACGCCTATGGCAGCCGGGGGGGATCTTCGAGCGACGTTCGCGATCTCTCGCCCGATCCCGCGCTCAAGCCGGTGCTCGGGCCTGGCTACGACCCTGCCGAACCCTTGGACAACGACGAGTGGCCGCCTGAGCTGCGATGAGGCTTCTGCTCGATACGAGTGCCGTACTCCACGTTGCCTCGGGATCCCTCTCGACGCAGGCTGCGGCCGTGCTGCAGGAGGGAGGGCTCGCGATGATTTCGCCGGTGATCCCTTGGGAGCTCGCCATCAAGGTCAAGAGCGGGAAGCTCATCCTGCCGCAGCCACCGCTGGAGTACGTCATCAGCGTCGCCCGGCGGTATCGGCTCATGTTTTCGCCAACCGGGCTCGACGCAGGGTTACTGTGCGCGGCAGCCGATCTTCCATTGATCCACCGCGATCCCTTCGACCGAATCCTCATCGCCACCGCGATTCGCGAGCAGTTGGCGATCCTCACGCCCGACCGCACCATCGCGGCCTATCCGGGCGTGAAGGCCGTGTGGTGACGTGACGCGGAGGTGAATCGCCCAGGAGACCGGTCGTCAGATCTCGCCGCGGTCGAGCAGGCCGTCCACGAGGGCCGATCGGGTGTCGATCGAGGTGAGCGAACGCTTCGCGTCGGGCTTCGCGAGGATCTCCCGCAGCCGCATGAGCTTGCGGCCGCCCGACTGGGCGTCGTAGCTGTTGCAGGCGATTCGAAACCGCTCGTCGGGCTTCGCCTCACGCCCACGGTGGAGCACCTGCGTCGGCGTGCCGCCGGCGTCGAAGTGGATCGTGAAGGGCCAGAGCGTGCGGTCCGATTTCTTCTCTTTTGCGTCCTCGGCCACCACCTGGGAAAGCTCCGCAGCCGAAAGCTCCGCCGTGACGAGCAGGTTGTCGTAGGGAAGGATCTTCCAGCAGTCGGCGACGGTGAGGTCGCCCGCATCGATACGCTCGGTGCCGAAGCTGCCGTGAAGGACGCCGTCCACGGGCTGCTGCCGCTTCGCAAGCACCGCCGCGAACACCTCGCAGAGCATGTTCACAAGCGGGCTGTTCCGCCTGCCGCCGCCGGCGATCGGCTGCTTCACACGGCAGACCGGGCGGGCGAGCTCCTCGTCGCTGCGGGCGAGGTCGCCCCGCGCGGCCTGCATCACGGCCGGATCGAGGGGGAAGCGATCGTCCATGAGGAGCGTGAAGGCCCGCTTGTCGACGAGCTTCCGTGTGGCGAGGTCGAACGTGAGATCGACGCGGCCGCAGTGGATGCCGTGGTAGCTCGCCTGCGAGCAGAGCACGTCGTCCACCTGCCAGGTCGGCCGGTTCTGGTGGGAATGGCCCGCGAGGTAGACGTCGACATCCTTTGCGGGGCCGAGCAGCTCGCGGACGGGGTTCGCGTAGTCGTCCTGAAACTTCCATCCCATGTGGCCGACGACGACGATCGCGTCGGCCCCGGCCGCCTTCGCCTCCGCGACCGATTTCGCCATCGACTCCGCGGGATCGGTCGGCCGCACGCCGCCGAGCGTCTCCTCGGGCAGCCAGAAGCCGAGGCCTGGCGTGATGAGGCCGACGAGTGCGATCCGGAAGCCGCCGACCTCCTTCAGGATCCACGGACGCAGCCTGCTCCAGGCGGCATGGAGCGATTCCGGGGTTCGCCCGGCGAGCTCGAGATTCGCCGTGAGGATCGGAGACTTCGATCGCTCGAGGTTCGCCGCGAGCGGCTCAGGGCCCCAGTCGAAGTCGTGGTTGCCGAGCACCCAGGCGTCGTAGCCGAGTTCGTTGAACAGGTCGATCACGAGGCCGCCCCGGCTCTCGAGGCTCACGGGCGTTCCCTGCACGACGTCGCCCGCGTCCACGAGGAGCGAGTGGGGCGATTCCCGCCGCCACTGCCGGATGCAGCTGGCGCAGCGGGCGAGGCCGCCGACGTCGGAGAGCCCCTCGTAGGTCTTCGTCGGCAGGATGTTGCCGTGGAGATCGGTCGTGTGGAAGACCGACACGGTGCGGGCCCGCCCGGCCTCCACCGCCGCGCGCACCTCCGCCGGCGGGGCCAAGGCTGCCGAGCCGGCCAGGGCCCCGGTCGTCGAAAGGAACATCCGGCGGG
The DNA here is from genome assembly GCA_964585575.1 of uncultured Chitinophagaceae bacterium. Classification (GTDB taxonomy): domain Bacteria; phylum Planctomycetota; class Planctomycetia; order Pirellulales; family UBA1268; genus UBA4655. The sequence continues at coordinate 3,005 of CAZPEM010000233.1, forward strand.
TGTAGCGTGCCATCGTTCGCCGCTCCTCTGCAGGGAAGCATAGGGATTCCGCCGGCGGTCCGAAAGCGGCTCCGTGCGGCCGCCCGCGCGGCGTATCATGGATCGATCCATGAAGCCCTGCCCGCCGCCCGAGGAGATTGTGCCATGAAGCCACGTGAAGTTCTCGCGATGTGCCGCGAGAAGGAAGTGAAGGCCGTCGACCTGCGGTTCGTCGATTTTCTCGGGGCGTGGCAGCACTTCACGATCCCCGTCGGCAAGCTCGAGGAGGACGTCTTCGAGGACGGTCTCGGCTTCGACGGCTCGAGCATCCGCGGCTGGCAGGCGATCAACGAGAGCG
>CAZPEM010000234.1:0-3294 GCA_964585575.1 uncultured Chitinophagaceae bacterium
GGGCGGCCGGCTCGGCGGCGGCAGCAACCCCAATGAAGAACGCCGCGGCAGCAGCCGCGACCACCGGGAACAGTGTGAACATCGAGCGTGGCATGGAACGTCCTCCATACCATAACGCGGCCGACTGCAATTCGTTACAGACGTGCCCAGAAAGATAGCGTCGATCGAATAGGGCCGTTCATCTGCGGATTTCGATCACCGTCGGTCGTCAGGTGACGGCAGGCTCGTGTGGCCGTCGGCATGCCCCTGCACGAGATCCGCCGGAATGGTGGCTCGACCTTGGTGTCAGGCGCGAGGGTCGCATGGTCATGCGTGCCTCGGTCGCTGACAACGACCAGACACGCCGCCGCCCCCCTGGCATCAAGAACTGTACTGAAGTACACTTTTGCGGCGAGCGGAGAAGATCCGATGCCGTGGTATGATTTCGTGTGGAATTTCGAGCCGGGCGGCAACGCATCACACGTTGCGGAACACGGAATCACCACCGATGACGTCGAACGGATTGTCTGCAACCCCTTGGGTCTAGGGACCAGCCGAACCACGGGGCGGCCCTTGGCGACAGGCCTGACGTTCGATGGACGATTGGTCGTGGTCGTGTACGAGATGCTTGATTCAGTCACAGTCTTCCCGATCACTGCTTTCGAGGTTGATCCATGAGCGACGAGAACCGGCCGGAGCAGCATGCGATTGGCAAGCGGATCATTCGCACGGCCACCGCCGCTGAGCGAAACCGGCATGCGGATGTACGTACCGCGATGGCCGTGGAGCGAGACGAGATCGCGGCCTGGGCCCGTAGTGTCGCCGCGGGCTCGGCGAGTCAGGTGGCCGTCGGCGCCGTGTTCACCGCCGCCGAAGCACCGGTGCTCGAAGCGATCGATGCCTACGCCGCGCGTCATGATTTGCCGGGCCGCAGCGCGGTGGTGCGTGAAGCACTGGCCCGACTGCTCGACATGCCGGTGGCGATCCCGCCGAAACCGACCGGCTCATGAGCCGGCCATGATGCCCGAAGGCCCGATGGGCCCGCGAGCCTCCGTCACCGCCGCTGCTGCCGCTCCTGAAACCCTTTGGGGATCACGACGTCGTCGGTCGCACTGCCGTCGGGCTCTTGAATGAGCTGGGCATTTCGATGCCGCCTTTCTGCGCATCGTCAAACTCCCTCTCGGCTTGCGCCTCGGGCTTCCGTAAGCGGCACTTGTTGGCCTGCAGGGAAACTTGCGCCTCGGGCTTCCGTAAGCGGCACTTGTTGGCCTGCAGGGAAACTTGCGCCTCGGGCTTCCGTGGAAAGCCTGAGGTAGACCCCGGATTTCGGGCACCCTGATAAGGGTGGAGCCTCCGTGCTGGGAGACCGCCTCTCAGGAGGATGACGATGCCGAGCAAACGCCGCGCGCGTCCGCGCCGCCCCGCGGCTTGTTGCGCGAACGTTACCGATCGCGACCCATCTCGCGTGTATACCGTCTTCGTGCGATTCACCCATCCCGGAGGCCGTGCCATGGTTCGACATGCTGTTTCAACGATCGCCACCCTGATCATGCTCGCGTCGGCGGCTGCGGTGTCTGCCGCCCCCGCCTCGCCCCCCGCCTCCGCCGAGGCCAATCCCCATCTCTGGAAGCCCTCGGTCAAGTCCGTGGCGGTGTTCAAGAACGGCCTGGGCTTCTTCATGCGCGAGGGGGACGTGCGGCTGCGGGACGGCTGGTGCGTCGCCGCGGAGGTGCCGCCTGCCGCGTTCGGCACGCTGGCCATCTACTCGCACGCCGCGGACCAGGCGGTGGACATCGTCGGATCGGGTCCGGGTGAAGCCGTCGACTTCGACGGCCGCGACGCCGCCGCCGATCCGGCCACCCGCCGCGAGCGCCTCCATGCCGCCCATGGCCTGAAGGTGCAGCTCACCTCCGTCAGCAAGGGCGTCGATCGCACCGCGGCCGGCAAGCTGCTCAGCGTCGGACCGGAGTATGTCGTGCTCGATGCGGAGGGGGGCAAGCTCGCCGTGCCCGTCGATGACGTCACCCGCATGCAGGTGCTCGAACTTCCGGTCCGCGTGCATGTGATCCAGGACTCGGGGAAGCCCGCCGCCGCCTCCACCCTCGGCATGGCTTACCTCCGCAAGGGCATCACCTGGATTCCCGAGTACACGGTGAAGGTGCTCGACGACACCACCGCGGAAATCACCCTCCGCGGCACACTCATCAACGAAGCCGAAGATCTCGTGCACACCGACGTGAACTTCGTCGTCGGCGTGCCCAACTTCGTGCACAGCGACTTCCTCGCGCCCATCGCGGTGGGGCAGATCATCCGCTCCGTCGGCGGATCGGTCGCGGCCCCCCAGATTGCGGCGCAGGTCATGAACCGGTCCGCCCTCGCCAGCGACCGTCGCGGCGACCAGTTCGCCGGCCACGGCCCGGGCGTCGTGGATCGCCCCGCCGACGACCAGGGGGGCGACCTCAACCGCGTCCTCGGCGGGCTGCCCCGGGTCGATACCGCCGGCAGCGACTACACCGTCTACACCCGCAAAGACCTCACCGTCCGTCGCGGCGAGAAGGCGATCGTCACGCTGATGGTCAAGCAGGTGAAATACTCCCACCTCTACCGGTGGAATGTTCCCGAACCGCTCCGGCATTCGCTGGTGCTCCACAACCAGACCGACGCCGCCTGGACGACCGGACCAGTGCTGCTGGTCAGCGCCGGGCAGCCGCTGTCGCAGGACCTCCTCCCCTACACCCCGATCAAGGGCGCCGCGGAGATTCCCGTCACCGCCGCCATCAACGTCTCCCACGATCGCACGGAGAGCGAGTCCAAGCGAACCATGAAGGACATCGGCATCGGCAAGGACACCTTCCTCGACCTGGTGACGATCGACGGCACGCTCAAGCTGAAGAACTTTGAAAAGCGGGCCGTGCGGGTCGTCGTCACCGTGCCGGTGCCCGGCAAGCCGACGGCGGCCGGCGACGGCGGTGATCTCGCCGTCGACCCGGGCAAGCTGATCCTGCGTGACCGCAGCGGCTCGGTCCGGTGGGACATCACGCTCGCGCCCGACGAAAAGAAGGAGCTCACGTACCAGTACGACCGCTACGTACCGTCGAACTGAAGTGTGCGGCACACACACGTCTTGGCCAATGGCCTTCGCCCGCTGGTGTTGCCTGCCGCCTGCACAAAAAGCCCCCGGCGGGAGCCGAGGGACTCCGGGCCGGGGCCGCGGCCATCGGTCGCGTGTTCACGGTGTGGCCGCGCCGGCCTTTGGTTTTCGCCGCACGGGCACCTGCACCTCGCACCACGGTTGCCGAAACGGAGCGCCAGGCC
>CAZPEM010000235.1:0-3236 GCA_964585575.1 uncultured Chitinophagaceae bacterium
GTCGTCTGCACGCCGCAGGACGTCGCCCTCCTCGACGCCACGAAGGCGATCGCGATGTTCCGCAAGGTGAGCATCCCGATCCTCGGCATGGTGGAGAACATGAGCTTCTTCGTCTGCCCCGACACGCAGAAGCGATACGACATCTTCGGCACCGGCGGCGCGAAGCGGACCGCGCAGGAGCTCGACATTCCTTTTCTTGGGGAGGTGCCGATCCAGATCCCGATCCGGGAGCACGGCGACGCCGGCAAGACCTCCGCCAACTTCGACGACCCGGCGAGCCGCCCCTACCTCGAGGCGATCTGCGAACGCCTCGTCGGCAACCTCGCCGCGACCGCCGCCGCCCGTCCGTCGCTGCCACCGCTGCCGGTGCTCTGACCTCGCGGTAGCGGCCGAGCGACGGCCATTTCTGGCCTGCATTCCCCGCACTTGCCTTCGGTCATGCTGCAGGCGTAATGTTCCCTCGTGCCGATCGAACGGGCCGAGCCTGGACCGATCGGGACGATCTACGGATCTGGTTGGCGCGACGAAAAACAGCCCACGGTTCCCGAATTGCTCGGGAGAAACGACGGGCGGTTGGTCGTGGTGGAAGCCGGTGCGAATCCCGCCGAAAGCGGATGTTCGCAGCGGCTTTTTTTGTCGCGCCGACAGGCATGACGGCGCGAGGTGACCGCAGGAACGCGAGCGATGCGTCTCCTGCGAGGAACCCGTGCCATGAACCGCTTGACCCTCTCGACCTGTCTGGCGACCAGCCTGCTCTGGATCGCTGCGCCCGCCGTCTTCGCCATCCCGTTCGGCAGTATCGAGGACTGGAAAAACTCCCCCAATCAGACGATCAGCCTCGACGACAAGGACTTCGTCTGGCTCGCCGATTCCGGCAACTGGAACGGCACCGAGAGAGTGAATCTCGCCTCCATCCCCTCGGTGAATGCGCACGCTATCGGCGTCGACACCCTCGAATCGTACCTCGGCCCGTTCACGCTTTCGTTCTCCTACCGGATCGACATCACGTCGTCGAACGTGTTCGCGGCGGTCGGCATGGACCAGGACTTCCTTTTTCCGAACGTGACGACCTACAAGGACATTTATTTGACCGAAAGTTCCTTCCTTGCAGATGTCAACAACCCGCCCGGCTCGGCCGACATCTCGCTCTTCATCACGAACTTCACGCCAGTCCCGGTTCCACCCGTGCTGTTGCCGCCCATCCAGTCGCTCTGGGTCCGCGACACGATCGTGCTCGACGGCACCGGCTCCGTGCAGTCGATCTCCAACACGTTCGTCCAGACCGTGCCGGAGCCCTCGTCCATGGTGCTGACCGCGTTCGGCATCGGACTCGCGGCGGTTCTCCCTCGGCGACTGAAGAGATTCAATAGAGCCAGACACGGGATCGGTCTCGCAGCGTGACGGCGGGCTGCGGCGTGAACCTCGGGATGCCGGCGAGCGACCGGACCTCGGCACCGCGGCGGCCGATCGCGAACCACTCGCCGAGCCGCGGCCGAGGTCTGTCGGGGGCAGTGGGAAGCTCCCAGGCATCGGCCACCCGGCTCCAGAGATCGCGGAGCCTGCGACGCCGCACGTGGATGGCATCGATGCCGTACCACTCGCCCGGCTGTTCGAGAAGGGCCGCGCCGCGGCGGGACGCCGCCTCGGCGACCAACCCGTCGAGATCCATGGCGGCCGACTTGAGCGACTCGAGCGAGAGCGTGCAGCCGGGCACGTACAACGTCTTGAGCGCCCGGTAGCGGAACCCGCCAACCGTGGCGATGCTCGCGATCGGCAGCCTTGTCACGACGCTGTGAAACCCGCGGTCCTCGAGCCGTCGCAGGCATTCGTCGACCCAGGCGGCCACCTGCTCGACGGAAAATCCGTAGAGCAGGTCGTTGCCGATGTCGGTCACGACGGCGAGCGGCCGCGGGCCGTCGGGCGGTCCACCGCGGTCGCACGCCGTCCGGTCGACCGCCCGCCAGAGGCCGGAAAAAAGGATCGACGGCAGCCGCCGCATCCAGACCCGGCTGTTGGCCCCATAGGAGCGGCCGTGCCCCGCCGCGACGAAGAGGTCGACCGGCGGGCCGGCACGCGAGCGGGCCGTGGCGGCGAGCGACGCGAGCCCCCGGGAAAGATTGCTCGCGCCGATGGCCACGACGGCGAGGGCGGGCGGACGGCTGCCGGCAGCGTTCATCGTCGTATCATACGCCGCACGTCGCAGCGGCCCGCTACCGTCCGCCGAGCGACTGGACGCACGACGCGGCGAGCGCGAAGAAGAGGATCGCAAGATACGTCTGCCCGGCCGACATCGCCAGGAGCCCGATGCCGCAGCCGCACACCGCGCCGATGACCGCTGCGACGCGATACGCGTTCGGCACGCCCATCCACTCCAGCCCCTCGCGGACGATCTGGCCGCCGTCGAGCGGCGGCACGGGAACCAGGTTGAGCAGCGGCCAAAAGATGTTCACAAACAGCAGGAAGCCCACGACGATCTGGCCGAGCGCCGATGGAATCTCCCGCCCACGGTCGAGGGAGAGCCAGTCCGTGACGAAGGGGATCGGAACCGGCACGGCGTAGCCACCGCTCTTGAGCACGGCGACCACCGCCGCGGCGAGCGCGAACTGCAGGAGAGGCCCGGCGGCCGAGACGATCACCTGCTCCCGCGGTGAGCGTCGCCACCGCCGGCCCCAGCCGTCGAGCGACGTGAGCCCGCCAAAGTGATAGAGCACGACGCTCGAAGACTTTCCGAACGCCCGCCACGCGAGTGCGTGCCCCATCTCGTGCACGAGGATCGAGACGAACACGACCGCCACCCACGCCAGAAGCAGCCGCAGCAGCAAACGCTGATCACCCCCGGCGATCCACTGGCACTCCCCCCAGCCCAGAAGCGCCGCTCCTGCCCAGAACCACGCCGACACGCGAACGGCGATCCCACCGAGCGAAAACGTAATGTCGGCCGGCGTCGGCGGCGGTGCGGCGAGGAACATGCAGAGGTTTTATCACAATCCCGGCGCGTTGCACCGGCAGCCCCGAACCCAGCAGAGTCGACCGTGAGGGGCTGCCCGTGTGCCCGAGACGGCGTAGCTGACCAGCGAAGGCCGGAGGCCGAAGCGCCAGTCAGGTCCGAGTGAGCGAAGCACAGGATGTGCGGAGCGAACGTCCGACGAGGGCATACGGGCGGCCCCGAACAAGCAGCGTCGACCGTGAGGGGCGGCCCGTGTGCCCGAGACGGCGTAGCTGACCAGCGAAGGCCG
>CAZPEM010000236.1:0-3226 GCA_964585575.1 uncultured Chitinophagaceae bacterium
CGGAACGGCCCGGCTTCCATGGCGCTCTTTCCGGCCGCTGCGTTCTCGATGGCCGCAGCAAGTTCCTTTTGGGAAACGCTCATGAGCAAGAAGTCCGAGGACCCGACGGCTTTCGCCCTCGCTATGTAGGTCGGGTTATCAACGGCCGAGAGCAAGATGACCTTCGTGGCTGGGATGCTCTTCTGAATTTTCCCTGACAGATCAAATGCATCACCGCCCGGTATAGCCGCGTCCAGAAGCACTACAGCCGGTTTGTGCTTCTTGGCGAGCGCGACGCTGATGCCGTCTACGGCTTCGCCGACGATCTTGATGCCGGGTCTCTCCAGCATCGCACGGAGGCGAGTGTCTTTCCCTGCGACTCGGCCACTTTCTCCAGATAGCTGCGGAACGCCCGGAAGCCCTCGATGAGCGTGGGCTTGGTTGGGATGTCGAAACGCTGCACCTGGTCAGCCATTACGGTCCTCCGTTTGGTGTGACGTTCCCGGTCCGGGGGCCAGCCCGTATGCCTTCAGAAGCTCCGGTTGATCCGCCCACTCCTCCGGATATTTCTCCGGATACCACCCGTTGCTCAGCGTCTTCCCTTGCGACTCCGCGACCTTCCTCGCGTACTCCCGAAAAGCCTTGAACAACTCCCACGGAGTTGCCTTGCCCTTCGATGGAATGTCGAATCTCTGGACTTGCGTCACGCTTCGTCTCCTTTCTCGGCCCGGCTAATCCCAGCAGATCAAGCCCCTTGAGAACACCAGCGTCTCCTCGCCGCACTCGGGACACTCGTACGGTTCATCGCCGAGACCGCCCTTCGCGTAGGGGACAGCCTTGCGGCCGCACGGACACTCAGCGGAGATCGCACTTCCCATTAGTCATTCCTCCCGAGCGGCCTGCGAGGCTTCGAGGGCCTCGCTGACGATCTGATGGAGTTCGAGTGAGTCCTCGCCGAAACGCTGGACGAGTTCCTCCACAGGCGGCGTGCCGCTGCAGACTGGCACGACCATGTAGGTCACAATGTCCCGCTCGATCTTGCCGGGGTACGGCGTCGAGTGTTTCCACGCCCGTTCGTTGAAGTGCATCACCTCCGGGCGAAGATGAACTGGCCCAGCATCGGCCCCGCAGTCGATGATTCGCTCAAGCGTTTCAAGGAGGCGAATCGCTGCGACGGTAATCTCGGTCGCGTCGCCTCGCTCGACCTCGACATCGCTCTTCGCGTTGCACTTGAGGATCGCGATTGAGCCGGGGTTGGACACATTGGGCGGGGGGACGCCGGCGTCTTCCTCCTTGACAACGGAGTCGACGAATTTCTGACAGCCCGCGAGGCTTGCTTGCGTGATTGGCAGCCGAATCACGTAGACGTATCCGGCAGGAAACATCACGTGCGAAGTCTGGTGCCGGATTCGGTGTGCGACCTCGTATTCAAGGGTCAGCCGAACGAACAGGTTCCTCAGGCGAGGGTTCTCTGAGGGCAGTTGGGCCGCGAGGTGGTGGTAGAACACCTGCGGGAAGGTCTGGTAACCGTCCGTGCTCAACCACAGGTCGTCATTGAAGAATTCTTCGAGCATCCATTCCGCGACCTCCACGCCGCATGCGGAGCCCCCTTCGGCGACGGCGTCGGGGCTGAACTTGCCCGTGACCCGGTAGACCAGGTCATCCCCCTCGCGGTACTCGGCGACGGAGAGGCCCGGCTCAAGCTTCAGAGATTCGGAGTCCAGCCGACCCAGTCCGAGGTATGGAGGAAATCCATGAGGCGGATACCGCTTCGTGAGCGGCATCCGGAAGTCGTTCTCGGGAGGCTGTTCGGGTGGGCCCTTGGTCATCGTCGTCTCCTTTTCGTGGGGATGGCAGGGAGTTGCAGTTACGAACGGCTTCAGCGAGGGGCCTCCACGAACCGCCTCGGCTCGATGTCGCCCGACGGGTTCCAAATCGGATTCACACCGCGAGGGAGCGTCTCCGCCTTCACGAAGATGCGTGGAGGCGCCCCCTCGAAGTAGAGTTGCAGAGCAGGGCAGAGCCAGCCCTTCATCTCGGTCCCGGCGACGGTCCCTCGATACCAGTTTCCGACTCCAGAAACGTCCTCCTCGACCCACGCAAGTTCCACGTCGTGGCCGTCGAACGGCTCGTCGCTGAACGACAGGGCGAATCCTTTCGCAGCCTTTGGGATTCCCTTGGTGGTCGTGATCCGCGTGATCATCTCGGTCATGCCGCAAACGAAGGCCTCCTCCTTGAGGTTCGTCCGCTCGTCGTCGAACACCCACGTTCCCCGCAGCAGGTACGGATAGATTGTCAGCACGCTCATCGGTCGTCCTCCTTCGTGGTTAAAGCCCAGTACTCGGGAATCTTCTTCGCCTCGCCAATGCACTTCTTGGCCCGCTTGGAGTCCTTGGAGGCCTCGTGGCACCTCACGGCTTCCAGCCAGGCGAGCCGGGCGGCTTCGCCGAGCGTCGCCCGCTGGTAGTGAACCGCAGCCCTCTCGAAGAGCAGGCCCGCCACGCGGGCCGCGTGTCGCGGATTCACGACTGCCCGTTTTGCTTTCGCGAGCAGGCGATCGGCGGTGATGATTTCATCGCGGCGTAGTCGCGGGGATGTGCTCATCAAGCACCTCCCTTCACGGCGAGGGGCCACAGGGCTGTACGAGTCACGGCGAAGGACCGGAGCGGGCGAGGACGAGGCCTCTCTTCGGTCACCTCCTCGCCGTGGGCTTCGATGTGAGCGAAAAGCTTGTCCCGCAGGCGGATCGCCTCCTCGACGTTCCTTGTCCCAAGGGAACGGCGGATGCGGCGTTTGCGGCCGTCCCACACGAGTGTGTAGTGGACCCACCATGACCCGTTGTTGCACCACAGATTGTGCAGACGGTTGCCCGGCGTGGGCCTGATTGAGAGTCTCGCGATCGGCATCTCGCACCCCTTTCCACTTGGAGGAAAGGAAGGTGCTTTCGAGCTAGCGGGTCGCCTCGAAAGCTTCGCCGGGGCACGTGCCCGACGCGTATCCTCCCGCTCTGTTGCCAGAACGAGTAACCACCTTGGCTTTCGCGCAGGTTGGTGCGAGTGACCGCGAGGGCCGACTCGACTCGAAGATCGGATACTTCTGTCCTTCCATGACAGGCATTATCGGAAAAACGCCCTCCCGACTCAAGGGGGGGCTCGCCACTATGACACAGATTCCGGCCGAACCGTTCGTAGGCGACTGACGTCCTCCCCAAATCCTGAGCCAGGTCTTGTGAGAGAATCCTCGTACC
>CAZPEM010000237.1:0-3189 GCA_964585575.1 uncultured Chitinophagaceae bacterium
CCCGGTTGCCGTGCTTCGCGACGGGAACGCCGGTCGCGGCCACGACGATGGCCGCCGCGGTGGAGATGTTGAAGGTGCCCAGCCCGTCGCCGCCGGTGCCGCAGGTGTCGGCGACGCACGGGAAATCGGTCTGCACGGGATGCATCCTCGCCCGCAGCGATTCGGCCACGCCCGCAATCTCTTCCGCCGTTTCCCCGCGGTCTGCGGCGGCTGCCAGCCAGGCCCGGAGCGTTTCGAGCCCCGTCGCGTCCCCCGGGTCGCCCGCATCGAGCACGGCATCGACGAGCCGTCTTGCCTCCCCGCGGTCGAGCGGCGTGTCGAAGCGGGCCGCGGCAGGGTCCTGCGGATCGGAGGAGTCGGCGGTCGGAGACGGCGGCTCGGACATCGGTTTTCGGATAGGATTCCCGGCTTGAGCCATTAGCATACCCGCGAGGAGATGACTCCCGTGCCCCGAAAAGTCATCATCGACGTCGACGCCGGGATCGACGATGCCGTCGCACTCTCGATGGCCCTTTTCGACCCGCGGCTCGAGGTGCTCGCCGTCACGGCGACCGCGGGAAACGTTCCGGCCGAGCAGGCGACGAGCAATCTCCAGGCCATCGTGTCGCTCCTCGATCCGCCCCGGCTGCCGCGGATCGGCGTCGCCCCGGTGGACGTGACCCGGCCCGAGAGGGCCTCGAGCGTCCACGGGCCCGACGGCCTCGGCGGGGCCGACATCCCGCGGGTGCAACTCCACGGGGGGCACGTCTCGGAAAAGGTGATCCACGAAATCGTGAAGGCGAACCCGAGGGAGGTGACGATCCTCGCCCTCGGGCCGCTCACGAACCTCTCGAGGGTGTTGCGTCGCGATCCGTCGATCGTGGAGAGCATCGGCGAGGTGGTCGTTTCGGGGGGCACATGGCAGGGGTACGGCAGCATCACGCCCGTGGCCGACTTCAACTTCTTCGCCGACCCGCTCGCCGCCCGTCACGTTGTCCGTGAGCCGCTCACGAAGACGCTTGTGCCACTCGAGACGACCGGGCAGGTCGTGTTCGACTTCGGCCTGCTCGAGGAGATTCCCGACGAGTCGAGCCGGGTCGGGTTCCTGCTCCACCGCACGCTGCCGCCCTTCTACCGCGGCTACCGCCAGCTGCTCGGCATCGAGGGGGTGCGGCTGCACGATGCCGTCGCGATCGTGTCGCTCCTCCATCCGGAGCTCTTCGAGCGGTCCACCGTCGCGGCCGACGTCGAAACCTCCGGCGAGCTGACCGCCGGCATGCTCGTGATCGACCGCCGGCAGGTCCGCGAGTGGCGGCCGAACGTCGACCTCCTCACGGCCTGCGATGCGGCGGCCGTTCGCGACTGCATCTTGCGGGGCCTATCCGCAGCGGCCCGCGATCGTGGTTCGTCGTCGCAATCGTAACGAGGCTGCCCAGGCGATCGCCGACGTGGCGATCACCCACGTCGACGGCTCCGGCACGGCCAGACGAAAGCCGGTTTGGTTCGTTTCTTGCGTCGGAGAGACCACGCTGCGGGCGGAGGCAGCGAGTACCGAAGGATCGCTGTACCAATAGCCTCCTCGAATGCCCCGCTGCGAACCGCTCTGCCCGGTGAGGTCGTTCCATTCGGACACGTTTCCACTCTGATCGAACGTGCCGTAGCTGCCCGGGCTGCCGGTGAACGCCCCCACGTTCGTCAGCAGATTGGTTGCAGGGTCGTCGGAGCCGCCCGAGGAAAAGTTGGGAGGGACGAAATAGTTCGCCTGGTTCGTGCCGCTGCCGAGCGTGTTGCCGGGAGCAGAGTTGCTCCGGGTCGCGTAGTCCCAATAGCCCGCGTTCGTGCCACTGCCCATGTAGTAGGCGGCCTTGTACCATTCGTTTTCGGTCGGGATGTAAAAGCTCACTCCGGGATTTCGAGCGGGCGCGGCTCCGCTCGTGGCACCGTTGAGCGTATAGGCTCCCGTCTCGGTGCTTCCGGCCCCCTGGCCGTTGTGCATCCAGTTGGCGAATCGGGCGGCGTCGAACCAGCTCACGTAGGTGATTGGGCGAAGCAGGGGGCTGTTGGCTCCGGCCGTATTTGGGACGATGGGCTCCAGGGCGGCGTAGGTGAAGGAACCGGATGAGCCAGACCGCACGATGCCCGCGATCCGCAGGTCGCTGGCCATGCTGGGATTCCAGAGACCGTACGGGTCACTCTTGGCGGCCGCGTTCAGAAACTCCAAATACTGCCCGATCGTGACCTCGTATTTCGAGATCTGAAACTCGTAATTGACCGCGCCGAAGCCGGCCGGACTCGTGTCTGCCGCGTTCCCGGCGTCGCCCACCGTCACCCAGTCGATGGTCACGGCCTGGCATGGGGTGCCGACCAAACAGGAAGCCGCAGCAGCAAGCACGCCGGCTCGCAGAGGCCGTCGCAGGGAGGAAAACGACGGCATCGTCATCAAGGCAGTTCCGGATTGGAATGTCCGTTTGTCGAGAAGGACTTCCTCCCGATGGCAGCGGAGAATACCGGCCGCTCATGAGCACCATGTGTGCTCCCGATGAGAATTGCGTGTGGTTTTCGTGAGCGACCGGGGACGAGCCTGCCCGGAACAGGGTCGGCCGCGCCCGTGCCGACGGCGACAGCGTCAAGGCTGTGGCTGGGAGGGCTCGAACTGGGCCCGGCTCGCGACCGGCATCTCGAGCGTCGTCCGCTCCCGGTTGCGAAAGATCACGAGGCCGACCGTGCGGTTGACCGGCGTCACGCTCACCATGCTCACGAGATGGTCGTCGTCGTCGACGACGCGGCCGTTGTATTCGAGGATCACGTCGTCGGCGACGATGCCGGCCGAGGCGGCCGGCGTGCCCGCCGTCACGCCCGACACCCTGGCGCCCACGGGGCGGACCATGCCGAGGCGTTCGGCGGTCTGCTGTGTGAAGTTGCGGTCGAGCGCCACGCCGAGATAGGCCCTCGCCACGCTGCCGGTCTCGACGAGCTGCTTCGCCACGAACACCGCCATGCCGATCGGGATCGCGAAGCCGATTCCCTCGCTGCCGCCGGAGTTGCTCGCGATCGCCGTGTTGATGCCGATGACCTCGCCCCGCAGGTTGACGAGCGGGCCCCCGCTGTTGCCCGGATTGATGGCGGCGTCGGTCTGGATGAAATCCTGGAATTTTACGTTGCCTTCGCCGAGCTCGAGGTCGCGGCGGCCCTTGGCCGAGACGATCCCGA
>CAZPEM010000238.1:0-3130 GCA_964585575.1 uncultured Chitinophagaceae bacterium
CGAGCGGCGGCAGGACGCTGCCGAACGGGATCGCCGCGAAGATCGCAAGCGACGCGGCGAGAATCACCAGCGGCGCCGCCGCGTAGAGCACCTTGTCGACGTGCTTCGGCGTGAAGTCCTCCTTGAGGATGATCTTCAATCCGTCGGCGAGCGGCTGACCGAGGCCGAAGAGCTTGATCTTCGTGAGCGGGATGCCGACGCGGTTGGGCCCCTTGCGGTCCTGAACCCAGGCCGCCATCCACCGCTCGACGAGAACGAGATACGCCGCCGCCGTCATCAGCCCGCCCACGAGCAGGCCGATCTTCACCAGTGCGGCAATCGTCGAAGGCGAGGGGAGATATGAGGTCATGGTCGATACGACTACTTCGAGGCGAACTGCTGGATGCGTAGGTCGATGCCCGTGGCGGGCACGTCGCCGGCGAGGGCGGCGAAGGTCGGTGACGACTCCGCGATCTGGCGACGCACGGCCTCGGCGTCGTAGAGACCCCGGCGGCCGAGCATGCTCCAGTAGAGCCGCCCCTCGGGCCAGACGCCGGCGGGGGGACGGATCGCCTGCTGGAAAACCTGAGCGCGGTGGGCCGCGTTGACCCATGTGCCGGCCCGCTCCGCGAAGCCGGCGGCGGGCAGCTTCCAGACGGCCTTCCGCGAGAGAGGCGATTCGAAGAGATCCTGCACGACGAGGCAGGAGAGCGACGCAAAGGCTTCGGCCGTCTCGTCGTCGATCCAGCCGCGCGGGTAGGCGGCGGTGATCCACGCCGCATCGGCGTCGCCCGCGCGGACGTGGTCGAGCAGGGCATTCCACCCAGGAACCCGACCCGCCGCGTCCACACCGCCGAAGACCGCGATCACGCCCTCGACTCCGAGCCGGTTCGGGCACTTCTCGGCCCGGATCGTGAAGCCGCCAGGGTAGGTCTCATCCAACCCGTCGATCGGCACATGGCCGACGGCCAGGAAGGCCTGCGGGTCGATCGACCGGGCGACCGCGCAGAGCATCCACGCCTCCTCGGTCGTGAGCATTGGCGAGACGGCGACCGCGAGGCGGCCCGCGGCGCCGAGGTCGTCGCGAAGCCTGCGGCCGACGTCGGACCACTCGATCGTGTCGTCCGTCCCGCCGTCGCGGCGGACGCGTCCGCCGGCGGCCCGTCGCGCCTCGACGAGCCGCGACGGGTCGTGGAGGTGATGCCAGCCATAGCGGCCGTCGTCGCACATCCACCACTTGTTGACGTGGGGATTCTCCCGCGGCTTGAGCCGGTAGACCGTGTCCTGGTTGTGTTCGGTCCGGATCGAGCAGCCGGTGGCGCAGCCGCCGCAGACGTTGTCCTCGGCCTTCAGGAACCAGACCCGCTGCTGGTAGAGGAAGTCCTTGTCGCCGAGCGCCCCGACCGGGCAGAGGTCGACGACGTTGCCGGACAGCTTGTTCTCGAGCGGGAAGCCCGGGAAGACGTCGATCTCCTCCTTCGCTCCGCGATTGATCACCATCAGTTCGCTCGAGCCGGAGATCTCCCGCGTGAACCGCACGCACCGCGTGCACATCACGCAGCGATCGACGAAGAGCGTGACGGTCGATCCCATCTCCCGCTTGCGGCTCGTGAAGGGATGGAGGTCGGCCCGCCGCTCGGGCTGCCCGTGCTCGAAGTGGTAGTCCTGCAGCAGGCATTCCCCGGCCTTGTCGCAGATCGGGCAGTCGATCGGGTGGTCGATGAGAAGCGCCTCCTCGACACGGGCCCGGCTCTCCTTCACGAGCTGGCTCTCCGTCACGATCACCGTGCCGTCCTTCGCCGGCGTCTGGCAGGCGGGAACGAGCTTCGGCACCATCGTCACCTTGCCGGTGGCGGCGTCGCGGCTGCCGGTCTCGATCAGGCACATCCGGCAGCTCGCCACGACCGTGAGGCCCGGATGCCAGCAGTAATGGGGGATCTCGGCGCCGGCCCGGCGGGCGGCCTCGATGCAGTTGAGCCGCTCGTCGGCCCCGATCTCGATCTCTTTTCCGTCGACGATGACTGTGGGCATCAATGGGCTCCCACGATCTGGAGTGCGGGCACGGGCTCGGTCACCATCCAGCCCGACGGATTCGTCCGCTTGATGTAGTCCTCGAACTCGCCGCGGAACTTCTTGATGGCGTTCTTGATCGGCCAGGCGGCGCCGTCGGCGAGGCCGCAGATCGTCGAGCCGGGCATCATCCCCATCGTGTTGCCGATCTCCTGGAGGATGTCGAGGTCCTTGAGCCGTCCCTTGCCCGCCTTGATCCGCTCGAGCATCCGCAGCGACCAGCTCGTGCCCTCACGGCACGGGGTGCACTGGCCGCACGACTCGTGGGCGAAAAACCGGCAGGAGTTGTGGAGGAAGTCGACGATGCTCGTCTGGTCGTCGATGACGACGACGGCCGCCGTGCCAAGGCCGAGGCAGCCGACCTTCCCGGGGCCGGCGAAGTCGAGCGGCGTGTCGAGTTCGCTTTCGGTCATGAGGCCCATCGAGATTCCGCCGGGGATGACGGCCTTCGCCCTGCGTCTCTTCCAGACGCCGCCGCCATGCTCCTCGATGAGCTGGCGGGCGGTGATGCCGAGCGGCGCCTCGTAGCAGCCGGGCCTCTCGACGTGGCCGGAGAGGCAGTAGAGCTTCGGCCCGTAGCTGCCGGGATCACGCGGATTGTTCGGATCGGCCGGCACGCCGATCGACTTGAACCAGTCGACGCCGCGGCGGGCGATCTGGGCGACGCAGGCCATCGTCTCGACATTGTTGACGACCGTCGGCTTGCGAAAGAGCCCCTCGATCGCCGGAAAGGGAGGCTTGATCCGCGGCCAGGCCCGCTTCCCCTCGAGGCTCTCGATGAGGCCGGTCTCCTCGCCGCAGATGTAGGCAGCGGCGCCGCGGTGGAGGTAGACGTCGAGCGAGAAGCTCGAGCCCTTGATGTTCTTGCCGAGCCAGCCGGCGGCATACGCCTCGTCGATCGCCGCCTGGAGCCGCTGCCAGCTCTTCGGGTATTCGTACCGCAGATAGAGGTAGGCCGTGGAGGCCCGCGTCGCATAGGACGAGAGGATGATCCCCTCGATCACCTGGTGCGGGTCGTCCTCCATGAGGATCCGGTTGTTGAACGTGCCCGGCTCGCTCTCGTCGGCGTTCACGCAGAGGT
>CAZPEM010000239.1:0-3115 GCA_964585575.1 uncultured Chitinophagaceae bacterium
CCGCTCGGCTTTCCGACGAGCGGCTGGTCGCCGAATTCGGTCCGCTTCCGGTGGAGTTCCTGCAGTGGACCGACGGGAGCGGTCCGATCGGCGGACCGCTTGCGGAGATTCAGCTACCGGGATCGATCCCGCTCGTCGACCGGATCGTCGCCCGGGCGATCGAGCTGGGGGCGAGGCTCGCGCGAGGGGGCGAGTTCACGCTGCGGGCGTTCCTTGCCCGCCGGATCGACCTCCTCCAGGCGGAGGCGGTGCTCGCCGTCGTCGACTCGCGGTCGCCGGCGGAGCTGACGGCGGCGCTCGACCGGATGGCCGGCGGTGTCGGGCGTCGGCTCGAGGCCGTCCGCGAGGCCTTGCTCGATCTCGCCGGCGACATCGAGGCGACGATCGACTTCGGCGACGAGCTCGGCGAAGAGTCGGTGCGGGAACACTCGCGGGCAGTCACCGAGCGGCTGGAGGCCGCGAATCGTTCGCTGCGGGAGCTGGCCGGTCACCTCGAGGGTCGTGGGGCGGCGGCGAGCGAAAGGCCCCGCGTCGTCCTCGTCGGACGGGCGAACATCGGCAAGAGCAGCCTCTTCAACGCCCTCGTCGGCCGCGACGCGGCGATCGTCGCCGACGAGCCGGGGACGACCCGCGACTGGGTGGAAGCCCGCATGGCTTTCGGCGATGTCGAGTGCGTGGTCGTGGACGTGGCGGGCGTGGATGCCGCTGGCATCATGCGGGGGTCCACGTTCCAGCAGTCTCCGGGAGGGGAGGCATCGATGGCCGTCGCGATCCGGCAGGCGGCCGCCGCGGACGTGCTCGTCGCCTGCGCGGATGCCGCGGCCGATCCCGACCCTCGCATCCCGCACCCACGTCGGATCGACGTCGTCACCCGGTGCGATCGGCTCGCGGGCCGCCCCGGCGAGACACCGCCGCCGGACGGATCCCCTGCGATCATGACAAGCGCGGTCGTCGGCCTCGGGCTCGAGACGCTGCGACGGGCGATCGCGGCCGCCGCGGCCGAGGCGGCCGGACGCGAATCCGCGGCGACGCAGCGGCTCTCCGAGGGCGTGGCTCGGGCCCGCGAAGCGATCGCCGAGGCGGTCACGGCGATCGCCGCCGCCTCGGGGCCCGGAGCGTTCGACGAGGCGGTCGTCGCGAGCCACGTGGGGCGGGCCGTGGCGGCGATCGGTGAGGTGACCGGCCGCGAGGTCGGCACCGACATCCTCGACCGGATATTCTCGCGGCATTGCATCGGCAAGTGATCGCGAGCCCATGAATCCCTCCGCCCCGTCCGCAGCCGCCCATCCGGGCGATCCTTCCGACCTCGAGTCGACCCTCGCGTCGCTCGCCGCGGCGGCCGCCCGCCATACCGCGCGGCCGCCTCGGGAGCGGGCCGACCTCGCCGAGGCCACGGCGCGAAGCGTCGCCGCCGCCACCGACGCATGGGCGGAGACCGCGGCCGTGATCAAGTCTCGGTCGCGAACCGCCGCGACCGCCGGGATCGGCGGCAACGCCGAATCAGTACCGACCGGCGGAGTCCCGGGAAGCCTCGCCGAGGAGCTCGCAACCGGTCCGCTCGTGACGCTTCGCCTTCTCAAGCTGACGGCGTCGGCCCTGCGAGCCGTCGATCGCGACGGACTCCCCTGGAGCGGCCCGCTGCGGATCGTCCATCCGACGACCGGCGACGGGCGGACCTCGCGGGTCGAGGTGCCCGTGCTGCCCGCCCCCGGTCTCTTCGACCGAGTCATCTTCGGAGGCTTCTCGGCGGTGGTGCGGTGTGGCGATCCGGGCGGACTCGACCGGTTCCGCGCGGTCTGGCGGGAGGAGGTGGCGACCCGACAGGCCGTGGGAGGCGCTGCGGTCGTTCTCGGCGCGGGCAACGTGACTGGCCTCGCGGCGGCCGACGCGATCTGCCAGGTGTTCGAGCACGGACGAGCCGCGCTCGTGAAGCTCCATCCGCTCCACGAACCGCTCGCCGCGACGCTCTCGCGGGCGCTCGCGCCGCTCGTGGAGAGCGGCATGGTCGCCTTCGTCGTGGGCGGGGCGGACGTGGCGGCCCGGGCGATCGCCTCGCCGTCGGCGACCCACGTGCACCTTACGGGAGGCACGGCCACCTACGAGGCGATCGCCGCATCGTGCTCGAAGCCGATCACCTGCGAGCTTGGCAGCGTGACGCCCTGGATCGTCGTGCCGGGCGAGTACTCGCCGCGCGAACTCGCCTTCCAGGCCGACACGGTGGCCGGCTCGATCGTCAACAACGCGTCGTTCAACTGCATCGCCACGAAGCTCGTCGTCACGAGCCGTTCGTGGCGACAGCGGGAGGCTTTCCTCGACCGCATCCGGTCCCGGCTCGCGGCGGCCCCGCCTCGCCCCGCATGGTTCCCCGGCGCAGTTGCGAACTGGGAGACGCTCGCCGAACGGCAGGCGCCCGCCAACGGCACGCTTCCCTGGCTCTTCCACACGGGCCTCGATCGCGAGGCCGAGCGGCACTGGCTCGGCCGCGAATGGTTCCTGCCGGCCTGCGCCGAACTCGCGATCGGGGGCGACTCGATGGAGGACTTCTGCGTGAACGCCTCGGAACTCGCAGGCTCCCTGCCCGGCTCGCTCGCAGCGAGCGTGACGATGCCCGGCCGCGGCGACCCGCGGGATCTCCGCCGGGCCGAGGCCCTCGTCGAGCACCTCGCCTTCGGTGTCGTCGCCGTGAACTGCTGGTCGGCGATTGCCTACGCGATGGCGGCCGTCCCGTGGGGCGGGTTTCCGGGCGCGACCCACACCGCGCCCAAGAGCGGCATCGGCTTCGTGCACGACCCGCTCCTCCTGCCGCTCGTGCACAACTCGATCGTCCGCGGCCCGCTCGTCTCGCGGATTCTCCCCCCGTTCATGCCGTGGCACCCGCGGGCCGCGGTGCTCGCCCGCGAGGTCGTGCGGCTCTATGACGGCGGCGGCCTCCTCTCGATCGCCCGCATGCTGCCGAACCTTCGCGTCGCGTGGTGACGTGTTGGTGCGCATCGTGTGAATCAAACGTGCTGGGTTCGGGGCTGCCCGTGCCCCTGGCCGGACGTTCGCTGCGGTCCTCCAGACCTTCGCTCACTGCATGTCCGCGGCGCTCCGGCATCCTGCCTGCGCTTGCTTC
>CAZPEM010000240.1:0-3071 GCA_964585575.1 uncultured Chitinophagaceae bacterium
CCGGTCTCCTCGAGAATGCCGGCGAGCTGCCAGTGCGCGTCGGCGAAATCGGGCTGCTGGCGGACGACGCCGTCGAGTGCCGCGATCGCAAGCTCGTGTTCCCCCATCTCCCAGAGCAGGCAGCCGAGGCTCGCCCTCGCCGCGAGGTGATCGGGATCGAGCTCGATCGCCATGTAGAACCGCTCCCGTGCGGCCGTGAGGTCGCCGGACCGGTAGAGCAGCTCCGCGAGCGCGAACACGACCTCCGCGGTCGGCGGCTGAGCCTGGAGGATCGCCCGCAGAGCCTCGCAGGCCTCCTCGAGGTGACCGTCTGCGGCGAGCTCCGCGGCGAGGTCGAGCAGCGAGTCGGTGTCGAGCAGGTCGGCGGCCGCAGGATCGGCGGCAGACGGGTCGGCTGCCGACCGATCGGCCGTGACCGCCGACGGGAGCGGCACGGTGTGGGCATCGAGCTCCGGATGCCGGGGAGCCTCGCGGCCGACGGCCTCGGCGAGGAAGCCGAGCTGGAGCTGGCCCTCGCCGCCGACGAGCCTGCCCTGCGAGTAGAGCAGGAGCCGGTCTCCCTCACGGACGATCCGGCCATCGGCCCGGGCGGCGGCCGCCGCGTCACCCTGGCCCAGGGCCGCAAGCTGGTGATCGAGCTGCCGCAGCGACAGCCCCGAGGCCAGCAGCCCGGCGAGCCTCCGCGCGACGACGAGCTGATCGAAGTCGAACCACTCGATCGAGCCGGCCCGGCGGGTAGCCGCCAAAAGCCCGTGGCGGATCCAGTGCCGCACGGCCGAACGGGAAACCCCGACCACTTCGGCCATCAAGCCGACCGTGTAGAGCGGGCCATCCATGACGCCATCCGTGACTCGGCCGGTCATCGTCCTCTCCGCGATGCGGGACAGTTCGCGGAGCAGGGTACTCGATCGGATGCCGCCCGAACAGGTCGTGCGCTCTCGTCGAGCCAGGATCCGAGGACCGAGTCAGGTCGTACGAAGGCCGAGTCAGGTCGTACGGTCGTCGGCGTTGATTCGGATCGGCTTGAGCGACGAGCTCTCCTCGACCCTCTTCTCGACCGCGGGGGCCGGCGTGCCTGCGGGCGTCGGAACCTCCACGGACGGGCCACTGGTGGCGGGGGCGGTCGTGGCGGGTGGAGTCGATGCGGGAGCGGGGATGGTCTCGATCGACCGCAGCGGAACCTCGTCGATCGTCTTCACCGCGGACTTCGGCTCAACGCCCGTCTGGGCCGCTCCCGTCTGCGGGCCTGCGGTGGGCCGTTCGACGCGGAAGGGGTTCGCCCCGGAGTTCGCCCCAGACGGGGGCGAAACCTTCGTCGTGGGGTCCACGTGCGGCTGTTCGGAGCCGGTCCAGCCCTCGAGGCCGCGGGACGGCGGGGCCGCCCTCTCGCCGAATGTCTTCGGGACCGCAGTCTTCGGGACCGCAGCCTGCTCGGGCTCGACCGGAGCTGCCGGCGAAGCGGCGGCAGGGGGGAGCGCCGGGGCGACCGTGGCCGGCCGCGCGGCGGCGGCAGGAACCGGCGACGCGGACGGAATCGGGTTGCCGCAGGGATCGACCGGCACCTTCATGACCACCGTCCGCGGCGTGCGGACCGTCTCCGTCACGGGGGTCCGCTTCTCCACGAGACGGGCCACCTGCACCGTCCGCTCTTCGGTCACCATCCGCGTGACCTGGGTCGTGACGGGCTCGACCTTCTCCTCGGTCACCATGCGGCAGACCTGCACCGGAACCTGGCGGACCTGCTCCTCCGGCACCATGCGGTAGACCTGCACCGGCACCTTGTTCTCGACCCGCTCGACCACCTTGCGGACGGTCTGGACGGGCACCTGCCGCACCTGCTCCTCGGCCACCATTCGCATCGACTGCACGGGCACCTGCTGGACGACCTGCTCGTCGACGTAGCGGACGGTCTGCACCGGCACCTTCCGGGTCATGACCCGGTTCACGTAGGTCGTTTCCGGAACCTGCACCGGCATGTAACTGGTCTGCATCACGCGGTTGACCTGGTATCCGGTCGAGCCCGGCGTCGTCATCCAGGTGTAGCCGCCCCGCTGCCAGACCGGCAGGCCCGTGGCGGGATCGACCACCCACCCACCCTGCACGTAGCCGAGGCTCGTCACCCCCGGCGTCACGACCGGCGTGACCTGGTCGACGTAACTCGCCTGGGGGGAGTAGGCGGTCCGCATCGTGGTCACGGGTTCGGCGACCGTGAAGGCCTCCTCCCGCTCGCTCGTCTCGTACACCGGCTTGCGAACCACGCTCACCTGCTGCTGCATCGCGGTCTCGTACACCGGCTTCATCACGGTGAACCGCTCCTCGCGGGTGCTCGTCTCGACCACGTCGCGGCTGACGTCGTAGCTGCGGTCCTGGATCTGCGTCTCCCAGACCGGCTTCATGACGGTGAACCGCTCCTCGCGGGTCTGCGTCTCCCAGACGGGCCGCTGCACCGTGTACCGCCGCTCGCTCGTCTGCGTCTCGAGCACCGGCTTCTGCACCGTGTAGGTCCTCGGCTCGTAGACCGTGTCGTAACTGATCCGATAGCTCGTGACCTGACGCTCGTCGTAGACGGTGCGGTATTCGAGCCGGTAGGTCTGCGTCGCGACCGGCGCGGCGACAGCCTGACCACAACATTCAGCCCGCGACTCGTCGGCGGCCAGCACGAGGGCTGCGGCCGACACGATCCGGAGAAGAGAAGGCAGGGTGAGTGAACGCATGTTCCTGGTCCCTGAGGGATCTGGGGGGAGAAATTCGATGCCCTCCAGACTAATTGGATGGACGCCGCGTTCAAGGACTTTGTTCACCGAAAACTTGAATTTTTTTCGGAAAAAAAGCCGCTCGCCCGCATGACCGTCGCAGTTAATCCATCTTCACGCCCGCCGCGGCAACCGGCGGCGAGGCGGGGGTTCAGGGTGGTCCACCCTGTCGGGTTCGGGGCCGCCCCTCACGGTCGACTCTGCTGGGTTCGGGGCTGCTCGTATCCCTGGCCGGACGTTCGCTTCGGTCCTCCGGACCTCCACTCACTGCATGTCCGCGGCGCTCCGGCATCCTGCCTGCGCTTGCTCCCATAGCCC
>CAZPEM010000241.1:0-2859 GCA_964585575.1 uncultured Chitinophagaceae bacterium
AATGATTCACACAGGCACTCTGATGCTGAACGCCGGGGGAGCGGACCGGAGGAGCATCAGGCGTATCCTTGGCGTAGCGACGGAGTGTCTGCTCCCCCGGCGGCAATGCGGTTTTCTTCAGCTCTGCCTGCGGTTTACAGCAAACCGTCGAGTTCTTCGACGAGCTCCGAGAACCGCGCGAGGGCGGTGGCGACGGGCTCGGGCTTTTCGAGATCGACGCCCGCGTTGCGGAGGAGGTCGAGCGGCCACTTCGACGAGCCGCCCTTGAGGAAGCCGAGGTAGGCCTCGAGCTCCTTCGGCCCACCCTCGGCCACCTTCTTCGCCAGTGCGATCGCCGCCGAGAGGCCGGTCGCGTACTTGTAGACGTAGAAGGCGTTGTAGAAGTGGGGGATCCGCAGGCACTCGAGCTCGAGCTCGCGGTCGATCGCGAAGCCGGGGCCGAAGTAGGCGTCGAGCAGCTCGCGGTAGATGCCACGGAGCCGCTCGAGCGTGAGCGGCTCGCCCGCCTCGACCGAGGCGTGGCTCTTTCGCTCGAACTCCGCGAACATCGTCTGCCGCACGATCGTCGCCCGGATCGCGTCGATCTCTCGGGCGATGATCGCCGCTCGTTCCCGAGGGTTCGTCGCCCGGGAGAGCAAGAGCCGCGTGAGCAATTGCTCGTTGAACGTGCTCGCCACCTCCGCCACGAAGATGGTGTAGCCGGAATACTGGTAGGGCTGGTGCTCCGCGGAGTAGCGGGTGTGCATCGAGTGCCCTGCCTCGTGGGCGAGCGTGAAGACGTGCTCGATCACCTCCTCCTCGAAGTTCATGAGGATGTAGGGATCCGAGTCGTAGGTGCCCGAGCTGAAGGCTCCCGACTGCTTGCCGGCGTTGGGGTAGCGGTCGCACCAGCGGCCGCGGAGGCCCTTCTCGAGCCTCGAGCAGTATTCACCGCCGAGCGGGGCGAGCGACTCGATCACGAGTCCGACCGCCTCGTCCCAGCCGTGCCGCTTCTCGAGCTCGGCCACGAGCGGCACGTAGGTGTCGTAGTGGTGGATCTCGGAGAGCCCGAGCACCCTCTTCCGCAGGGCGTAGTAGCGGTGGACGGCCGGGAGGTTCGCCCGCACGGCCGCGATGAGCTGGTCGTAGACGGCGATCGGCACGTTGTCGGCGAAGAGCGCGGCCTCGACCGCGGTCGCGTGGTTCCGGACCCGCGCCGAGTAGACGTCGCGTTCATTCGAGCCGGAGAGGGTCGCTGCGAGCGTGTTCGCGTGGCTCTCGTACTGCCGGTAGTACTGATGGAATGCCGCCTTCCGCACCGCCGGATCGACGTCGTGGAGGAACGTCATGAACGAGGCGTTCGAGAGCTCGACCTCCTGGCCGCGGCCGTTTTTGAGCGTGCCGAACTTCAAGTCGGCGTCGGTGAGCTGGCGGAAGGCTTTCGCGGCCGTGCCGGCGAACGTGCCCTGCATGGCGAGCAGCCGTTCCTCACGCTCGGAGAGCACATGCGGCCGCGTCCGCACGAGCCGCTCGAGCATCAGCCGGTAGGGGGTGAGCACGGGCTCGTCCATCCAGCGGGCGAGCGTGGCCGGATCGATCGCCATGATCTCGGGACGGATGAAGCTCGCCTTCTCCCCGGCGAGCGTGGCGACGTGCTGAAACCTGCCGACCATCCGCTGGGCATCCTGCGCGGCCTGGTCCTCGCTCGCCCGCAGGTAGGCGTAGGTGCCGATCCGGTCGCCGTCGCGGTCGATCGCGAGATCGAACGCCAGGCACTCCGCGAGCCGCCCAGCCGAGGAGCCGAGCGTGCCCGCGAAGGCGGCAAAGCCCTCGACCCGCTTCTCCCATGACGCCAGGGCCTGCTCCCACTCGCCATCAGAGGCAAACAGGCTCTTCAAGTCCCAGGTGTCGCCGGCGGGAACGTCCTTCCGGGCGGGCAGCGTGCGTGCGGTCATCGAGGGTCAGGCTCCGGGTTTTGAGCCCGACATCATAGCGGCCTGGGAAGCGACGGTTGGTATGATTCGTCATACAAGGCAGGAGTGGCGGCACGGGTGCCGCAACGTCATGAACATTCACGATCTGAAATTCCCGAGCGATGCCGACGTGACCGGCGAGGAGGCTGCCCGCTTCCGCCAGTCTTCCCCGGCAGAGCGGTTGCGGGCGATCCGGTCGGCCGTCGCCGCCGGCGCCGTCCTGATCGCGCGATCTCCCAAGCGGGAGTTCATCGAGGCCTATCGGCAGCGGCAGGAGGAAGCGGGTCGCGAGGCGATCACCCGGTTCGTGGTGCGACATGCCGGAAGACCCTGAACCGCTTGCCGGGGATCTCATCGCCGCCGTCGAAACACTCGGAGAAGTGTTCGATGCGCGGGGCATCCGCTACGCGTTGCTCGGTGGGCTGGCGACCATGCTGCGGGGCCGCCCGCGGTTCACCCAGGACATCGACATCCTGCTCGACGTGCCGCAGGTCGTCCTGCCGGGCCTGCTCGACGAGCTCATCGAGCGCGGATTCACACTGGACCGCGACACGGTCATCCGGGAATTCATCCAGCATCACATGACCGCCTTCCGCTACGGCACGGTCCGCATCGACTGGCTGAGGCCGATGCTGCCTCTTTACTCGCATGCGCTGGCGGCGGCCACGTCGCTGCCCTGGTCCGCAGGTCGCTCGCTCAAGGTACTCGCCCCAGAAGGGCTTGTCGTGACGAAGCTGGTCGCCTTTCGGCCACAGGATCAGGAGGACATTCGTACGCTCCTCGCCGCGAATCGCGGCGAAATCGACGCGGCGCTCATCCGTCGCGAGTGGGCGGCCGTCGCGGACGGGGAGGAGGAACGCACCGCGTGGCTGGAAGCGGAATTGGCGGCCCTCGACGGCCCTCGGCC
>CAZPEM010000242.1:0-2719 GCA_964585575.1 uncultured Chitinophagaceae bacterium
CGGCGATGCACTTGTTCGCCTTCGGGTCGGCCGGGCTGTCGTAGGCCGGCTTGCCGGCGCCCCGGATGATCGGCACGTCGTCGCCGGGGAAGCCGTACTTCGTGAGCAGCTCGCGGATCTCCATCTCGACGAGGTCGAGCAGCTCCGGATCGTCAACGAGGTCGACCTTGTTGAGGAAGACCACGAGGGCCGGCACGCCGACCTGCTTCGCCAGGAGGATGTGCTCCCGCGTCTGCGGCATGGGGCCGTCGGCCGCGCTCACCACGAGGATCGCGCCGTCCATCTGGGCGGCGCCGGTGATCATGTTCTTGATGAAGTCGGCGTGGCCCGGGCAATCGATGTGGGCGTAGTGCCGCTTGTCGGTCTCGTATTCCACGTGGCTGACCGCGATCGTGACGGTCTTCGTCTCGTCGCGGACCGTGCCGCCCTTCGCGATGTCGGCGTAGCTCTTGGCGACGGCCAGGTTCTTGGCGGCCTGGACCGCCACGAGCGCCCCGGTGAGCGTCGTCTTGCCGTGGTCGATGTGTCCGATCGTGCCGACGTTGACGTGCGGCTTCGAACGCGTGAACGTATCCTTTGCCATCTTTTCTCCTGCTTTCTCCTCGGAAGTGGGAACGGAACCGAAATCGTGATTCTGTGGGCCGTGATTCTGCGATTCTGCCTGCGGTGATTCTGCCCTGCGGGCGGTGTTTTGGGCGGTGCTGAAGAGCTGCTGATGGGACTTGAACCCATGACCTCGTCCTTACCAAGGACGTGCTCTACCAACTGAGCTACAGCAGCATTGCACCTCTGTGGTTTCTCAGGTTTCGCAAGTTTGTCATGGATTCTAAGGTCGGATTTTCAAGGACAGCGGGTGAAGGGAATCGAACCCTCGTCTTTAGCTTGGAAGGCTATTGCTCTACCATTGAGCTACACCCGCGTGCGGGAACCGGCGGAGTTCGCGTGCGGCGGAAGTGGGGAGTGCAGGATTCGAACCTGCGAAGGCAGAGCCATCAGATTTACAGTCTGACCCCTTTGACCGCTCGGGAAACTCCCCCCGGCAGATGCAGTACGGTGTGTGCCTGATTGGTGGTGTGATCGGCGGCGGCGAGTGGGTATCCGGAGTTCCGAAGTGGGGTCAGGTGAGTGGTACGAATAATGAATAATGCTGAGACGGGCGGTGAATCGGACGGCCTGCTACCTTGACGTGCTTGCGATCGTGCTTGCGATTCTGACGGCTAGAGACTTCCGGCAAATAACTCCCGGTCGACGGAGCTAGCGGCGGGAGTTGAACCCGCAACCTGCTGATTACAAATCAGCTGCTCTGCCAATTGAGCTACGCTAGCGAACGAGCCCTCGGGAACCGATCAAGTCTACGGATTCGCATGGCCCGTGCAAGCGGGCCGAAAAACCGGCCCGACCGGCAGCTTCAATCCCCCCGGAACACCAGCTCCACCATCGAAAAATCGTCGTTGAAGTCATCCCGTTCCGAGATTCTCCGGATCTCGGAAACAAGCCGATCCATGCGGTTTTCCGGCCCGGAGGACGCGGTCGACATCGTCGCCACGAAGGCATCGAAGGCCCACATCGAGCCATCCGGCCGGCTGATCTCGAACGCCCCGTCGCTGTAGATGAAGAGCCTCGCCCCGGGGGGGACGGCCGCTTCGCTCGAGGTGAACTCCAGCCCCTCGACCGCCCCGATGAGCGGCCCGTCCGAATCGAGCAGGCGAGGGGCGACGCCGTCGGAGGGCAGCAGGAGCGCCGGGGGGTGCCCACCACCCGCCCATCGGAGCGTCCGGCCCGCCACGTCGTAGACGGCGTACCAGATCGTGAAGAACATGTCGTTCTGCCGCTCCATCGGAAACGCCTTGTTGAGCGCCGCCAGCACGCTGCCGGGATCGAAAAAGTCGGTCTGCGGCAGTGATTCGCTTCGCAGCGCGTTGAGGGCGGAAACGCTCAAAAGCGCTGCGCCAACCCCGTGACCGCAGACGTCGAGCAGGTAGACCGCGACGTGCGACTCGTCGAGAAGGTGATAGCCGAAGGCGTCGCCGCCGAGTTCGGCCGACGGGATGAACCGCCAGTCGGCCGCGACGTTCGCCAGCGACTGCGGGGGCGGAAGGAGCGACCTCACGTACTGGGCGGCCGTGTCGAGGTCCTTCTGCAGCACCTCCCGGCTCGCCCGAAGAGCCTCGAAGGCCTCGTTTCGCTCCAGCAGCGCGACGTAGCCGCGGGAGTGGTACCGCACCCTCGCGATCAGTTCGAGCCGGTCGGGGAGCTTCACGATGTAGTCGTTGGCCCCGAGCGCGAACGCCTCCGCCTTCACCGCCGCCTCCTCCTTCGTGGAGAGGACGATGATCGGCACGTCGCGGAACCGCTCGTCGGCCCGGAATCGCCGCACGAGTTCGAGCCCCTCGATCTGGGGCATCACGAGATCCTGCAGGATCACGGTCGGCTGCACCTCCGCGGCGGTCTCGATCGCCGCCGGGGCGTCCTTGCAGTAGTGAAACTCGATCCCCTCCTCGCCCGACAGCATCCGGCGAACCGCCTCGCCGATGATCGGCTGGTCGTCGACGAGAAGAACCGTCGCGGCACGGGGTGTCGGTGATGTGACTGCCACGCCGGCAGCATAACGCAGGCAGCAGCATCACAAAACCGCGGCACGGACACCCCCGAACCCACCGGAACGACGCCGCATTGCCGCCGGGGGAGCAGACACTCCGTCGCTTCGGTGAGGATACAC
>CAZPEM010000243.1:0-2584 GCA_964585575.1 uncultured Chitinophagaceae bacterium
GACAGCCCCTCACGGTCAACTCTGGCGGAAGCCGAGCGGATTCGGCGACCGTGCTCAGCCGCGGACGAGCGAGTGGAAGTCGGCGGTGAGACGGGCCGTGATGGGGCCGGGGTGGCCGTGGCCGATGCGGCGGCCGTCGATCTCGACGACGGGGATCACCTCGGCGGCGGTGCCGGTGAGGAAGCACTCGTCGGCCGTGTAGAGGTCGTGCCGCACGAGCGTGGACTCACGGCAGTCGATGCCGGCCGCATGAGCGAGTTCCATCACGGCGTTCCTCGTGATTCCCTCGAGGATGCCGGCGTCGGGCGGGGGCGTGAGCAGCCGGCCACCCCGCACGACAAAAATATTGTCGCCGGTGCACTCGGCGACCTCGCCCTTGTGGTTGAGCATGAGCGCCTCGACGCAGCCCGCCTGGAGGCCCTCGAGCTTCGCCATGATGTTGTTCAGGTAGTTGAGCGACTTGATCCGCGGCGAGAGGGCCGCCGACTGCGTCCGCTGCGTGGCCGCCGTCACGATCCGCAGCCCCTTCTCGTAGAACTCACGGGGATAGAGGCTGATCGTGTCGGCGATCACGATCACCTGCGGATTCTTCGTGCGGCCGGGATCGAGGCCGAGCGAGCCCGCGCCGCGGGTCACGACGAGCCGGACGTAGCCGTCGGAGAGCTTGTTGGCGGCGAGCGTGTCGATGACGGCCTTTGCGACCGCTTCCTTCGCCATCGGGATCTCGAGACAGATCGCCCGGGCGCTCGCGTAGAGACGATCGAGATGGGCATCGAGCCGGAAGACCCGGCCCGAGTAGCTGCGGAGACCCTCGAAGACGCCGTCGCCGTAGAGCAGCCCGTGGTCGAACACGCTCACCCGCGCCTCTTCCTCGGGCACGAGGCGGTCGTTCATGAAGATGATGCGGGACATGGTCTCGGCCGGCGGGGAAGGACTTCAGCCGCCGTGCACGTGTCCGGCGACGAGCCGCACGACCCGATCGGCCCGTGCCGCGATCGAAGGGTCGTGCGTGACCATGACTATAGAAAGGCCGTCCTGCCGGTTCAACTCGCAGATCGCGTCGAGGATACCGGCCCCGGTCTCCACGTCGAGGTTGCCGGTGGGCTCGTCGGCAAGCAGCACCCTCGGCCCGGAGATGAGCGCCCTCGCGATGGCGACCCGTTGCATCTCGCCTCCCGACAGCTGCCGGGGCCGGTGCCCCAGACGCCCGCCGAGGCCGAACCGCCGGAGCAGGTCGGTCGCCTTGGCGACCGCGGCCGATCGCACCCGCAACCATTCCAGCACGCCGTGTCGGACCATGAGCGGCGAGAGCACGTTCTCGATCGCGGTCAGCTCCGGCAGCAGGTGATACGACTGGAACACGATGCCGATCGCGGTGTTCCGAAGGGCGTCGCGGGACGCGATCGGCAGGTTGTCGATCCGATCCTCGCCGAGTCGGACCTCGCCCGCATCGGGCGGATCGAGCAGGCCGAGCAGGTGGAGGAGCGTGCTCTTGCCCGAGCCGCTCTGGCCGATCACGGCGACGAACTCCCCCTCCGCCACGTCGATGTCCACGCCCTTGAGCACCTCGAGCGAGCCGCCGCCGGAGCGGTAGGTCTTCCGCAGCCCGCGGCCGCGGAGCACCGTCGCATCCGCCGCCGGCCGCTTCCGCGAGAACACTTCCGGAACGCATTCGGCCGCTCGCTGCATGACGGCTTCACTCATGGCGGAGGGCCTCCACGGGGTGCAGGCTCGCGGCCCGGATCGCAGGCAGGACGCTCGAGGCGACCGCGATGCCCACGGCCCCGGCGATGATCCAGAGAATCGTGCCCGGCTCGACGATCGTCGGAATCTTGTAGAAGTAGTAGATCGACGGATCGAACACCTTCTCGCCGGTGCCCCATTCGACGAGCGAGCGGATGCCGTTGATGTTCCAGGTGATCGCGAGTCCCAGGGCGAGCCCGGCCCCGGCGCCCACGATCCCGAGGAAGAGTCCGTAGCCGAGGAAGATGCCGGCCACGCCGGAGGCCCGGGCGCCGATCGACTTGAGGATCCCGATGTCGCGGGTCTTCTCCACCACGATCATGAAGAAGATCGCGAGAATGCCGAAGCCGGCCACCGCCACGATCATGAAGAGGAGGATGTTGAGCACCGCCATCTCCATCTCCACGGCGGCGAGGAGCGGGCCCTGCTTGTCCCGCCAGGTCGAGATCGCGTAGAGCTCCGCCGGGAACACCTTGCGGAGGCGGTTGCGGACCTCGTCAAGGTCGGCACCCGGCACGAGCTTGATCTGGATCGAGTTGACGCTCGGGATGCCGGTCTGCGGCTCGATCATGCCACGCATCCGCTGGAGATCGGCGATCGGCACGAAGACGAAGTTGGAGTCATACTCGCTCATCTTGCTCTCGTAGAAATCGACGATCGTGAAGGTGTCGCTCACGGCCTTCGGCGGCGTGCCGGCGGTCGGGAAGGTGACCTTCACGTCGTCGCCGGGCAGCACGAGGAAGCGGTCGATGCCGGAGCCGTCGCGGAAGCTCGCCAGGCCGATGCCCGGCACGATGCCGGTGAACTGCTCCTTCGCCGGGTCCATCGTGCGGCCTTCCTC
>CAZPEM010000244.1:0-2427 GCA_964585575.1 uncultured Chitinophagaceae bacterium
GACCAGCGCAGGCCGGAGGCCGAAGCGCCAGTCAGGTCCGAGTGAGCGGAGGGCAGGATGCCCGCAGCGAACGTCCGACAAGGGGATACGGGCAGCCCCTCACCCCCCGGCGGCGATGCGGAGTCCATCGGAGGGCTCCTAGTAGGCGAGCCCAAGCCGGAGCATGAGCGTGTTGTCGAGGTCCACGATCTGCGGCGGGCCGTTCACGTAGAAGAGCTGCCGATAGAAGACGTAGCCCACCTCGAAGTGTCCGGAGAGCCCGGTCTGCGTCTGCGGGATCATCTCCGCGCCCAGCGTGACGCGGATGTCGTTGTAGTCGAAGGGCGTGATCGCGCCGCCGAGCGAGTCGGAGTGGCGGAACGTCCAGGCGCCGCCGCCGTATTCGCCGGCAAGGTAGCCCCAGATCGACCGGTTGCGCCAGTTGGCGATCCGACGGGTCGCCCGCGGCGACGGGAAGAAGATGTCGTAGCGGGAGTCGGCATTGGGGGTCCACGTGAGCCCGATGGCGGGGAGGAGCTTCACCTGGTTGCGGTCGAGGTAGACGATGCCGGCCTTGCCCTGCATGGTGGGCGTGAGGTTGAGCGTGCCGATGGCGCGGCCCATGATTCGCCAGCTGTCGAGCACGAAGACGTCCCAGTTGGTGAAGACGCCGACCCGCAGGCCCAGCTCGGCGCCGAAGAGGGGCGTGAACTGCGGATTCCAGGCGCCGTCGAGGAAGACGTCGTAGGTGCTCGGCGGAAGGTCGTTGCCCGTGCTGGCCGTGTCGGGGCCGTCCCAGAGCTGCAGCCCGAAACCGGGAGTCACGAGCAGGGGGGCGCGGTTGATGTTGGCCTGCGAGTTCATGAAGAACGGCACGGCGAACGTGGCGGTCGTGTCGAGCTCGTTCACACCGAGCTGGTTGCCCGAGTTGCTGCCGAAGAGGTAGGCCCAGCTGCCGCGGGCACCCTGGTAGAGCCGCATCGTCTGCTGGAAGGTCGAGTTCTGAGCCGGGTAGCCCGGAGGGAAGAGCGACGGGTTTCCGGCCGTGCCCTGGGTCGGCATGATCGGCTGCTGAAACGGTTGCTGCGGCGGCATCAGGCTCGGTGTGGTCGTCGAGTAGCCGGGGTACCCCGGCTGACCACCGATCGCCGAGGGCATCGTCGTCGGCGCGGCGGGCAACGAGGGGGGCAGCTGCGTCGCCTGCGGAGCGTATGGATCCCAGCCGGCCGGCGGCGGGCCGAGGTTGTAGCTGCCCATCGGCGCCTGCGCGATCCGGTCGAGCGAAGACGCGGCCGGCGACGGCAGCTGCACGGTCTGGCCGCTTGCGGACTCGGCGCATAATGCGATCGTCGCGGTCAGAAACAACCACGGAATGACGGCCGCGACCGGCGGAGCGGAGATTCGCACGTTGCCTCGAGACGGTTCGGGACGGCGGGGGGTACCGCGCTGGGCAGGGCCGGTCAAGATCAGCGGCTTGACCCACGCCGCTCAAACCGCCTGAAATGCCCGGCATGCCGCCGCCCCACCTCGACGCGATCGATCCAACCGCCCTCGCGGCCCGCTCGAGCCTCGCGGCCGTCGAGCATCTCGCGGAGGTGGAGTCGACGATGGACCGGGCCAGGCAGCTTGCCGAGTCGGCGAGCCCGATGCCGGCGATCGTCATCGCCGACCTTCAGACCCGCGGCCGCGGCCGACGTGGCGCGGCGTGGTGGCAGGCGGAGGGGAGCCTCGCGGCAAGCGTCGTCTACGAGTCGGCCGATCTGGGCGGCAGCGAGCCGATCTCCCGCTGGTCGCTCGCCTGCGGCATAGCGGTGGCCGAGGCGGTTCGGGCGATCGAGCCGACGATCGATGCCCGCGTACGGTGGCCCAACGACGTCGAGGTGGGGCCGCGAAAGCTCGCCGGCATCCTGGTCGAGACCGCCCGCGGTGGCCGGGTGATCTTCGGCATCGGCGTCAACACGACAGGCTCGGCGGCCGACGCTCCCGAGGCGGTTCGCCACCGCGTGGCGACGATCCCGGATCTCGTCGGCAGGCCGATCCGCCGCGACGCGATCCTCGCGGAGATCCTCGGGCGGCTTGCGGCCCTCTGCCGGGAGATCGTGGCGAGGCCGGAATCGCTCGTCGCAAGGTATTCGCCGCTGTGCGGGCTCACGGGCAAGCCGATCCGGCTCCACGTCGGCAGCGACACGGTCGAAGGGATTTGCCGAGGCATCGCAGCCGACGGCTCGATCCTCGTCGAGCGACATTCAGCGATCGCGTCGTTCACCTCCGGCACACTCACGCCACCCGGGACCGAGTGGAGAGGATAAGGGACGTCGCAAGAGCACCCATCAGAGTTGACCAGCGTTGACCGTGAGGGGCTGCCCGTGCCCAGGAGCCGGCGTATGCAGACGAGCGAAGCAAGGATTGCGGAGCGAAGTCGGCATCCGAGCGAGCGGAGGGCAGGAT
>CAZPEM010000245.1:0-2297 GCA_964585575.1 uncultured Chitinophagaceae bacterium
CGACCGGGCAGGTGTTGAGGTGGCACTTCCGCATCATGATGCAGCCCATCACCACGAGCGACGCCGTGGCGATGCCATACTCCTCCGCCCCGAGCAGGGTCGCGATCGCGACGTCCTTCGCGGTGCGGATCATGCCGTCGGTCTGCACGACGATCCGCCCCCGCAGGTCGTTCATCACGAGCACCTGGTGGGCCTCGGCGAGGCCGAGCTCCCACGGCAGCCCGGCGTGCATGATCGAGGTCTGGGGGCTGGCGCCCGTGCCGCCGTCGTGGCCCGAGATGAGCACGACGTCGGCCTTCCCCTTCGACACGCCCGCGGCGACCGTGCCGACACCCACCTCCGCCACGAGCTTGACGCTGATCCGCGCGTGGTGGTTGGCGTTCTTGAGGTCGTGGATGAGCTGCGCGAGATCCTCGATCGAGTAGATGTCGTGGTGGGGCGGCGGCGAGATGAGCCCCACCCCCGGAGTGCTGTGGCGGATCCGCGCGATCTCACGGTCGACTTTGTGGCCGGGAAGCTGGCCGCCTTCGCCGGGCTTCGCGCCCTGCGCCATCTTGATCTGCAGCTCCTTGGCGTTCACGAGGTAGAGGCTCGTCACGCCGAAGCGGCCGCTGGCCACCTGCTTGATCTTCGAGTTCTTGCTGTCGCCGTTGGGCTCGAGCTGATAGCGGACGGGATCCTCGCCCCCCTCGCCCGTGTTGCTCCAGCCGCCGAGCCGGTTCATCGCGACGGCGAGCGTCTCGTGGGCCTCCTTCGAGATCGATCCATACGACATCGCGCCGGTCGCGAACCGCTTCACGATCTCCTTGGCCGGCTCGACCTCGTCGAGCGGGATGGCATTCTCGGACCACTTGAAGTCGAGCAGCCCCCGCAGCGTCAGCAGCTTCGTCTGCTGCTCGTCGATGAGCTTCTGGTACTTCTTGAACTCCTCGCGGCTGTTGATCTGCGTGGACCGCTGGAGGCTCGCGACGACGTCGGGGGAGAGGACGTGGGCCTCCCCCTTCCGACGCCACTGGTAGCGGCCGCCCACGTCGAGTTCGAGCGTCTGCGGCACGCTCGTCTTCGGCCAGGCGTGCTCGTGGCGGCGAAGCGACTCCTCCGCCACTTCCTCGAGGCCGATCCCGCCGATGCGGCTGGGGGTCCGGGCGAAGAACTCGTCGACGAGCTTCTTGTCGAGGCCGACCGCCTCGAAGATCTGGGCCCCACGGTAGCTCTGCTGCGTGGAGATGCCCATCTTGCTCATGACCTTCAGGAGCCCCTTGCCGGCCGCCTTGACGAAGTTCTTGTGGAGCTTCTCGCGGGGCGTCTCGGGATTGATCATCCGTTCGGCCTGCATCTGGTCGATCGTGGCGAAGGCGAGGTAGGGATTCACGGCGCCCGCGCCGTAGCCGGTGAGCAGCGCGAAGTGCTGCACCTCGCGGGCCTCTCCCGTCTCGACGACGATGCCGCACATCGTGCGGGTTCCCTGGCCGACCAGATGGTGATGGACGCCTCCCGTGGCCAGGAGCGACGGCACGGCCGCCATCTCGCGACAGACACCCCGATCGGTGAGCACGAGAATCGTCGCCCCGTCGCGGATCGCCTGCGAGGCCTCGGCGCGGATCGCGTCGAGCCGCCTCCGCATGCCGGCAGCCCCTTCGCTCGCGGGGAACACCAGCGAGATCGACTTCGCGACGAGGCCGGGCTGACGCAGCGACTTGATCCTCGCGCACTCCGCGTTCGTGATCACCGGCGTCTCGAGCCGCAGGAGCCGGCTCTGCTCCGGCGTCGAGTCGAGCAGGTTCCCTTCGCGGCCGATCGTGGTGATCATCGAGGTGATGATCTCCTCCCGGATCGCGTCGAGCGGCGGATTGGTGACCTGCGCGAAGAGCTGTTTGAAGTAGTTGGCGAGCAGCTGCGGCCGGTCGGAAAGCACCGCCAGCGGCGTGTCGTTGCCCATCGACCCGATCGGCTCCGCGCCGTCGGTCGCCATGGGCGCGAGGATCACCTTGAGGTCTTCGAGCGTGTAGCCGTGGGCCCGTTGGAGTTCGAGCAGGCTCGCCGACTCGCCGGCGACGCCGGCCGCCCGCCACGGGTCGGCCGCATGCGGGCCGCCGTTGCCGTTCGCGGAAGGGATCACCTCTTCCGGCAGCACCGCGCGGCTGCGGCAGACCTCGGTCGCCTCCGGCGGATCGGCGACATCGTCGAGCCGCACCTGGTTGACCGAGATCCACTCCCGCCAGGGCTTCGCGGTCGCCAGCTTCCGCTTGATCTCGTCGTCCTCGACGATGCGGCCCTCCTTCGTGTCGACGAGGAAC
>CAZPEM010000246.1:0-2240 GCA_964585575.1 uncultured Chitinophagaceae bacterium
CCGCCGGTGCCGGTGCCCTGCGGGCAGCCGCCCTGGATCATGAAGCCCTTGATGACGCGGTGGAACGTGACGCCGTCGTAGAAGCCGCTCTCCGCGAGGGCGACCATGTTTCGGACATGGCCGGGAGCGGTCGCTGCGTCGAGTGAAAGCCGGATCGGACCCTTCGAGGTGTCGAGAGTGATCTCGTAGTCAAATCCGTCGAGATCGAGTTTCTTCGCCGCCGCCTGCAACTCCGCCGCGCTTGCCTTTGCCATGCTTGTTCCTTCGTTACCTTTCGTTGGGGAAACCTTTCAATCGTTCAAACAGCCGCCGCTCCGCTTCGAAGGCGTCGTCGGACAACACCGGCTCCAAAGCATCGCACTCGAGGGGCTCCGGCAGCTCCACCCAGCTGCGGCATCCTTCCATTGCCGGGGTCTCCACGATACGGTGTGGCTCCCGCCGCCGCCAGGCCCGCACGAGAGCGACGGCCAGGCCCGGCTGCCGGTAGTCGAACCGCTCCCGCACGACCGCCGGCGCGAGCACGTGCATCGGCGCGAGCCGCTCCACGACCGTTCGATCGTCGATCCACGTCACGGCCTCGAGCGACACAAGTAGCTCGAGCGAGCGGATCGTTCGGCCCTCGGCGGCGGCGTCGGCGGAAGCGGCTGCGGCCGCCGCGTCCACGAAGGGCTTGGCCTCGGGCAGGAGCCGGTCGGCCGACTCGTGAAACCGCGTGGGGTAGATCCAGAACCACGGATGCGAAAAGCCAAACCGTCCGGCGGGGTCGGCGATGCCGCCGGCACGCAGAAGGAGCGACTGTCGGCCGGCCCGGATGGCTGCCGCGACCGCGGCCCACTCCTTGAGGGCCGTACGGACGGCGGACGGCGGTGTGTCGGGCGGCTTCATGCGGGGCGGCTCCGAGGGGCGGGCGAATCCTTGGGTAGGATGCTCGGGATGGATGCTTCGGTTTCCGGTCAACGGCGAGACGATCTTACCGGCGTCGAACTGGGCGGCTACCGCGTGCTCCGCCGGCTGGGCAGCGGCGGCATGGCCGACGTGTGGCTGGCCGAGCAGCGGTCGCTCGGCAGGCATGTCGCCGTCAAGACCCTCAAGCGGGATCGGCCCGACGGGGGACGATCGGCCGATGGCGTCGACGCGAGCATCGCCCGATTCGAGCAGGAGGCGAGGGCAGCAGCGGCACTCGTCCACGGCAACATCGTGCAGATCCACGAGATCGGCTTCGTCGACGGGATCCACTTCATCGCCGAGGAATACGTCGGCGGCCCGACGCTCAAGCACTGGCTCGAGACACGCGGGCCGCTCTCGGCTGAGCAGGGCGTGTCGCTCCTGTCGCAGGTGGCGGCGGCGCTCGAGGTCGCCTTCCAGAAGGGAATCGTGCACCGCGACATCAAGCCCGACAACCTGCTGCTGACGACGTCTGGCGAGGTGAAGGTGGCCGACTTCGGCCTCGCACGGCTCGCGCAGGATCCCGCCGCGTTGCAGCTGACCCAGGAAGGCTTCACGCTCGGCACGCCCCTCTACATGAGCCCGGAGCAGGTCGAGGGCCGCCCGGTCGATTGCCGAAGCGACCTCTACTCCCTGGGCGCCACGGCCTACCACCTCCTGGCGGGCATGCCGCCGTTCACGGGGGCGACGAGTCTGTCGGTGGCACTGGCGCACGTGCGAACGCCGGCGGCGTCGCTCGCGGAGGCTCGGCCCGATCTGCCCGCCGCGATCTGCGGGATCGTGGACCGGTTGCTCGAGAAGGATCCCGATGCCCGGTTTCAGCGGCCGGCGGAACTTGTGGAAGCGGTCGAGGATGCAGCGAGGAGGGGCGGGATCGGTCGTGGGCAGCAGTCGCTCGCGTGGCCCGACTGGCAGCCGACGGTTCCTGCCGCGAATGCCGCTGCGGGGGCCTCGGGGCAGGGGGCCGGGCGGCAGGTCGGGCGGGCGAGCGCCGGCGGTTCGCTCGAGTCGGCCCGGGCCCGTCACGACGCGACGCGGCGGCTCGCGATGGCAATCGAGGAGGACGAACGATCGACGCGGGAAAGCAGGCGGTTCTGGCTCGGCACGGCCGCGGCGGCAGGCCTGCTCTTTGCCGTCGGTTTCGTATTTGCCCGCAGCCGCCCCCGCCGCCGGCCGTCCAGGCGGCCGCCTTGAAGTCGATCCCTCCCAGCGTTAAAAACCGGGGTATAGTTCGTGGACCACGCCCCCATCGTCTAGTGGCCCAGGACGTCGGGTTCTCAGTCCGAAAACCGGGG
>CAZPEM010000247.1:0-2233 GCA_964585575.1 uncultured Chitinophagaceae bacterium
CAGCCCCGAGCGGTTTCAAGGCTGCGCGACCGTCGCGCGGTAGAGCGCGAGGTATTCGCGGGCGGCGTGGTCCCACGACCAGTCCTGCCGCATGACGCGGCGGACCATCGCGGCCCAGCCGTCGCGGTCGGCGTAGGCCTCGAGCGCGCGGTCGAGGGCCTGCTCGAGCGCCACGGAATCGAACGGCTCGAACACGAAGCCGCTGGCCACGCCGTCACGCACGGTGTCGGGGGTGGTGTCCACGACCGTGTCGGCCAGGCCGCCGGTCGCCCGGACGACAGGAATCGTGCCGTAGGCGAGCGCGTAGAGCTGCGTCAGGCCGCATGGCTCGTAGAGGCTCGGCACGAGCATGATGTCGCTCGCTGCCTGCACGAGATGCGCGAGCCCCTCGTCGAAGCCGATGACGACGTCCACCGACTCCGGAAACGTCGCCGCCGCACGCTTCAGCGCGTGCTCGATCTCACCGTCGCCCGTGCCGAGCACGAGGAACCGTGCGCGGCCGCCCGCATGGTTGCCGGCCATCCGGCCGATCATCTCGAGCACGAGGTTGACCCCCTTCTGCGAGACGAGCCGGCCGACGAAGGCGACGAGCGGCCGCGGGTCGGGCGCCGCATGGCCGAGCCGGGCCGCGAGCGCAACGCGGGCGGCGTACTTGCCGTCGGCGAAGTCCTCCTCGCCGTAGGGCCGAGGGATGTGACGGTCGGTCCGCGGGTTCCAGGACGAGGCGTCGATGCCGTTGACGATTCCCGTGACGGAATCGGGCCGCCCCGCGAGCACGCCCTCGAGGCCGCAGCCGCCCGGGGGCTCGATAATCTCGCGGGCGTAGGTCGGGCTCACGGTGCTGACGGCGTCGGCGAAGACGAGACCGGTCTTGAGGAAGTTGAGCTGGCCGTAGAACTCCATCTGCTGCCAGTTGAAGTACTTCCAGTCGAGCCCGGTGAGGAGCATGTCCCAGTGCCAGAACGTCCCCTGGTAGGCCATGTTGTGGATCGTCTGGATCGTCTTCGAGCGGGCGAGCGCGGGCCAGTCGGCGTAGAGCGTCCGGCGGTAGATCGGCACGAGGCCCGCCTGCCAGTCGTGGCAGTGGAGGATGTCAAAGGGGTGCGCGAGCCGCCCGGCGAGCTCCATCGCGCCGCGGGAGAAGAGGATGAACCGCTCGGCGTTGTCGGGATAGTCCTGGCCCGCCCCGTAGAGGTTCGGCCGGTCGAAGCAGGCGTCGTTGGCGATGAGGTAGACGGTGACGTCGGATCCTGGCAGCCGGCTCTCGAGCACGTGGACCGTCGCCCGCCGCTGGCCCACCGGCACCTCGAGCGTCATGCCGGTCGGCTTGATCGGCAGGCCCTTCGAGAAGACTTCCCGGTAGGCCGGCATGACGAGCGTCACGTCGCAGCCGAGCCGGGCGAGCGCGGTCGGCAGCGCTCCTGCGACGTCGGCGAGCCCGCCGGTCTTCGCGAACGGCACCGCCTCGCTGGCAACCATCAACACCCGCATGGCGTGGATTCCGTCGTCTTTCCTGCGGTCGCAACCCCTTCACGGGGCCGTGAAGAGTATAGTTTCGTCGGTTTCAAGAACCTTTTCACCATTCGGCAGGCACGTCCGTGAGCCCGCTCATCAATCCTGCCTCACTTTTCCGGTTCCGGCTTCCCTGCCGAAAAATCCGAAAAATCTGGCCGCCATCGTCGTGGGATCTCGACGGGTCGTGCCGCCTGCCCGCCCCGGCGGCGCTTGCCGGCGTGCCGGACCTGCTGGAGCTTTCGCTGGCCTGGAACGACGATGGGCTCGCCGTCCGGGCGATCGCCAAGGGGGTCGGGCCGACCCGCTGGTGCCACCCGACGAAGCCGGAAGACAGCGACGGCCTCCATCTCTGGATCGCGACGCGCCCCACCGGTGAGAGCCACCGCGCCGGCAGGTTCTGTCGCCGGCTCGCGCTCTTGCCGACCGGCGGCGGCCCCCGCGCCGACAAGCCGGTGGCGCTTGCAGGAGTCATTCCGCGAACGAGCGAACTGCCGGCGGAGCTGCCGGCAGGCTCGATCCCGATCGAGTCAAAGCTCCTTCCCGACGGCTGGCAGATCGACGCCTTCATCTCCTCCCAGGCGCTCCCCGGCTGGGATCCGGCGGAGATCCCCCGGCTCGGCTTCTTCGCGGCCGTCATCGACCGCCGCCTCGGCCGCGTCCCCTTCTTCGGGCCGCCGGAGTTCCCCTGGGAGAGCGACCCGACGACCTGGGCCGAACT
>CAZPEM010000248.1:0-2146 GCA_964585575.1 uncultured Chitinophagaceae bacterium
TTTTCTTCAGGAGGGGATCACGTTGAAGCGACACTCGGCGTTGCGTTCCGCTCTGCATGAGCGTTTGATCCAGACAGGCCGTCTCGACCGTCGATGGGGCAGCGTCTTCGATCGGCTCGCGGAACTGCGGACGAAGTCGGTGTATACCGCGCTGTTTGCATTGGATGCGGAGACTGGCCGAGCGGTCGTGGATGACGCCGGAAAGCTCTCGGCGGAGTTGCGACGGATGCTTTCGCCGGCGTGACGGGGCCGCCACAGGGCTTTTCGGGGGTATGGCCCCGGGTTCCCTGCCTATGATGACAGTCGTTTCGCGAATCTCGTGTCTACGGCGTACGTCCCGGTCGACCGCATGCAGCAGCCACTCGTTCTCGTGCCCACGGAGTTGGAACGCGGTTTCATCGCGCCGGTGATGGCGGCCGCCTGCGGCCCGGCCGTCCATGTTGAACTGTGCGGGTTCGGCGCGGTCGTGGCGGCGGCCCGCGCCGCATCGCTGATCGTCGAGCGGCGGCCGGATCGGGTGCTGCTCGTCGGCATCGCCGGTCGATACGGCGACCGGCTCGCGATCGGCCGGGCGTACTGTTTTGAGCGGGTCGCCTGCCACGGCATCGGGGCGGGCACCGGCGAAGCGTTCCTGTCGGCAGCCGCGATGGGATGGAAACAGTGGCCGGGCGATGCAGCCGGTGCGACCGCGGCGATCGGCGACACGCTTCCGTGCACAAGCGGCCTGCTGCCCATGGGGGACGCGCCGGACAGGGCGGGACTCCTGCTCTCCGCATGCGCGGCCTCCGCGGGCGAAGACGACGTGCGGTCGCGGCTCGAGCTTCATCCCGACGCGGCCGCCGAGGACATGGAAGGCTTCGCAGTCGCCGCGGCCTGCCGGCTCGCCGGCGTGCCGCTCGACATCGTCCGCGGCATCTCCAACACGGCCGGCGACCGCGACACCTCACGCTGGCAGATCGAGGCCGCAGCCCGCGCGGCCGCAGACCTCGCCGCCACGCTGCTCGGAGGCCGTTCGTGACGCAGCCAATTCGCCTGGGCATCTCCACCTGCCCGAACGACACGTTCGCCTTCCACGGGCTGCTCACGCGGGCCGTCGACTGGCGGGGGCTGGACTTCCAGGTCGAGCTGCTCGACGTCGAGACGCTCAATGAGCGGTTGCTTGCTGGCGACTTCGACGTCTGCAAGGCGAGCTTCCATGCCGCGGTGCTGGCCGCCGACGACGTGGTCGTGCTGCCAAGCGGCTCGGCCCTCGGCTTCGGCGTCGGCCCGCTTCTGCTTGCGGCTGAGGCGGGCACGCGGCCGACCGACGCGAGACAGCTCACGCTCTGCCCGGGCAGGCATACGACGGCGGCGCTCCTCTTCGACCTTTTTCATCCGCATAGTTCCCGCGTCGAGCACGTGGTGTTCTCCGAGATCATGCCGAGGCTCCAGGCCCGCACCGCCGACTTCGGCGTCTGCATCCACGAGGGCCGATTCACCTGGCAGTCGCATGGTCTCGCGATGGTCGAGGATCTCGGCACGCGGTGGGAAGCGGAGACCGGCTGCCCGCTGCCGCTCGGCGGCATCGTCGCCAGCCGCCGGCTGCCCGATGCGACGATCAGGGCCGTGCAGGAGGTGATCCGCGACTCGCTCCTGCTCGCCCTCCGCGACCGCGACGCCCCGCTGCCGACGATGCGGCGGCACGCGCAGGAGTTCGACGACCGTGTGCTCATGCAGCACGTCGAGCTCTATGTGAACGACTGGACGATCGATCTGGGGTCCATGGGTGCCAGGGCCCTCGGCGAGCTCTCGTCCCGCGCGGCGTCCCTGGGCCTCGGGGGAGGCCCGCTGGAGATCTTCGCCGGCTGAGCGGAGCCCCCGCGTGGCCTCACGACTCCGGGGAAATTCCCGTCGCGCGTTACCGAAACCCCCAAATCTGTCATCTTCTCCATGAGGGCGAGTGCGCCCGCCCCGCCGGCCCCACCCCGCACCATGCGAACCATC
The DNA here is from genome assembly GCA_964585575.1 of uncultured Chitinophagaceae bacterium. Classification (GTDB taxonomy): domain Bacteria; phylum Planctomycetota; class Planctomycetia; order Pirellulales; family UBA1268; genus UBA4655. The sequence goes on from CAZPEM010000248.1 coordinate 1,984, forward strand.
CTGACCCACGCGGTAGCAGCAGCCATGACCCTGGCCGTCGTGGCCCTTCCCGCCCGGGCACTCGCCAACGATCCGCTCTGGCACGGCCTCTTTGCCGATGGAAGCCGTGTTTCCGGCACGATCGCCGGATGGAACGCGCCGGCCTCGCAGCCGCAGATCGACG
>CAZPEM010000249.1:0-2121 GCA_964585575.1 uncultured Chitinophagaceae bacterium
GTGACGGCGAGGCACCCTCGATTACCCCCCACGCCGGGTTTCACATGAAACCGGGGCGTCCCGGCAGATCGGGCAACCTGGGGATTCCACGTGGAACTCGGCCGCCCCCGGACCGCGCGGCCACCGTCGGCTCGCCCCGCGTCCGATAGACGGCATGAGGGGGCGGCGTGTCGCGGCCCCGCGTCGGTTTCTGGAGCCTCGCGTGGGCCGGATCGTGTGCGTCGCCAATCAAAAGGGTGGGGTCGGTAAGACGACCACCGCCTCCAACCTCGCGGCCGGCATGGCGAAGGGGGGGCTGCGCACGCTCCTGGTCGACCTCGACCCGCAGTGCAACGCCACCACCGGCTTCGGCGTCGCCCCCGCGGCGACGCACCCGCTGGTGTCGGAGCGGCCGCTCTCGGAGTCGGTCGTCGCGACGAGCGTTGCGAACCTCTCGATCTTGCCCGGCAGCCGGAGCGTGCGCGACGTCGAGCGGATCGCGGCGCTCGCCAGGAGCGGCTCGGCCGTGCTCGAGCACCATCTCGCCCACGGGCTCAACGCGTGGGACTGCTGTCTCATCGACTGCCCGCCGTCGGTCGGCGACCTCACGCGGACGGCGCTCGCCGGCAGCACGGAGGTGCTCATGCCGATCCAGTGCGAATACTTCGCCCTCGAGGGGCTGACACAGATGATCGAGGTGATCCGCGACGTCATGGCGGAGAAGCCCGACCGGCTGAGGTTCGGCGGGATCCTCCTCACGATGCACGACGCCTCGCTCGAACTGACGGCGGAGGTGGAGGCCGAGGTCCGCGACTTCTTCGGGGAGATCGTCTTCGAGACGGTGATCCCGCGGGACGTCTGCGTGGCGGAGGCACCCAGCCACGCGATGAGCGTGCTCGACTATGCGCCGCGGTCTCGGGGAGCGCGGGCCTACACGGAACTTTGCATGGAGGTACGAGACTGTGAGTAACCAGACGAATCAGCGACGGCTCGGACGCGGCCTCGAGGCCCTGCTCGGCAAGACCGGACCGGCCCCTGCCACCGCGGGCAACACGGCCCTCGCCTCGGCGCCGGCCCCGACCGGCGCGGCCCGGCTCTTCCTCCACACTCCCGAGGAGATCGAGCAGGCGGCGAGCGTCCTGCCCTCGAGCGAGGTCGCCGTTCGCCTCATCGACCCGAACCCCTGGCAGCCGCGGAGCGTCGTCGCCGACGCCGACATCGCTGAGCTCGCCGACAGCCTGCGGGAGCACGGCCTGGTGCAGCCGATCGTCGTGCGGCCGATGGGCGACCGCTACCAGCTCATCGCCGGCCAGCGGCGGCTCGCGGCGGCGAAGCGGCTCGGCTGGGAGCGGGTGCTCGTGCGGGTGCTCGAGGTCGACGACCGGCAGATGGCCGAGATCGCGATCGTGGAGAACCTCCAGCGACGGGATCTCGACGCCCTCGAGAAGGCCGCGAGCTTCAAGCAGTACATCTCCACCTGGCAGTGCACGCAGGAGGAGCTCGCGAAGCGGCTCTCGATCGACCGCTCCACCGTCGCCAACCTCATCCGGCTGCTCGACCTGCCCGACGCGGTGCAGAAGATGCTGCGGACCGGTGGCGTCTCGATGGGCCACGCCCGGGCGCTTTTGCCGCTCGGCGACGAGGAGGCGCAGGTGCGGCTCGCCGAGCGGGTCGTCGCCGAGGGGCTCTCCGTCCGCGCGATCGAGTCGGAGGTGCAGGAGATCCTCCGCGGCGACGAGCTCGGCGACGGCGACCTCGCCGAGACGCCTTCGACCGAAGGCCACGCGGCGCCGGGCACCGCGACGGCCGCGACCGTGAAACGCAAGCCGGGCCGGCCGCAGACCCGCCGCCCCGCGCAGATCGCCGCGGTGGAAAACGACCTCCGCCGGGCCCTCGGCGTGAAGGTGGTCGTGCACGCCAACGGCCGCGGCGCCGGGCGGATCGTGATCCCCTTCGACAGCACGGAAGAATTCCAGCGGCTGCTCGATCACATCACCGAGTGAACGGGGCACATCACGGAGTGACGGGGCACGGCCCCGCGTGACCGGGTATACTGCTCGTTTGCTCGGGGCGTAGCGCAGTTGGTAGCGCGCCTGGTTTGGGACCAGGAGGTCGAGTGTTCGAATCACTCCGCCCCGATTT
>CAZPEM010000250.1:0-2007 GCA_964585575.1 uncultured Chitinophagaceae bacterium
AGGCTTCCGCCTGGCCGAGGAGCCGTCGGAGGGCGGTCGTCGCGATTTCGCCGAACTGGCGGGGGGGCACCCGCCAGAGCTGCGGGTTCATGAGTTCGACGGCGACGGCCCCCTCGTAGCCGATCTCGTTGAGCCGCCTGACGAGGTCGTCGGGCGGCGACGAGCCCTCGCCGGGAAGGATCCGGTCGGCGTCGCTCGCCATCTCGCGAGGCGTGTCGGCCAGATCGGAGAGCTGCACGTGGAAGAGGTTCGCCGCCGACAAGAGCCACAGGTCGAGCGGCTTGCTCGGCCCCACGGTGTAGTGGAACCAGTCGAGGCAGATTCCGAGCGAAGGGTGGCCGACGTCCTCGACGACCGCGACGGCGGTCTGGAGGTTGTTGGGGAAGGCCGCGCGGGCGTCGAACTCCAGGGCCAGTCTGATCCCGTGGTCGGCCGCCCGCTTCGCCGCCTCCGACAGGCTCATCGAGAGCCGCGAGAGATCCTGCGGCCCGAGCGGGCCGTGGGCGTCGCCGGCGAGCACGAGCACCGGAATGCCGAGCGTGGCGAGCAGCGGGAGCCGTCGCTCGAAGAGCTGCCAGTGTTCCCGTCGGGCCTCACCCTGGCTCGTGAGCAGCCCGCCTTGGAAGCTGGCCGCCACCGGGGCGATCCCGTGGCGGGCGAAGAGCTCGCGGAGGGCGTCCGGGGAGGAGGTTTCGAGGAAGCTCTCCACATGGCCGAGCCAGAGATCCACCGCGGTGCAGTGGCCGGCGGCGTAGTCCTCGAGGATCGTCCCGAGCGGGGCGTTGAGCGAGCAGACGGTGGCGATCGCAGGACGCATTGGTTTGCGGTATTTTGCGCGGCGGGAACTCTCGGGGCGGTTACTGCCGCAGGCGGTCGCGGAGCAGATCGGGCACCTCCTCGACCGGCACGCGGACTTGCGAGAGCGAATCGCGGTCGCGGAGCGTGACGGTGCGGTCGGAGAGCGTCTGGCCGTCGATCGTGAGGCACCAGGGCGTGCCCGCCTCGTCCTGCCTCGCGTAGCGGCGGCCGACCGAACCCTTCTCGTCGTACATGCAGGGCATGTGACGCTTGAGCTTCCGGTAGAGGTCGATCGCGACTTCCGGCATGCCGTCCTTCTTCACGAGCGGCAGCACCGCGGCCTTCAGCGGGGCGAGTCGTGGATGGAGTTTGAGCACCGTGCGGCTCCGTGGCTTGCCATCCTCGTCGGGCACCTCGTCCTCGTGGTAGGCGTCGCAGAGGAAGGCGAGCACGGCGCGGTCGGCCCCGGCCGAGGGCTCGATGACGTGCGGCACGTATCGCTCGCGGGTGACGTCGTCGAAGTAGGAGAGATCCTTGCCGCTCCCCTTGTGCCGCGGCTTGCCATCGGGGCCGGTCTCGAGCACCAGTTCGCCATCCTTGCGGACGAGCTTTCCCTCCATGTGGCTGCGGAGGTCGAAGTCGCCGCGGTGGGCGATCCCCTCGAGCTCGCCGAACTCGCCCGGTGCGAGGAACGGAAACGCATACTCGATGTCGGCCGTGCCCACCGAGTAGTGCGAAAGCTCGTCCTTGTCGTGCTCCCGCAATTGCAGCTTCCCTTCCGTGAGCCCGAGGTCGAGATACCACTTCCAGCGTCGGTCGCGCCAGTAGCGGTACCAGGCGGCCGAGTCGGCCGGCTTGCAGAAGAACTCGATCTCCATCTGCTCGAACTCGCGGGAGCGGAAGGTGAAGTTCCGCGGCGTGATCTCGTTGCGGAAGCTCTTGCCGATCTGCGCGATGCCGAAGGGCACGCGGACCCGCGACGTGTCGAGGACGTTCTTGAAGTTGAGGAAGATGCCCTGTGCGGTCTCGGGCCGCAGGAAGGCCCGGTCGTCGTCGTCGCCCGCGAGCGCCCCGATCCGCGTCTCGAACATCAGGTTGAACTCGCGGGGATCGGTGAGCGTGCCTGGGGCCGTGGCGTCGGGGCCGAGCGTGGCGGCGAGCGTGGTCGAGCCCGAGGCCACGGCCGCCGAGAGGCTCGTGAGGCCGCCG
>CAZPEM010000251.1:0-2001 GCA_964585575.1 uncultured Chitinophagaceae bacterium
ATCGGGTATCTCGGTGACCGCCTCCTGCACGTGAACTCCGGTCGGTTCGGGGCCGCCCGTGCCACGTCTCCGGACGTTCACTTCGGTCCTCCGGACCTCCGTTCACTGCATGTCCGCTTCGCTCCGCCCTCCGTGGCTCCGCTCGCTTCCATAGCCCGGCGACATGGCACGGGCAGCCCCTCACGGTCTTCACGAAGGTACTTTGATGCTGAACGCCGGGGGAGCGGACGCGGAGGAGCCTCAGGTGTATCCTCACCGAAGCGACGGAGTGTCTGCTCCCCCGGCGGCAATGCGGCGTCATTCAGGACGGTTCGCTCGCTTCCATAGCCTGGCGACATGGCACGGGCAGCCCCTCACGGTCAACTCTGCCGACCTCGGGTCTGCCCGTGCTCGCTGACCGCCGGTATACTGCCGACTTCTCTTGCTGACCTTCATTCTCAGTTTTCAACGGATCATCCGCATTGGAACGCCGCTACATTCTCTTCATCGTCCTATCGCTCGCCGTCGTGCTCGGCAGCCAGGCGATTCGGGCCGTCTTCTTTCCCTCGCCTCCGCCTCCGCCGGTTGAGCAACTCGCCGAAAACGAGCCAGTGCCAAAGGCCGAGGATGCTGCGAAGGATGACAGTGCCGCCGTCGCGAAGACCGACGCTCCGAAGCCGAAGGTCGACGAGGTCGCGGCGAAGGCACCCGAGGCCGAGTTGCCTCGGGTGCGGTGCACGATCGGCTCGCTCGATCCCGGCTCGCCGGCCCGCATGCTCGTTACGCTCACCAGCCGCGGTGCCGCGATCGAGCGGATCGAGCTTGCGGGCAGCCGCTTCCACGATCAGGACGATCGGTCCGGGTATCTCGGGCACCTGGCGCCCGTGGCGACCACCGGAGGCTGCCGCGTCATGCTCGTCGGGGCGGATACGCCGGCCGATCTTGCCGGGATACGCAGCGGCGACGTCATAGAGAGCCTCGGCGGCGTGCCGACGCCGGAGCCAGCCGCGCTCGGGAAGGTGCTCGCCCCCACGCGGCCCGGCCAGAAGCTCGACGCGGTCGTCGAGCGTCGTGGCGAGAAGCTCACGATTCCCGTCGTGCTCGACCGTCGTCCGCTCGAGGTGGTTCGGCCCGAACGGCTCACGATTCCGGTCGATGATGCTGAGTCCGAGCCGTGCGACCCGCTCTCCTTTCGCGTGTCCCTTGAGCAGCGCGACGGATTGAAGCGGCCGAATGGCGACTCGACCGAGATCGCCGGGAGCGAACTCTGGGAGCAGGACTGGGCGACGACGATCGAGTCGGAAACCTGCGTCCGTTTCACGCGGAAGCTCGCCGGCGGCCTCGTCGTCTCGAAGACGTACCGCATCGTGGAAGCTCCCGAGGGGGGCGAGCCCGGCCACCGCCTGGAACTCGTGCTCGAATTCACCGGTGGTGATGGGCCGGCGAAGCTGGCCTACGCCCTCGACGGGCCGACTGGCCTGCCTACGGAGGGCTGGTGGTACACGGCGCGGGTCGCCCGCGACTGGGGCTCTCTCGGCGTCCGCGATCCTGCGTTTCGCTTCGTCGGCCAGCCCTCCCGCGTCGTGAGCAGCCTCACGCTCGCCGATGCTTCGGCCGAGCGGCCGGCGTCGGCCGTGCTCGACGGGAAGCCGCTCTCGTTCGCGGGGGTCGATGCGCTCTACTTCGCCTCGGCCCTGCTGCCGCTTCCCGCCGCCGAGGACGGCTCGGCGGAGCCGCCGTCGCTCGCGGAGGTGCGGCCGCTCGTGGTGGGGGAGGTTCCGGATCCCGCGAGGAAGAAGCTCGTCAACGTCACCACCCGGGTCGTCTCGAAGGAAATCGTCGTGGAGCCGGGCAAGACCGTCCGGCAGCGGTTCGGCGTCTTCGCCGGTCCGAAGCAGCCGGAACTGCTCTCCCAGTTCGGGCTCAAGGGGGCGGCGATGGACGACCTCGTCTACTACGGCTGGTTCGGCTGGGTGGCCCGGCCGATGATCGCGCTTCTGCACGCGCTCCATGCGGTGATCG
>CAZPEM010000252.1:0-2000 GCA_964585575.1 uncultured Chitinophagaceae bacterium
TGCGGCCCATCGTCTCGCAGAGGAAGTACGACCGGCTCGCCTCCGCATCGTAGAGGAGGTTGCGGATCTCGCCGCCGAGCGTGTCGACCGCCGTGAAGTAGCCGAACGTGAAGTCGATCCCCATGTAGTCGTTGTCGATCGTCTTCGGCAGGTGGACGACCGGGATCCGCGGGGCGTCGGCAGGGAGCCGGTCCTGGTAGAGCTTGAACTTGTTGGCGGTCTTGAGCGTGTCGTCGCCGCCGATCGAGATGAGCGCCTCCACGCCGAGCGACCGCAGCCCCTCGTAGGCGTTCTTGAGCAGCTTCACCCGCTCGGCGTCGTCGAGGTGGCTCGGGTGGGAGACATGCTTGCCGGGGTTCGTGCGGGCCGTGCCGATCATGATGCCCTGGGCGCTTCGGGTCCGCTTGAGGAAGTCGGGCGTGATCTTGATGTAGTCGCGGCCCTCGGCGAGCGGCTTGGCGGGGGAGTAGTCGGCGAGCGACGAGTAGCCGTGCTTCATCCCGAGCACCTCTGTGCCCTCCCGCATGAACGACGTCGCCGCGGTCGAGATCACGGCGTTGGCCCCGGGCGCCGGGCCGCCGGCGAAGAGGATCGCGACGCGGCGGAAGTGGTGGGCTGCCTTCGGGGGGCGGGAGAGCGACTCGGCCATGAAATCCTCCGGGGAGTTGAATGGGTTGTGCCGCGAACCGGATCGCGTGCGATCACTTCGCGAGCAGCACCCGCTCGACGAACGTCGTGTCGATCTGCGCGTCGTGGAAGGCGGAATTCCGCAGGATCTCGAGGTGGATCGGGACGGTCGTCTTGATCCCCTCAACCCGCAGTTCCTGCAGGGCGCGAACCATCGTCTCGATCGCCTCCTTGCGGGTCGGCTGGTGCACGATCAGCTTGCCCACGAGCGAGTCGTAGGTCGGCGGAACGACGTAGCCGGTCGTGGCGTGGGAATCCCAACGGACTCCGAAGCCGCCGGGGGCGATGATGCGGTCGATCCGGCCCGGGTTGGGCCGGAAATTGTGGGCCGGATCCTCCGCGTTGATCCGGCACTCGATCGCGTGGCCGCGGGGCCGGATCTCCTCCTGCCGCAGATCGAGTTTTTCTCCCGCCGCGACACGGATTTGCGCCTTCACGAGGTCGATGCCCGTCACCATCTCGCTCACCGGGTGCTCGACCTGGATCCGGGCGTTGACCTCGATGAAGTAGAAGTTGTCCTGCTGATCGACGATGAACTCGACCGTGCCGGCCGAGTAGTAGCCGGCCGCCTTCGCGAGCCGCACCGCCGCCGCGGCCATCGCCTCGCGCGTCGCCTGCGGCAGCCGCGGGGAAGGACTCTCCTCGATCAGCTTCTGGTGCCGCCGCTGGGTCGAGCAGTCCCGCTCCCAGAGGTGAAACACGTTGCCGTGCTGGTCGCCGAGGATTTGGATCTCGACGTGCCGTGGCCGCTCGACATAGCGCTCGATGTAGATGCCGGGATTGCCGAAGGCGGCCTGCGCCTCGGCCGAGGCCTGCTGCCAGGCGCTGGCCAGCGCCAGATCATTGGCCGCCACCCGCATCCCCTTGCCGCCGCCGCCGGCCGTCGCCTTGAGGAGCACCGGGAAGCCGATCTCCCTGGCGACGCGGATCGCCTCCTGCTCGCTCTCGATGATCCCCTCGCTGCCCGGCACCGTCGGCACCCCCGCCTCGCGGGCGAGCGCCCTCGCGCAGTTCTTGTCGCCGACCCGCTGCATCGCCTCGGGCGTCGGGCCGATGAAGCCGATGTCGCACGAGCGGCAGACCTCCGCGAACTTGGAGTTTTCCGAGAGGAAGCCGTAGCCGGGGTGGATGGCCTGCACGTTGCCGATCTCGGCCGCGCTGATCACCCGGTCGATCCTGAGGTAGCTGTCGGCGGCGCGGGCCGGGCCGACGCAGACCGCCTGATCGGCCAGCTCGAGATAGGGAGCTCCGCGGTCGGCCTCGCTGAAGATCGCGACCGTCTCGACGCCGAGTTCGCGGCAGGCCCGGATCAC
>CAZPEM010000253.1:0-1989 GCA_964585575.1 uncultured Chitinophagaceae bacterium
TCGGGATCGTCTCGGCCAAGGGCCGCCGCGACCTCGAGCTCGGCGAAGGCAACGTGAAGTTCCAGGATTTCATCCAGACCGACGCCGCAATCAACCCGGGCAACAGCGGGGGCCCGCTCGTCAACCTGCGGGGGCAGGTCGTCGGCATCAACACGGCGATCGCGAGCAACTCCGGCGGCAGCGAGGGGATCGGCTTCGCGATCCCGATCGACATGGCGGTGTTCGTGGCGAAGCAACTCGTCGAGACCGGCCGCGTGGCGAGGGCCTACCTCGGCGTGGCGCTCGACCGCAACTTCACGCAGCAGACCGCCGAACGCCTCGGCATGGTCCGCCCCGTGGGCGCGAGGGTGTCGGGCGTGACGGCGGGCACGCCGGCCGCCTCGGCCGGCATCGTCACCGACGACGTGATCCTCGAATACAACGGTCGTGTCGTCGATGACGACGACCATCTCGTGAGCATGGTGAGCGTGACGCCGGTCAACCGCACGGTCGGCCTCGTGATCTTCCGCAACCGGGAACGGATGACGCTCGAGATGCCGGTCGCGAGCCGGGCCCAGTTCGAGCCTTCCCAGTCGCAGCCTTGATGCCGTCGAGGAATGCCCTCACTCGCACTCGCGGGCCGCGGCCGACAGGCCCCGCAGGATGCAGTCGCGAACGGCGGCCGCGTCGCAGGCCGTGAGGATGTCGACGTTCGGCCGCCACTCGCGAACCTGCCGGCGGTCGATCACGAGCATGCCGCTCGTGAGCTCGCCGGATGTTTCGACGTCGGCCGCGACGGTGGACCTTTCGAAGAGCTCCGGATGGAGGAGCGACACGACCGCGACTGCGTCGTGGAGCCGCACCCCTTCGATGCCGAGCAGTTGCCGGTAGCCGCGATAGAGCGGCGGCAGCGTGCGATGGAGCAGGAACCCGACCCGGCTCGACTCATCGGGAATCTCCTCGAGCAGTCCGAAGTCGAACACCAGCTGCCCGGTCGTCTCGAGCGGCACGAGCGTCTTCGTGAGCGGCTCGCGGACGACGTGACGGGCGGCGAGCGGATCGGCGAAGAAGTTGAAATCGGCCACCGGAGTGATGCTGCCATGGCCCTGCCACGTCCCCCCGGAAACGACCACCTCGCCGATGCTCTCCACGATCGACGGATCGCGGCGCAACACCCTCGAGAGGTTCGTGAGCGGCCCGAGGGCGAGGATCGTCACCTCCCTCGGGTTCGCCTTCACGATTTCGTGGATCACCTTTTCCGAGACGTGCCCCCCGTGGAGTTGCACCCGCGGGATGTCGGCCCCGCCGAGGCCGTCGGGCCCGTGGACGCTCGAGGCCCTCTCGGGCCGGGTCACGTCCACCGGGGCGACGCCGATCCGCGGCAGCCGGGGCGGATCGAGGAGCGACACGATCGCCTGGACATTGCCCGTCGCCTGCTCCGCCGGGACGTTTCCCGCGGTCGCCGTGACGGCGAGCACCTCGAGCCTTGGGTCGAAGAGGGCCATCGACAAGGCCACGGCATCGTCGATCCCGGCGTCCACGTCGATGATGACCTTTCGGGGCACGCCAGGATTCTCCTCGCGGGTATGCTTGGGGCGATCGCCCGAAATCCTATCCGAAAAACGATGTCCGAGCCGCCGTCCGCGCCCGCCGACGCCCCTGATCCGCAGGCCTCCGCCGCGGCCCGCTTCGACACGCCGCTCGACCGCGAGCAGGCGAGACGGCTCGTCGAGGCCGTTCTCGATGCGGGCAACCCGGGGGACATGACGGCTCTCGAACCACTCCGGGCCTGGCTGGTGGCCGCCGCCGACCGCGGTGAAACGGCGGAAGAGATCGCGGGCGTGGCCGACGCGCTGCGGGCGAGGATGCGTCCCCTTCAGACCGTTTTCCCGTGCGTCGCCGACACCTGCGGCACCGGAGGCGACGGCCTGGGCACCTTGAACATCTCCACCGCCGCGGCCATCGTCGTGGCCGCGACCGGCGTTCCCGTCGCGAAGCACGGCAACCGGG
>CAZPEM010000254.1:0-1937 GCA_964585575.1 uncultured Chitinophagaceae bacterium
TCATGGCGTCGCGCAACTGCTCCGGCAGTTCGCGATAGCGGCGCACATTGCCGGCGTCGAGCGACCACCGCAGCAGGCTCTGAACATCGGGGACGTCCACGGTCAGGCCGATGGCGGCGCCGAGCAGCTCTCGCCAGAGCGTATCGGCCCCGAGGCATCCACTCTTGGCAGCGACGGGACGCCGGCTACCGAGGTATTCGATGGCGGCGTCGGCCAGCCAATCGTGCTGCACGAGTTGTGGATCGATCGAGTCTGCGGCGAACTGCTGCTGTACGAGACTCCAGCGATCGATCGAAAAGAGCCGCTGCCGATGGAGTCGGGCGAAGATGTCTCTGCTGATCTCGGCATCCGGCAGGTTCGTGACGATCACTTTCACGACCCGGGAGAGTTCGGGCGGTGGTGCCTCACGCAGGGCCAGCCTCATGGCCAGCGGCGAATCGCACTGCCGGATGAGGTAGCCGGCCTCGCCGTCGGTATGAACGGCCTCGCCGATCCACCGGCTGGGTGCGCGGATGCCGATCGGCCGCTCGACCTGCTTCTTGCGGCCGAGCGCATTCACTTCCGCCTTGATCTGGTTGAACGAGAGCGCGGCGGCCATCACTTCCCCTTCGGCTTCCAGCTGATCGACACCTCGATCTCCGCCGTCGGGTGGTTCTTGCGGATTTCGGCGATCCGATCCGTTGCCCGCTCCGGTGAGAGCCGCTCCTCCCGACCTTCGGCCGGAACCTTCGCAGGGGTGGGGCCGGGACCGGGGATCGGCTGTGGAACCGGCTCCGGTCGTGGTTCTGGCCGTACGACTGGTTGCTGCGGCACGACGACATCGAGCAGCCGCCGATAGGCCGTGGAGATCACATCGTTCAGTGACGTGAGCCCGACGTGCGAATCATGCGTGAGAGCCTGTCGCACGTCGTCGAGAATCGGAGCCGCGCGGTTCTTCACATCGTCTGCAAGACCCGCTACGCGATCGGCGAGTCCCCAGAACTCTCCGTCGAGGCTGCGAACCCATGACGCGCCGCCTTTGACACACTCCCCAACCGCCTTCTCTGTTGTGGGAATCACCGCCCGGGCCAACGCTCCGACAACGCCTCGCTCATCCGTCTGGACGATCGAATCGAGGAGCGCCCGGGTCGCGTCGGCCGTCTGCAGCCGATCGGCTGCAGCGTGGGCTACACCGAGGCCGGCCAGTCGTTGCCGGAGAAGGTCTGTGTATTGCCGGACACCCGCTGCATTGGCGGCGGCGATCTCCTTGATCTTCGAGCCGAGCACTGCGGCGTTCGCGGCCGTGCAGAGTTGGGATACCGCCACACCGAACAGGCTTCCTGCTCTCGGCACGGCCTTCGCCCAGTCGGCCTCATCAGGTGGTGCCTCCTGCACGAGCACGCAGGCGTTGTCCAGCCGTGTCAGCGAGCCCTCGATGGGGCCGCCCTGAATCGTGAACGACATTCCGCTCTGGGCCGCATAGACGAGGATGATGAGATTCTCGGCCTCGCGCGTGAGCCCCATCTTCTTGGGCTGGTTGATCCAGTCCCGCAGCTTCTCGACCGTGAGCGGGCCACCGTCTGCGCCACGACGAGGTGTGAAATGACTGATCCAGTGGCGGCCAATCACGAAGTGCGTGCCGTCGTGAGGCATATCGCCGATGAGCAGGGGGTTGGCGACCTGCTCCAGCAACCGACGGTCTTCTCGCTCGACAGCAGCCCGCCCATCGGCAGCCTGCGCGGCTTCTGTGGCCTTCTTCAGGACGGTGGTGAGCTTGTTCGTGGTGAGCGACGTGCCGAACTCGGGCGCGGCTGGATACTCCCACGCGAGGGCCTGCCCGATCAGGTTTTCGAGGGCACCAGCGAGCGTCGCCATCGCCGGCGGACGTAGTGAGAGCCCCGGTGAAAGCGACTGGAACCGGTCGGCGATGTCCAGTTCCATCGACTGGTCGAGGACAC
>CAZPEM010000255.1:0-1877 GCA_964585575.1 uncultured Chitinophagaceae bacterium
CCCATCGGCTCCTGTGGGCCGGCTTCATGGCGATCCTCGCCGCGGGCGTGGGCTTCTCGATACGTGCCGGCATCCTGGGGCAGTGGGAAGAGCAGTACGGCTTCACGCGAACCGATCTTGGCACGATCACCGGCGGCGGCCTGACCGGGTTCGGGATCATCATCCTGCTGTCGAGTCTCATCGCCGACCGGATCGGCTTCGGGCCGCTCATGTTCGCCGCCTTCCTGATGCACCTCGTCTCCGCCGGCCTGACGCTCGCGACCGGTGCCGCCTTTGCGGCCGGCGGGAAGCCGCTCGCGTTTCAGTGCCTGTTCTGGGGCATGTTCCTGTTCGCCATCGCCAATGGCATCGCGGAGGCGGTCGTGAACCCGCTCGTCGCGACGCTCTTTCCGAAGAACAAGACGCACTACCTCAACATCCTCCACGCAGGCTGGCCCGGCGGCCTCATCCTGGGTGGCCTTGCGAGTTACTTCATGGCGGGCGGACCGGAGGCGAAGCCCGTCGCCTGGCAGATCCAGATCTCGCTGTTTCTCCTTCCCGTGCTGTTTTACGGGCTCATGATGGTCGGGCAGCGATTTCCGAAGAGCGAGGCGAGCGGGTCGGGCGTCTCCTACCGCGACATGCTCGGCGAACTCGGCCTGGCCGGAGTCGCGGTCATCTGTGGCCTGCTCGCACTCTTCTTCAAGAGCGATCTCGGTCTCTCCCCGCTGGTCGCCGGCGGGATCGCCGCGGCGCTGCTCGTGGCGTTCGGGGCGGCGACCGGCTTCCGGTTCGGCCACCTGCTCCTCGCGTTCCTCCTGCTGGTTCATGCGATGGTCGGCTACGTCGAACTCGGCACTGACTCCTGGATCTCCCGCATCACCGGCACCATCATGGCGAGCCCCGCGAACGGCCTGCTTCTGTTCGTCTACACGTCGAGCCTGATGTTCATCCTGCGGTTTTTTGCCGGGCCGATCGTGGAGAAGATCTCGCCGCTCGGCCTGCTCGCCGTTTCGGCGGTGTTCGGGGCGACCGGCCTCTACCTCCTCGGGAGCGCCCAGACCGCCGTGATGTGCATCGTCGCCGCCACGGTCTACGGCATCGGCAAGACGTTTCTCTGGCCGACCATGCTGGCGGTGGTGAGCGAGCAGTTTCCAAAGGGGGGTGCGATCACGATCGGCGCCGCCGGCGGCGTTGGGATGCTCTCAGCCGGCCTGCTCGGAGGCCCGGGCATCGGCTTCATCCAGGACCAAAACACCTCCGCACTCCTGGCGAAGGAAAGCCCGGCAGTGTTCGAACGCTACAAGTCCCCGAAGGAAAACGAGTTCCTCTGGCTCCGCACGACGGGTCTCGACGGCGCGAAGGTCGGCATGCTGACCGATGGCGGCACCGAGGCGAAACGGGTGCTTGCGGTCATGGAAAAGGAAGGGGCGAAGCCCGAGGCGATCGAGGCCCAAAAGGGACTCGTGAACTGGTGGAACGACGTCGCCAGCCCGACGGCCGATGCCGATAAGCCACTCGTCGATGCGTCCGTTCTCCACGGGGGCCGTAAGGCGCTCGAGCGAACGGCGCTGGTGCCGGCGGCCATGTTCGGCTGCTACGTGCTGCTGCTGCTCTTCTTCAAGGCCACGGGCGGCTACAAGGCCAAGGCCGCGGATCACTGATCCGTCATCCGCGCCACCGCGTGTCCGAGGCCACGGATCGCCTGCCGGCGGCACGTTCAGCCACGACGCGTCAACCGCAAAGCCCCTTCACGGCCGACCACTGCCCGGATGCCGCCGGGCATGTCGAGTGCTCCGAGGCCGTCGGCGACCATGCCTGCCAGGCTTCGGTAGTGACTGGCCGTCATGTCCCGCCGCGGCCATCCCTCCCGCTTCCAGAGCTGCACGAAAAGCTCG
>CAZPEM010000256.1:0-1866 GCA_964585575.1 uncultured Chitinophagaceae bacterium
CCTCGCTGAAGATCGCGACCGTCTCGACGCCGAGTTCGCGGCAGGCCCGGATCACCCGCAGGGCGATCTCTCCTCGATTGGCGATCAGAATCCGTTTGAACATTCGCTTCCTGCTAACGGCGGCCGCGGCTCTGCATTCATGATCCGGATTCATGATCCGGCGGTGGTCGTCATCCGGCGGTCGGCGCCCGGCGATCAGGCGCCCGGGTCGATCTTCACGAGCGGCTGGCCAAACTCGACCGGGGCCCCGTTCTCGACGAGGATGGCGACCACCTGGCCCGAGATGCCCGAGGGAATCTCGTTGAAGACCTTCATCGCCTCGATGATGCAGACGGTCTGTTCGGCGCCGATCCGGTCCCCGACCTTCACGAACGGGGGGGATTCGGGGCTGCTGGCGACGTAGAACGTGCCCACCATCGGACTCTTCACGACCTGCAGCCGCGACGACTCCGCCGAGGCCGAGGCCGCCGTCTCGGCCGGGACGGCCGCGGCGGCTTTCGGAGTGGAGACCACGAACGGGGCCGACGTCGGCACGACCTCGCCCCCGCGCCGCACCCGGACCCGCTGATCCGCCTGCTTCAGATCGACCTCCGAGAGGTCGTGCTCCTTCATCAGTTCGATGAGTCGCCGCAGCTTCTTCAGCTCGAAAATGTCGCCAGAACCGTGTGAGGCACTCATTGCGGCGGATCGACCCTCCAGGACTCCCGTCTGCGAAACGCCCCGAATGGCGTCCCGTGGGCCGGAAGATAGCCGTGCCATCGTCGGGGCGTCAAGCCGCTTCGGCGGCGTCGAGAAGGGTAGAATCCCGGTTTTGCAAGCCAATCCGGAGCGAACGTGGCCTCCTTCCTGCCGCACGACCTTCCGAGCCTCCCGCCGAGGGCGACCGAGAGCCACAAGTTCGACTACGGCCGGGTGGTCGTGGTCGGCGGCTCGGCGGGCATGGCCGGTGCGGCGGCCCTCTCGGCGATGGCGGCGCTGCGAAGCGGCGCCGGGCTCGTGGAACTGCTCGTGCCCGAGGCCGTGGCGACGATCGCCGCCGGCTTCGACCCCTGCGTCATGACGCTCGGCCTCCCGTCGGCCGACGGGGCCTTCGCGGCCGCGGCGACCGAGGAGATCCTCGCGCGGGCCGCCCGGGCCGACGCGGTCGCCTGCGGGCCGGGCCTCGGCCGCAGCGAGGCCGCTGGGCAGATCGCGCGAACGCTCTGGCGGGAGTGCCCGAAGCCGTGCGTGTTCGACGCCGACGCGGTCTTCGCCCTGTCGCGCGAGCCCGCGGCGTCGCTCGCCGCCCACGCCGGCCCGCGGATCCTCACGCCCCACGAAGGGGAAATGCGGCGGCTGCTCCACCGCGACGACCGGCCGCCGCGAGGCGACCTCGAGCGACTTGCCCGCGAGTTCGCCACGACGACGGGCAGCATCGTCGTGCTCAAGGGCCCGCGCACGCTCATCGCTTCCGGCGACACCTTCGCCCACAACACGACCGGCAACCCCGGCATGGCCACGGCCGGGGCAGGGGACGTGCTCACCGGCATCGTCGCGGCGGTCATCGCCCAGAAGCTCGCAGCCTTCGACGCCGCCCGCCTTGCCGCCTGGGTCCACGGCCGCGCGGGCGACCTCGCGGCCGGCGCCATCGGCCAGGTCTCGCTCGTGGCAACCGACATCCTCCACTCGCTCCCCGACGCGTTCCGCGAGATCGAGATCGTTGTGGAATGAGTAGCCGACCGGGTCCCCGTCCGGCCAAATGATTCGATTTGTTCATCGCATGAATCATTTCATGCTTGCCGCCAGTCGGTCCTTCGGGTACGTTCCGTCGCCCATGAACGACTCCGACACATTCCTCGTGAACTGGCCCGGGCGGATCGTCTTTGG
>CAZPEM010000257.1:0-1841 GCA_964585575.1 uncultured Chitinophagaceae bacterium
CCGCCGAGTGGGGCGAGCTCGTGCAGGCGCACGACGACCGGGCATTTTTCCAAGCCTCGCCCGACGAACTGCCCGCGATCGACATCCACAACAGGCTCTGAGCGGTGCCGGACGCGACCCGCGCATGTCGGGAAACTGCGAATTGGAACCCGGTCTGCGCAGACGGCAGAAAAACGCCACCGAAGCGGGCGCGGGCGTTTCGAGAAAACCGCTCCGGACGCCCGGGACGCTCCTCCCGAGGCTCACGAGTCGCTCATCGGCCGTAAGACGGTTGAGGAAGTGCCATTGACCGGGCTATCCCTCGTGGTCCGGAAGAAGCAGGAGGGTCAAGAAGAGCAGGTTTGGAAGACGACGCCCGACAAGCTCGACGTGCTACCCGAGGAGGTTCGCCCCATGCTGACCGCGTTGCTCGCGGAGATGGCGGCTCGCCCGCCGCGGATCGTGGCGGTGCCACGGGCTCCGCAGTCGCTGGTTCCAAACGATGACGCTCGGGAAGGCGCTCGCGGAACGAACGAGGCCGAGACCGCCGTCACCATCGCGGAACTGAAGAAGGCGATCGACGAGCTGCGGGCGGAGATCGCCCGGCTCGCCGCACGCGGCGCGGGCAAGGACTGACGCCTGCCGCGGCCCCAATCCGGCCCCAGGGAGGAGCGATATTCGAGGCCATTGGTGCCGCCCATCAAGAGCGACCGAACGCCATTCCGCCGGATCTCAGAAAGGACTCTGAGGATCGGGCTCGGGGTCGGCAGCTACCACTCCGCCCATTCGTCACCGCTACCACAACGTCCGCACCGGGTAGCGGCCGATCCACGGGTCGTCGGTGGCGAGGCGCCGGGAGAGATGCGTCTTCGCGTCGTGCATGTTGAGCCGCGTACTTTTCATGCCGGCACCTGTTCGTTTTGTTTCTAGTTCAGTCAAATCGATCATGGGCGAGTCGCGGCAGCGGGAAATCTGCTCCCGTCCCCGATTTCCCTTGCAGGCCGCACGCATCCCCTTATCTTGGGGGAACAGGTGTGCCATGGATTCCTTCTCGCCCGTCGTCGCTCCCCACATTCGCTCCGCATGCCGCCCCGCCGCCCTCGTCATGGTCATGGCGGCGGCCTTCATGCCATGGTCGCTCGCCGACGACGAAAAAACCACGATCTCGGAGCAGGTCGATGCCGTGATGAACCAGGCGGCGCGGCTGGGCGTACCGGTGCTCGCGGTGGCCAGCACCGACTCGTGCCGCGAGGGGCCCGTGCTCAAGCGACAGCTCTTGGGCAATCCTGCGATCCAGCCGCTCGTCTCCCGGTTCGCTGTCGTCGAACTGCGGATGAGCGGCGATGACAAGTGGGAGTGGAAGCGATGGCAGGATCGCTTCGACACCCATCGCCGCAACACCCCGCAGGTGTTCGTCATCCGCGCCGACGGAAAAATGGCCTACGGGAACGATCCGCCGGCCGATCTTGCCGGATTCCTCCGCGAACAACTCGACCGCAGCGGGCAGCCGATCGCGGCCCGTCAGGCAGACCAGTTCGAGAAGCAGTTGGAGGCCGCATCGCGTCTCCAGGCGGAGGGGGACCTGGCCGCGGCGGTCGGAGCCGTGATGCCCGCGGTCCGGATGCCGAGCTTCGCCCGACCCGTCGTGCAGAGCGTCGCCTTCCGTGCGGCCGTGGCCGAAGGGCTCCTGGAACGCATCCGACAGGCGGCCGGGCAGCCCGGGGAGGAGGTCTCGGCCGCCGATCGGCTCGCCCGCGTCGAGGAGGTCGTCGCCGCAAGCGAGCAGTTCGTCGCGATGCTGCCCGAGGTGGCCCGGGCCGCGAACAAGCACCTTGCGGAAGTCAACCGTGATGCCGCCGGCA
>CAZPEM010000258.1:0-1837 GCA_964585575.1 uncultured Chitinophagaceae bacterium
CGACGGCGGTGCCCGCCGGACCGATGTTGCCGGCCTGGTCGGTGACCCTGGCGGTGAGCGATTTGCTACCATTTGCGCCGAGATCGCTGCCGAGAACGGTGAACTCGATGTAGCCGTTGGTGATGTCGGTGGCGGTGAGCGTTGCTTGCTTCGGCGACGCGAACGAGCTGCCGCCGAGCAGGAGTTCGACCACGTCGCCTGCGGCGGCGCCGGACGTGCCGAGGCCGACGCGGAAGGTCGTGCTCGTCGCGGCCTCGGCGATGTTGAGGATGCCGTCGGCGAGCTTGCTCGAGCCCTGTTCCGTCGGGGCATTCGGGGCCGTCGGCGCGACGGTGTCGAGCCGGAAGGACGTGGTCGCGGCGGCGGCGGTCTGCGGATTGCCCGCCGAGTCGGTCTGGGTGGCCGATACGTTCACGGTGCCGTTGCCGAGCGCTGTGAGATCAGCAGCGGACAGCACGACAGCCTGCGCTGCGCCCGTTCCGGTGAGGTTCTTGGTGACTGTGTTACTGCCTTGGGTGAACGTGACGACGATCGCGGCGCCGGATTCGCCGGCGACGGTGACGACGCCGGAAGCCTGCGTGGCCTCTGCTTGCGTGGCGCCGTTGGCGACGCCTGTGCCGAGCGCGAGCGTCGGGGCGGCCGGGGCGATCGTGTCGAGCGTGAACGTGCGGGCCCCGCCGGCGGTGCCGACGTTGCCGGCCTGGTCGGTGACCCTGGCGGTGAGCGACTTGCTGCCGTCGGCACCGAGATCGGCGGCAGAGACTGAGAACTCGACGTAGCCGTTGGTGATGTCGGCGGTGGTGAGCGTTGCCCGCTTGGGCGAAGCGAACGAACTGCCACCAATCAGGAGTTCGACCGAGTCGCCTACGGCGGCGCCGGAGGTGCCGAAGCCGACGCGGAGGATCGTGCTCGTTGCGGCTTCGATGACGTTGAGGAAGCCGTCGGCGAGCTTGCTCGAGCCCTGTTCCGTCGGGGCATTCGGGGCCGTCGGCGCGATGGTGTCGAGCCGGAACGAGGTGCTCTCGGCGACGCTCGTGTTTCCGGCAGCGTCGGCTTGCGTGGCCGAGACGTTCACGGTGCCGTTGCCGAGCGCGGTGAGATCAGCAGCGGACAGCACGACAGGCTGTGCTGCGCCGGTTCCGGTGAGGTTCTTGGTGACCGTGTTGCTGCCTTGGGTGAACGTGACGACGATCGTGCTACTTGCGATTCCCGTCACCGTGACGACCCCCGATGACTGAGTGGCTTCTGCCTGAGTCGCGCCGTCGCCGACGCCCGATCCCACCGCGAGCGTCGGGGCGGCTGGGGCGATCGTGTCGAGCGTGAACGTGCGGGCGCCGCTGGCTGGGCCGGCGTTGCCGGCCTCGTCGGCGACCCTGGCGGTGAGCGACTTGATGCCGTCGGCGCCGAGATCGGCGGCCGAGACGGAGAACTCGACGTAGCCAATGGTGATGTCGGCGTCAGTCAGCGTGAAACGCTTCGGCACCGAGAAAGAGCCGGCGTTGATCAAGAGTTCGACCGTGCCACCCGCCGCAGCGCCCGACGTGCCAAGTCCGACGCGGAAGGTGGTGCCGGTCGCGGCTTCGGCGGCATTGAGCAGGTTGTCGGCGAGCTTGTTCGAGCCCTGCTCTGTCGGAGCATTCGGAGCCGACGGGGCTGATGTGTCCTTCGTGAACGTGATGGCCGGCCCCGAGACGCCGACGTTGCCCGCCTGGTCGGTGACCCTGGCCGCAAGCGACTTGATGCCGTCGGCGTTGAGATCGGCGTTGGACACCGAGAAGTCAACGTATCCGTTTGCAATGTCGCCTGCGACGAGAATGGTGGTCTTCGGCGTGGAGAA
>CAZPEM010000259.1:0-1802 GCA_964585575.1 uncultured Chitinophagaceae bacterium
GTGGCCCGGGCCGCGAACAAGCACCTTGCGGAAGTCAACCGTGATGCCGCCGGCAGGGAGACGGTGCGACAGGCCCAACTCCTGCATCGCGCCGCCGTCGCCACCCGGCGGTCGCCCGACCGCGGCCACGCCCTCTACCGACAGATCATCGCGGTCCATCCGGATTCGCCGGCTGCGGACCTGGCCGCGGAGAGGCTCGAGGGCGTCGACGGCGGTTCGCCATGAGCCCAGCCGGGCTGCAGGACCCATTCGGGATCCGCTTGTGCGCGTGGGATCCGCCCGGGGATCGACGTCGCTCCGCCGCTTTCCAGGGAGGAGCAGGCACGCTCGGCGCGAATCCTATCGGACTCTCGCGGCGGCTCCGGGCCATCGGCTTCAACGTGCAGCCGATCCTCCACCCGGCGGCCGGGGCACGATCGGTCGGGTAGCCGACGTGGTACGATGCTGCCGCGCCGCGATCCCGCCCCGAGAGCCTGCCCATGAACGCCGCCGATCTGGCCGTGAAGTCGCTCGGCCCCTGCCGGATCGATTCGCCACTCAAGCCGCTCGTCGAGTCTCGCCGGACCGGGCCGCACTACGTCGGTGAAGACGACCGCGTCCTCTTCCACGACACGCTCCACACGGCGACCGCCGCCGGCGTGCCGCTGGCCGATCTGCCGGGCTTCGAGCCGGCCGGACCGCGGCAGAAGATCTTCTTCGAGCCGGCGAAGATGCGGGTCGGGATCGTGACCTGCGGCGGGCTCTGCCCGGGCATCAACGACGTGATCCGCGGGCTCGTGATGGAGCTGTCGTTCCACTACGGCGTGCAGCGGATCCACGGGTTCCGGAACGGCTATCAGGGATTCATCGCGAAGTATGGCCACGACGTGCTCGACCTCACGCCCGACACCGTGACCGAGATCGACGAGGGGGGCGGCACGCTCCTGGGAACCTCCCGCGGCGGCCAGGAGCCCGCGGAGATCGTCGACTGCCTCGAGCGGATGAACCTCTCGGCGCTCTTCGTGATCGGCGGCGACGGCACGCTCCGCGGCGCGATGCGGATCACCGAGGAGATCGCCGCACGGGGGCTCAAGATCGCTGTCGTCGGCGTACCGAAGACGATCGACAACGACATCCCCTACATCGACCAGAGCTTCGGCTTCCAGACCGCCTTCGGCCAGGCGACGGCCTCGATCCGCGCGGCGCACGTCGAGGCGAAGGCTGCCCCGAACGGCGTCGGCCTCGTGAAGCTCATGGGTCGTCACTCGGGCTTCATCGCCTGCTACGCGTCGCTCGCGGAGCCCGATGCCAACTACGTGCTCATCCCGGAGGTTCCGTTCTCGCTCGAAGGGCCCGGGGGGCTGCTCGACCACCTCCTCGACCGGGTCCGCCGTCGCGGCCATGCCGTGATCGTCGTCGCCGAGGGGGCGGGGCAGGATCTCATGCCGCCGGCGGGCGACGAGCGGGACGCCTCCGGCAACCGCAAGCTCGGCGACATCGGCATCTTCCTCAGGGAGCGAATCGCCCGCCACTTCGCCGCCAGCGGCACGGAGATCAACATGAAGTACATCGACCCGAGCTACCTCATCCGCTCCGTCGAGGCCAACCCCTACGACAGCGTCTACTGCCTGCGGCTCGCGCAGAACGCCGTGCACGCCGCGATGGCGGGCCGCACGGAGATGGTCATCGGCCGCTGGCGGGGCCGCTACGTCCACATCCCGATGCCGCTCTCCGTGAGCCACCGCAACCAGGTCGCTCCCGACGGCGACCTCTGGCTCGCCGTGCTCGAGGCGACCGGCCAGCCCAGGATTTTCGGCGGGTGA
>CAZPEM010000260.1:0-1760 GCA_964585575.1 uncultured Chitinophagaceae bacterium
CTGGCAATACCGGCGCGCTCTCCGCCACCGAGCTCACCGGCCTCGGCATGACCGCGGGAATCGACTACACGGCCGTCGAAACCCTCGACATCAAGCTCGGCAGCGGCAGCGACACGTTCACGATCGCGGGCACCGCTGCCGCCGCGACCACCACGCTCACCACGAACGCCGGCGACGACACCGTCACGATCCAGTCCACCGGCGGCACGACCACCGTCCACACAAACGGCGGCAGCGACACCGTGCTCATCACCGGCACGGGTGCCACCACGACGGTCAACACCGGCGGCGACGCCGACACGGTCAATGTCCAGGCGATCGGCGCCGCCACCACGGTCAACGTCGGCGACGACAACGACACGGTGAATGTCGGCAGCCTCGCCCCGGTCTCAGGCGGCAGCGTCAACGCGATCACCGCCCGGCTCACGCTCGACGCCGGTGCCGGCACCGACACGCTCACCATCGACGACACGGCCGACACGGCTGGCAATACCGGCGAGCTCACCGCCACCGAGCTCACCGGCCTCGGCATGACGGCCGCCGGCAGCGATCCCAGTGGCATCGGCTACACGGCCGTCGAAACCCTCGACATCAAGCTCGGTAGCGGCAACGACACGTTCACGATCGCAAGCACCGCCGCCGCCGCGACGACCACGCTCACGACCAACGCCGGCGACGACACCGTCTTGATCCAGTCCACCGCCGGCACGAACACCGTCAACACGAACGCCGGTGCCGACACCGTGCTCATCACCGGCACGGGTGCCGCCACGACGATCAACACCGGCGACGACGCCGATACGGTCAACATCCAGTCGATCGGCGGCACGACCACCGTGAATACGGGTGCCGCCAACGACACGATCAACGTCGGCAGCGAGGCCCCCGCGTCCAGCGGCACGGCCAACGACATCAAGGCCCGGCTCACGCTCGACGCCGGAGCCGGCACCGACACGCTGAACGTCGATGACACGGCCGACTCGGCCGGCAACACCGGCTCGCTCACCGCCACCGACCTCACCGGCCTCGGCATGACCGCCGCCGGCAGCGATCCCAGTGGGATCGGCTACACGAACCTCGAAACACTCGACATCAAGCTCGGCAGCGGCAACGACTCGTTCACGATCGCAAGCACCGCCGCCGCCGCGGCCACCACGCTCACCACGAACGCCGGCGACGACACCGTCACGGTCCAGTCCACCGGCGGCACGACAACGGTGAACACGAATGGCGGCAGCGACACCGTGCTCATCACCGGCACGGGTGCCACCACGACGGTCAACACCGGCGACGACGCCGATACGGTCAACGTCCAGGCGATCGGCGCCGCCACGGCCGTGAACACGGGCGACGACAACGACACGGTCAACATCGGCAGCCTGGCCCCAGCCGCCGGCGGCAGCGTCAACGCGATCGCCGCCCGGCTCACGCTCGACGCCGGTGCCGGCACCGACGCGCTGAACGTCGATGACACGGCCGACTCGGCCGGCAACACCGGCTCGCTCACCGCCACCGACCTCACCGGCCTCGGCATGACCGCCGCCGTCAGTGATCCCAGTGGCATTGGCTACACGGCCGTCGAAACCCTCGACATCAAGCTCGGCAGCGGCAGCGACACGTTCACGATCGCGGGCACCGCTGCCGCCGCGACCACCACGCTCACCACGAACGCCGGCGACGACACCGTCACGATCCAGTCCACCGGCGGCACGACGACGGTGAACACGAACGCAGGCAGCGACACCGTGCTCATCACCGGC
>CAZPEM010000261.1:0-1729 GCA_964585575.1 uncultured Chitinophagaceae bacterium
CCCCGCCGCCCCCGAGCGAGACCACGGATGACCGCTCCTTCCTTCGTCCACCTCCACTGCCACAGCCATTACAGCCTGCTCGACGGCGCGAGCCCGATCGACCGGCTCGTGTCGAGGACGGTGGAGCTCGGGATGAACGCGCTGGCGATCACCGACCACGGCAACCTCCACGGGGCCCTCGAGTTCTACGAAGCCGCCAAGGCCGCGGGCATCAACCCGATCATCGGCTACGAGGCCTACATCGCCCCCGGAACCCGCTTCCAGAAGGACGCCGGCAGCCAGAAGGATTCGAGCTACCACCTCACGCTGCTGGCGAAGGACCGGACCGGCTTCGCCAATCTGCTCCAGATGGCCACGAAGGCCTACCTCGAGGGTTTCTACTTCAAGCCGCGGATCGATCGTGAACTGCTCGAGCGGTTCGGCGAGGGGATCATATGCCTCTCCGGCTGCCTCTCGAGCGAGTTCAGCCGGTCGCTCATCGGCTCGTCGCGGGAGCAGGCGGAGTCGCTCGCGCGGGCGAAGGAGGTAGCCGGGTGGTTCCAGAAGACGTTCGGCGACCGCTACTTCATCGAGATCCAGGACAACGGCCTCGACACCCAGCGGCAGGTGACGGAGGCGGCCCTGGATATCTCGCGTGAGCTCGGCATTCCGCCGGTGGCGACCTGCGACTGCCACTACATCAACCGCGAGGACGCCGAGGCCCAGGACATCCTTCTCTGCGTCAACACCGGGCGGTTCCGCAGCGATGCCAGCCGGATGAAGATGGACACCAGCGAGTTCTACCTCAAGAGCCCCGCGGAGATGCACTCCGGGTTCGTCGGGATCGATCGAGGGCTCGTGGCCGGGGCCGTCGGCCGCAGCCAGAAGATCGCCGACGAGGTGTCGATCGAGCTCGACCTGGGAAAGCGGCATTTCCCCGGCTTCGAGGTGCCGGAGGGCCGCACCGCCAGCGAGGAATTGCGCCGGCTCTGCCTCGACGGATTGCGCGAGCGGTATGCCCAGGTGCCGAAGCGGTGGGTGGACGGTGTGGCGGGCGGTGAACTGCATGCCGACGTCATGGATCGGCTCGACCGCGAGCTTTCGGTGATCGACACGCTCGGATTCGCGAGCTACTTCCTCATCGTCTGGGACTTCGTGCGGCACGCCCGCGAGAAGGGGATCCCGGCGGCGGCGAGGGGCTCGGGCGTGGGCGCGCTCGTGGCCTACTCGCTCTATCTCTCCCATGTCTGCCCGCTCGAGTACGACCTGCTCTTCGAGCGATTCCTCGACATCAACCGTCGGGAGGCGCCCGATATCGACATCGACTTCTGCAAGGAGCGGCGGGGCGAGGTCATCGACTACGTGAAGAAGAAGTATGGCGAGGCCAACGTCGCCCAGATCGGCACGTTCGGCACGCTCGCCGCCCGGGCCGCGATCCGCGACGTCGGGCGGGCGCTCGGCATGCCGCTCCAGCGGGTGGACCAGATCGTAGCCCTCGTGCCCGACCAGCTCGGAATCTCGCTCGAGGAGGCCGCGGCCCCCGGCTCCCAGCTGGCCGATGCCTGCGAGGCCGACGCCGAGGTCCGCGAGCTCGTCGGCCTCGCGCAGCGGATCGAGGGGCTCGCCCGCAACGTGGGCACCCATGCCGCGGCCGTCGTGATCGCCGACCGGCCGCTCGTGGAGTACGTGCCGCTCCAGCGGGTGACGGGCAAGGAGGAAGTGATCACGCAGTGGGCCATGGGCGACGTCG
>CAZPEM010000262.1:0-1681 GCA_964585575.1 uncultured Chitinophagaceae bacterium
GTGGCTGGGAACTTCATCACGGCACGTTACGTAGACTACGAGATCTTGAATTTCGTGCAGGGATTCATCGGCAGGACGGCGATCGGGGTCCAGAGGGAGATGGATGGACCGAGAGACCTGCGCCTGGCATTATCCGTCACAGCTTTCGCCGCGTCGGTGGCGAACCGGAATCCATGGGGAGCCGCGGCCTCGGGCCTCGTTTTTTTCGGCACGATGGTCGAACTGCATTCCTTCCCGTCGATTCTCTACGGCCTTCTCGTGACGGAGGGCAGCCTCGGCAACATTCAGATCGACATGCTCGGCTACAACCAGTATTTCTAAGCACCTCACGACGACTGAATCCATTCGTCTTGCCAATCACGATGCGACGTTTTGCAATCCTCGCCCTCGCCCTGCTGATGATCACCGGATGCGGCCGATTGGTCGGTATGAGGAAGACGTTCCACCAGCGGTGCGGCTGGAAGGCCGAGGACTACTTCACCGATCCAAAGGTGATCGCCCTGTGCCGCGCCATCGAAGCTAACGACCTCGCGGAAATGGAACGCCTCGTCCAGGCGGGCGCCGACGTCAACGCCCAGGGCAAGGGCAACATGACCCCGCTCTTGTGGGCATTCCCGGACAACAACCTGCCGCGGTTCAAGTGGCTCCTCGAACACGGGGCTGATCCGAATGTCAAGATCGAGAGCGAGTTCAATACCAGGGGCTTCATGGTCCCCGGCGATGCCGTCACGCACTTCGTGTGCAAGACGGCCTTCCCCGGCTATTTCGACGCAGTCTTCGAGCACGGGGGCGACCCCAACCTCCGCACCAGGCGTTACGAGGACGTGCCACTGACGCTTGTCATTGAAGGAGGCGGAGGCGGCAACCGCGAGGAGCTGATTCGGAAGCTCATCGCCATCGGGGCAGACCCGAATATGTTTTCAGGGCAAATTACCCCGGCGATGAATGCCGTGACATGGTGCGGGCAGTATGGCCTCGCCAATCTCCTCCTGGACTTGGGGGCGGATCATCGGGCGTACGAGAAAGACGGCATGCGACGGCTCATCCACTTTGCCGTTCTCGAGGAGCAGGCGTTTCGAGGAGACGATCCTCGCCAGAAAGCCGACCATCAAGCCCTGCTGAAACGGCTGACCGACCGCGGCGAGTCGTACGAAGCTGCGAAGGCGGACATCGCTCGTTGGGATTCGTGGTCCGGCTCTACATTTCGCGAGAAAATGAACGCCGAGATCGCGGAGCGAAAGGCCCGCGAGCAAGCCGAGGCCAAGGCCAAGCCGGAGTGAGCCCATGGGTTCCCCGGCTCGGCTCATGGCAGTCGCGCTCTGCTTGTCCGCGATGGGCTGCGGCGTGTCGAACTGGCTCCCGGTAAAGGCGACCCACGAGCGATTCGGCTGGCAGGCCGAGGATTACTTCACCGACCCGCAGGTGGTCGCCCTGTGCCACGCCATCGAAGCCAAGGATGTGGCCGAGATGGAACGGCTCGTGAAAGCTGGGGCCGACGTCAACGCCCAGGGCAAGGACAAGATGACGCCGCTTTTGTGGGCGTTTCCGGACAACCAGCTGCCCAGGTTCAAGTGGCTGCTGGAGCATGGTGCGAATCCGAACGTCGTGGTCGAGAGCGATTTCAATACCGGGCATCGAACCTTTCCCGGAGATTCGGTCACGCATATGGCGTGCGCGACAC
>CAZPEM010000263.1:0-1637 GCA_964585575.1 uncultured Chitinophagaceae bacterium
TCGATCGACGGGCTCTTTGCCGAGGCCGCGGGGCTCGAGGCCTTCCGCCGCGAGAGCACGAGCCTCTACGAGCGGGTGCGGGCGCTCTTCTTGCTTTCGGCGATCCACCGCCACTTCCTGCCGGCGGCGCTCGTCGCGGAGGGCCGCACCGCCGCCACGAATCCGCACGAGGGCCTCATTCCCCACGCGGGCCACGAGCATCTCCTGAACCGCCGGTTCGAGGAGGCGATCGAGGCGTTTCGTGAGAGCCAGGCGGAGCACGGCGTGAGCGACTCGCTCGCCAGCGGCCTCGCCCACGCCTACCGCGAGCTCGGCCTCCAGACGCTCGCCAACCAGGTCCGCAGGAGCGTGCGGAGCCTGCGGGGCAACCAGTGGATGTTTCGCGTGGGGCACTCCGCCGACCACCCCCTGCGGATCCGCCCCGAGCTGCTCACACAAGGGCCTTGCGGCACGTTTCCCGTGCTCCGCGAATCGACGCCCGTGCGGATGGATCTTTCGCACTCCTGCTGGAGCGACATCTTCTTCCTCGGCATGGACTACCCCGAGGCCGCGCGGGTGCTCAATGTGTCGATCGACCTGGCCGTGCACGGGCGGGACGCGAAGCCGAAGCCGCCGGTGGAGGCGTATCTGCGGGTGATCGACAGCCCGGTCTTGCGGCTCACGAGCGTGGACCTCGGCGCGACCGCCGACATCACCGACATGGCGGAGGTGTTCGACTTCGCCCGCGACTACCTCGGCCTCCTGAAGGCGGCCGTGATCGCCTCGGGGATCGTGCCGCCGGGGATCGAGGGCTCCGGCGAGAGCCTCGCCGACCTGCTCGCCCGCGTGGTCGGCCCGGGCCTCGGTCTCGAGGTCGTAAGCTCCGTCAACAGCATCCCCAAGGGCTCGCGGCTCGCCGTCTCGACGAACCTCCTGGCCGCCCTCATCGCAGCCTGCATGCGGGCGACCGGGCAGGCGGGCTCGCTTTCCGGCGGGCTCACCGAGGTGGAGCGAAGGCTCGTGGCCGCCCGGGCGATCCTCGGCGAATGGCTCGGCGGGTCGGGCGGCGGCTGGCAGGATTCCGGCGGCGTCTGGCCGGCGGCGAAGCTCATCAGCGGCGTCGCGGCGGCCGATGGCGACCCTGAATTCGGCACGAGCCGCGGGCGGCTCCTGCCGAAGCACGAGCCCGTGAAGCTCGGGGCAACGCTTCAGGATTCGCTCGTGCTCGTGCACGGCGGCATGGCGCAGAACGTCGGGCCGATCCTGGAGATGGTGACCGAAAAGTATCTCCTGCGCAGCGGGGATGAATGGCGGGCGCGGCACGAGGCCGTCGGCATCCTCGACGGCATCATCGAGGCCGTGGAGGCGGGCGACATGCCGCGGATCGCCTCGCTCACGACGCGAAACTTCTTCGGCCCGATCCAGACGATCATCCCCTGGGCCACGAACCTCTACACCGAATCGATCATCGCCGAGGTCCGCCGACTGTTTGGCGACGACTTCCAGGGCTTCTGGATGCTCGGCGGCATGTCGGGCGGCGGCATGGGCTTCATCTTCGCTCCGACCGCGAAGGCCGCGGGGCAGGAGGCGCTCGGCGACATCATGAAGACGCTGAAGCGACGGTTTCAGCACGCCCTCCCCTTCGCGATGGAGCCGGT
>CAZPEM010000264.1:0-1625 GCA_964585575.1 uncultured Chitinophagaceae bacterium
GACGTCGGCGTCGAGCCGCATCAGTCCCGGTGCACGCAGCGTGCGGCGATGCGACGCGAGCGCCGCTGCCACCTCGACTGACAATTCAGAGAGACCGAACAGGCAGAGGTCGCGATCCGCCTTCGAAAGTTTCTCGGCCTCCGCGACCGTGAGCCGTTTTTCGAGCCGCAGCGGCTCGATCGCCGGGCCCGCCGGCACGACGGGCTCCGCGGACCGGGCTTCGCCGTCGGGCTCTTTCGCCCCCGACACCCGCTCGGGCTCGGCATGCGCATGGAGCACGATGCCCACGCGGACGAGCGTCTCGGGCACCGGGTCGAGCGCGATCGTGGTCACGCGGTCGTACTCCCGCTGCGGCAGGCGATAGAAGAGCGTGAGCCCCGGGGCATGAAAGAACCCCGGCTGCCAGATGGCGACGAGCGACTTCGCCTCGTCGGCGTGCAGGCCGGTCTGTTCGAGGTCGGCGGCGAGTTGCTCGGCCGTGGCCTTGGCCCAGTCGGCGTCCGGGACGGCCCGCCATTCGGGCACGATCTCCTTCGTGCCCACGGGCACGAGCGGCACGCGGGCCAGCCGCGCGGCCTTTCCGGTGCGTGGATCGCCGGTGTGATCGACGCACCACAGGTCGTGAATCGCATACGGCGCGGTGTTGTCGAGCACGAGGTCGCCCGTGGCCGTCCGCCGGGCCTTCAGAAACGCCAGCGGCGTCATCAGGCCGTCGTAGTAGACGAACTGCTCGGCGTCGATGACGGGGCTGACTTTGCCACGTTCGCCGTAGGAAAACACCGGCTCGGCCTTCACCATCCGGGCCTTGGCATACCAGTGGTCGGCCGCCACGGCGGGCGTCCGCGGCCGTGCGCCTGCGCCGAATCGGCCTCGTCCGTCTGGCTGTCGCCCGAGGAACAGCCGCCACGACAGCGAGTCGGTCACCTCCTGTCCCGGGGGCTTGATCCCCGCGCCTTCCTTCGAGGCCGGCCACCAGATCACCGGCCGGCCGTCAGGAAACCGCACCTTCATCGTCACGCCCTGCTCGGGCGGCGGCGGGTCGGCATCCCAGTGGAAGTAGACGATCGGCTTCTCGACGCCGCCCCGCCAGGGCAGGTTCCGCAGGTTCGGCGGCTCGGTGCGGTAAAGCTCCCGCGGGCAGTCGGCCCATTCGGCGGCCAGCGCCGCGTTGGCCATTTCCAGGTCGGGATGGATCGTGAACACGCCCCACTCATGGACGGCGTAGCCCTTCACGCCCGCCGGGTCACGGATCGGCCCGTCGGCCGGGGCGGCCGGCCCGGCGGCCTGGGCCGCACCGGCCAGGGCTACCGCGCAGAAAAGCAGGCACGCAGTCAGGGCAGAAAGCCGTGGCACGAATGGTCCTCCATTTGACAACGCGAGCCTCTTCATTGCGGTTCGAATCGCCTGCCCGCAGTGTCGCCGGTCGGCTCGGCCCAGCGGCTGACGGCGACACGGCCGCTGCAACACCGGGTCGAGTCGGCTCCTTCCCATAGGATGCGCCAAAACACCAAAAAGTTCCCGGCCTTTCTCGGGCTGTCCGGAGCGGCGCGAGCCACGAGCGGCTCGGACGTGAAAATCGCGTCTCCGTGCCGAACTCGGCCAGGCAGGCATCCAACACTTCGGCG
>CAZPEM010000265.1:0-1587 GCA_964585575.1 uncultured Chitinophagaceae bacterium
CACGACAGCCGGGTCTACGGATACGGCGACCGCATCATCGAGATGGGCGACGGCCATGTGGTCGGCGTTTCCTCCGCGGCCGGCTTCCGGGAGTCACACTCATGAGCGGCAAGATCGGGACTCTGCTTCTGCCTCTGCTGGCCCTCGGTTCCGCGGGCTACGCGAGTTGGCACGTCTACCGGGCCAACCAGCCGCTCCCGAAGGCCGCGCCGCCGATCCCGCCGGTGATGGCCCCTTTTTCACGCACGCTCGCCGCCTCGGGGATCGTCGAACCGATCACCGAAGACGTGGTCGTCGGCACGCACGTCTCAGGCGTGGTCGAGCGGGTCCATGTGTCGGTTGGGGATCGCGTGACGGTGGGCGCGCCGCTGTTCCGCATCGACACACGACAGGCCGATGCCGAGCTTGCCGTCCGCGAAGCCGGTCTCGCCGATGCCGAGGCCCAACTCCGCCGCCTCCGATCGCTCCCCAGACCCGAAGAGGTGCCGGCGAGCGAGGCCCGTGTCAGCGAGGCTCAGGCGGCTGTGGTGGCGGCCGAGGATGCCTACCGCCGGACGGCGAGGCTCGCCGAGGCGAGGACAGTTCCCGATGCCGAACTGATCTCGCGGCGTGCGGAACTCGAGCAGGCGAGACAGCGGCTGGCCGGAGCCTCCGCGGACGATACGCTGCTCAAGGCCGGCGCATGGAAGGAGGACATCGCCGTCGCCGAAAGCGCCGTCAGGCGTGCACGGGCGCATGTGGAGCAGGCCCGCACCGAGATCGCGCGACTCACGGTCACCTCGCCGATCGACGGCGACGTGCTCAAGGTCGACGTTCGCGCCGGCGAGCAGGTGGGCACTGCAGCCGGCCAGCGGCTGATGGTGCTGGGCCGCGTGCAGCCGCTCTGCGTGCGGGCCGACTTCGATGAGAGCGAGATTCCGCGATTTGACAGAACTGCGAATGCGCAGGCTCATCCCCGTGGCGATTCCGGCCGATCCTATCGCCTCCGATTCGTCCGGGTGGAGCCGTATGTCGTGCCGAAGCAGTCGCTCACGGGCGACAACCGCGAGCGAGTCGACACCCGCGTCCTGCAGGTCGTGTATGCCGTGGAAGAGGATTCGCCGGGGCTGTTCGTCGGCCAGCAGGTTGACGTGTTCGTCGATCTCGATGGCTCGACGGCAAGCTGCGACCAAGGGGTCGTGAGCAGGTGAGAAGTGTGCGTGGGATAAAAGAACCGTGATCCACCTTTGAGGATTGTTTTTCGAGCTCTGTGATGGAAAAGGGGTCGCGCGAGGAAGCTGGCGATGGCTCACCCGTCGGATGGGAACGACCGCGGCCTGATGGCGAGCACCGTCGCCACCGAAAGGATCGCCAGCGCCGCGAACCCGCCGAAGATCGCGGCGAGCGACACGTCTGC
Source organism: uncultured Chitinophagaceae bacterium (assembly GCA_964585575.1). Classification (GTDB taxonomy): domain Bacteria; phylum Planctomycetota; class Planctomycetia; order Pirellulales; family UBA1268; genus UBA4655. The sequence continues at coordinate 1,397 of CAZPEM010000265.1, forward strand.
ATCCCGCAGCACGCCGAAGCCCCAGTCGGCAAAGCCGCCACAACTGATGCTCACGAGGTTCATGATCCCATAGCCCGTGGCCCGCAGGCTCGGCCGGGCGATCTGGCAGAGGATCGGCATGTTGTTGCAGTCGAAGAAGCCCCATCCGATGCCGAAGAGCACCAGGGAGGCGATCGCGAAGCCGAGCGTGC
>CAZPEM010000266.1:0-1533 GCA_964585575.1 uncultured Chitinophagaceae bacterium
GGACAGGCGGGCACCGATCCGCGAAGCGGATTGGTCGCGTAGCGAACGTCCGGCCAGGGGCACGGGCAGCCCCGAACCCTCACTCCGGGCCGCCGCGGCCGCGGACGTGGAGGCGGATCGGCACCTCCTTGAACGGTGTCTGTTTCCGGAAGACCCCGAGCAGGTACCGCTTGTAGGGCTCCGACACGCTCCTGGGGGCGCTCGTCGACAGCACGATCGTGGGCGGGGCCTCCTCCACCTGCGTCGCGTAGTAGATCCGCACCGGCCGGCCGCGGGGATCGGCGGGCGGCTGGTTGGCGTCGACGGCGGCCCGCACGATGTCGTTGAGCTTCGCGGTCGGCACGCGGGTGCGGCTCTGGCGGAAGAGCCGCTGCGCCGTGTCGATGACCGTCTTCACGTTGCGGCCCGACTTCGCCGTCGCGAACTCGACCGGGGCGAAGGGCATCGTGCGGAACGTGTCGCGGAGGTGCTCGATCCACTCCCTGCGTTCCATCTCGCCCTGCTTGCACAGATCCCACTTATTCACCACGAGCACGACCGGCTTCGCCTCCTCGGCGATCGTGTCGGCGAGCTTCTTGTCGACCCGGCCCACCGGCTCCGTGCCGTCGAAGACGAGGAGCACGACGTCGGCGCGGCGGACGCTCCGCTCGGCCCGGTGGGTCGAGTAGAAGTCGAGGTCGGTCTTCTGGCTCTTCGTGCGCTTGAGGCCCGGCGTGTCGATCGCGAGGAAGGTGTGGCCGTCGACGTCGAACCGCACGTCGACGCTGTCGCGGGTCGTTCCCGCGATCGGGCTCGTGATCACCCGCTCCTCGTGGGCCAGAGCATTCACGAACGTGCTCTTGCCGACGTTTCGCCGCCCGACGATCGCGAGCTTCATCTCCGGCAGTTCGGGGCCCGCTTCCCCACCGCCTGTCTCGGGGAGGTGCGAGAGGATCGCGGCGACGAGGCCGTCGCGGTTGCGACGCTCGCGGACGCTCACGACGAGCGGGGGACCGAAGCCGAGGGCGTCGAACTCGCAGGCGTGGACGTCGTGCTTCTTGTCGTCGGACTTGTTCGCGACGAGGAGCACCGGCGCACGGGTCTTGCGGATGCGGCGGGCCACCTCCGCGTCGGCCGGCACGAGACCGGCCCGCACGTCCACCACGAACACCACGACCGCCGCCTCGGCGATGCCCGCCGCGATCTGTCGGTCGATCGCCGCGGTGAGCCCGTCGGGATCGTCGAAACCCATGCCCCCGGTGTCTACCAGCTCGAGCACGCGCCCCTCGAGCTCGATGCGTTGCACGAGACGGTCGCGGGTGACGCCCGCCGTCGGATCCTCGATCGCCACCCGCTTCTCGACGAGCCAATTGAACAGGCTCGACTTGCCGACGTTGGGCCGGCCGACGATGACGACCCTGGGGAGCCTTCCGCCTGACCTCGCCGCCACCGAACCCACGGATGCCATGCTCACTCCTCGTCGCCGCGGAGCTTCGCGAGAACGCTGTAATCCTCGAGCGTGGTCGTGTCGCCGACGGTCTCCTTGCCGGCGGC